>JASMLW010000193.1 GCA_030748485.1 Pirellulaceae bacterium
CCTATCTTTGTATTTGAAACGTCGAGGCCAGCTAAATGCGGGATCTTGGCCAAATGCCGCAGGCCGTCATCGCCAATCTTCGTTCCTGCCAACTGGAGGTAGCCGAGCTGCGGAGCTGTCGCCAGGTGAGCAAGACCGTCATCGCCAATCCTCGTATTTGTCAGCCAGAGAGCCGTAAGGCCGGGAAGTTTCGCGACGTGTATGAGAGCTTCGTCTTCGATCGTTGTGCCCGACAGATTGAGGTGCTCCAATTGCTCAAGTGCTACGATTCCCCCCAACCCAGTGCCAGTGATCTTCGTGTCGCCTAGGCTAAGGGTCTGAAGGTTTGTGAAGCTGGAGATGTACTGCAAACCGTCGTCGCTGATCGACGTTTGTGAGAGATTGAGTTCGCGCAGTTGCGTGAGCGATGCAAGTTCTCGAAGCCCCTGGTCGGTGATCCTAGTGCCATAGAGGTAGAGCCTTTTCAGGTTCTGCAATCGAGCTAAATGGGGCATCCCAGCATCCGTGAAGTTGGTCGAGGACAGGACCAACGTCACTGTACAATCATCGAGATGCGCGAGCCCGGCATCTGTTGTCTCACGCCAGAAGTACAGGTCAACAACCTCTTGCGGCTCCACAGCTGCGAAGAAGTGCTTCAATCCGACATCACCCCACCCGTGCGCCACGTCGAGTTGCTCCAATTGCATTCCTTTCAGATGCGCCAACCCTTGTGGTGTTACTCGCGTGTGCAGAATCGACAATCGCTCGAGATTCGGCAGTCGCGCGATCGACTTGAGAGCTTCATCCCCGATACGGGTGCTCGAGAGAACAAGCCAACGCAACGAAGGGAATCTCTTCAGCTCTTGCACGCCGCTGTCTGTGATTTCTGTTCCGGAAAGAAACAGTGCATCGAGCTGTGGCAACTTGGGCAGTTGCTGTAGTCCCGCGTCGTTCGTATCGGTATCTCCCAGGTGCAGGACCTTCAATGACGGGAACTTGTGCAGTTCCGCAATCCCAGCCGCGGTGATCCCCGAATCGTGCAACACCAACGATTCGACCTGCTCAAGCGTGGGCATCTCTCGAAGGTGCTCGTCTTTGATCGTTTTACCGGCCAACGTCAATCGCGATAGCGTCGGCAGGTGGGCCAACGCGACTCCCGCCCGCGGTTCGAACTCAACATTGTCGAGTGCGAATGCCTCAACGCTGGGCCATTTGCGAAGCCGGGAGAGAGCCTCCGCCGACACGCGTCCATAGCTCAACTCTAACGATTCAAGCGGGGCGGACTTGGGTATGCGAGCAATCATCAAATCGTTGGCGTTTCGAAACGAGAGTTGCGTAAAACGCTCCTGACTATCGGATTCAATGTCACTTGCCGTCATGCGGACGTACGCCGTGTCGAGCGTTTCCGTCCAGATCAACGCGGCCGCCGATACGATGACAGCAGCCAGCGCAGCGATGTGTATTCCGAGTGGATAGGAGCGGCTCGGCGACTCGGCCGGCGCGTCGTCATCGCTCGCGGGCCAAAGGCGCCAACCGGCCGCACCGATTATCAAGAGTGACACGAGCGTCGGACTGTAGGTCAGAAAGCACCGCCCCACAAATAGTGCGAGCGAATCGAGCGTTGACAGAGCTACGGGCGCTTTGTCCAGTGCGTCGAGTTGCCTATGAGCCGTCGCGCAGGCGATCGCGACGATGGCCAGCACGACCAGCAACCAACTCCAACTCCTGGCGTAGAGCCACTGAGCTGTGAACCGCGACAGCGCGAGCCAGAGCACGACGATGATCACCAGCCAGTGGATCGCGCCGAGCAAAGCCCCCTGCCACATGACGGTCAGAACTGGTTGAAGTTGGAAGTCGGGAGGCATGAGTTCACCGAGTTCGCGCCACGCAAACCGATCGCGAAACAGACCGAACAGTGAAGCGATGATCGCAATCAAGACAAACAACACGCCGCCAGCCGAATAGCGAGGCGGCGGATTCGACGCGAACGTGAACCGCCAGCCGAACCTGCGGACGACGAGGAACAGTGCGAACGCCGCCATGAATCCGGACGCCGCAAGTCCCATAGGGAACAGCGCGAAAGCAACAGTCAGGTCGGATCGTCCACGAACTAGTTGCAGAACAATCGGGCCGAGAGACGGAATCGCTGCGAGCACACATTGAATTATCAAGAGCAAAACGCCGCTGAAGATTCTCGCGATGATCGGTTCGGGTCCCAGACCGACCCAGATGGCGATGAGTATCGCCTGGTTGAGTACAAGTGCGTCGAGCGCATGCAACGTTACGGTGGCGCCATCCTGTGCGCGGCCCAGCACGCACAGGCCGAGAACGAGCGCCATGTGGACCACGAAGAGCGAAGGGAGGACGAAGCGGCGACAGTCCATGTGGCCTCCATGAAACGCATTGAAGAGTCGAGATAGTGATTCGCACGTAGTGGAATTCGCCAGAATTCCCTGCTTCAGTTCAATCGTCGGCCGGACTTCCGGGCCGGACTTCTGGCGAAGTCCACTACGTAACAACTCGGCCAGCACGTAGTGGAATTCGCCAGAATTCCCCGTCCGCCAAGTGGGAGAATGAGTTCCGGAAAAGTCCAATACGCGAAATCCAAAGCCTGACCGACTAAAAGCCTGACAGACTATTAGTAGTACGAAATGATTAGGTTGGGTAGTCGCTTCAATTCCGCACGCTGGTCGTGACTCACCTTGTCCCACTCGATCCAGATCTCGATTTCCGTTTTCGGGTCACGCAGGTGCGCCACACCTTGGCCAGTGGCCTTGCTGCCGAAAAGTTTCAACCTGCGAAGCTGTTTGAGGCCGGCCAAGTGCCGCAGCCCGTCGTCGCCAATACTCGTATCTGATAGGTCGAGATGCCGAAGTTGCCTTAGTTTCGCGAGGTGTACCATGCCATCGTCGTCAATCGACGTAGACCACAAGTTGAGGTACTGCAGTTCAGTGAGTTTCTCGATGTGCCGCAAACCTTCACTTGCGAGTTTCGTACCTATCAGGTGCAGACTCTGGAGCTTCGCGAGTTTCGAGATGTGGGCCAGTCCTTCACCTGTAATTTTCGTGCCGCTCAGGTGCAGAGTTTGGAGCTTTTTGAGTTTTGAGATGTGGGCCAGTCCTTCGGCGTCGATGGCCGTGTGTGACAGATCGAGATGACGCAGCTGTTGGAGCGCGGCAAGGTGAGCGAGCCCCTGGGAGGTCACTTGAGAGCTGCTCAGTTCTAGCCATCGTAGTTTCTTCAATTTGGCGATGTGAGGCATGGCCCCATCTGTGAAGTTGGGGGAAGATAGTTTTAGCGTCACCGTCTGCTCGCCAATGTGCGCCAATCCCGCGTCGCCCACGTTCCACCAGAAAGTCAGCTCAAGTGATTCTTGCGGTTCCAGGGCTGCGAGATAATGTTCAAATCGGGCGTCATTCATGCCGCTGACAGAGAGATGTTTTAGCCCCAATCCTTTGAGACGCGCCAGTCCTTCATCAGTAACGCGGGTTTCAGAGATGAGCAACTGTTCGAGATTCGGCAGTCGGGCGACGGTCTCGAGCCCCTTGTCAGTGATGCGCGTATTAGAGAGATGAAGATATTTGAGAGACGGGAGCTTCGCTAACTCGGGAAGCCCGGCGTCCGTGATCTTGGTTCCGAAAAGGACCAGCGTTTCGAGTTGCGGCATGGCTGGCATTTGCCGAAGGTCCGTGTCGTCGACACCGGTGTTTCCCAGATGCACAAGTTTCAGGATGGGATGCTTGGGTAACTCGGAAAGCCCCGCACCTGTGGTTTGCGACTCGAACAATACCAGCGATTCAAGCGTCGCAAGTGGGGGCAATTCTTTGAGGTGCGCGTCTCCGAATGCGTCGCCGAGTGAGAGGTCGGATAGCGAATGCAGATCTGCTATTGCTCTCAGCGCCGCCGGTTCCAGCTGGACGTTATCGAGTTCGAGGCGCGTCATGTCCGTCCAGTTGCGAACACGTGCGAAGGCGTCAGCCGAGACGCGTCCACTGTCGAAGCTGAGAGACCGAAGCGGAGTCGACTTGGGAATGCGAGCAATCGTTACATCGCTGACTTCGCTGAAGTGCAGTTCCGTAAACCGATCTCGCTCATCGGATGAGATGGAAGTCGCCGTCATGTGGACGTACGCCGTGTCGAGCGTTTCCGTCCAGATCAGCGCCGTCGCCGCTGCGGCGGCGGCCGCCAGCGCCGCCACGTGGATCCCGAGCGGGTAGGAATGGCTCGGCGACTCGGCCGGCTCGTCAGAGTCAAGGGGAGGAGCCAGCCGCCAACCCGCCGCACCGAGAATCAGAAGTGACAAGAGCGTGGGACCGTACGCCAAAAAGAAAACACCGACACAGAGGGTGAGGATGTCGAAAGTAGACAGAGCAATCTCTGGCGCCTTCTCGATCGCGTCGAGCTGGTGGACAGCATGGCAGCCGATGGCGACGACGGCCAGGATGGCCAGCAACCACCGCCAACTCCTGGCGTAGAGTCTTTGAGCTGTGAAACGCGACAGCGCCAGCCATAGAAAGAAGACGACCAACAACCAGTGCAGAAAGCCGACGCACGCTCCCGCCCAGAGAACGATTAGGATGTCCTGGGTTTGGATTTCGGCCAGCCACGTTGCACCGATCACTTCCCAAGCGATGCGATCGCGAAACAGACCGATCAGGGCGGCGATCGTGGCGATCAGCACAAGCAGGGTCGCACCGGCCGAATAGCGCGGCCGACGCGTCGTTCCTCGAGTCAACCGCCAGTTGATCGCCCGTACCAGAGAGAACAACAGTATCGCCATCAAGAAAGAAAACGCTACGGCTCCAGATGCAGTCAGCATTTCGCTTTTCGGCGGACCGAATTCGAGACTCGCAACCTCGACGAGCGGTTTCAAAAATGGAATGGCCATGAGGGCGGCTTGAGTCGACACCAGGAGGATGCCGCTGGGAATTCGCACGATCGCCGGTTCGGGGCCGAGCCCGGTCCAGATTGCGACGAGAATGGCTTGGTTGAGCGCGACTCCGCAGATGGCGAACAACCACACCTCGTTGCCACTTTGCTCTCGACCGAATACGCACAGGCCGAGCAGCAACGCCAAGTTCAACAGAAACATCGCTGGGACGAAAAGACGCATTGCTACTCACCCGTATTCTTGAGGGGCAGCCGCCGATGATCTCTATCGAGAGCAGGGTTTTTCCTGCCGAATAGCCAACGCGAGCTGAACGTGTTGCGTCACCGACACCTCAATCCAAATCGTTCGTTGTCAATTCGCCGCGATCGCGCATCTCTTGGAAACGTTGTAGCGACTTGGCGACTCCGGTGGGCAGGTCGGTGCGGGGCATCTGGGGAAACGCGGCGACTGTTTCTGTGTCGCCCAAGTCACACACAAACGGCATGGTGTCGGCGTCGTCGGCGATCCCGATGTTGGCCTCCGGTAGATGCTCCCGGATCAGCGCGACGAAGTCGGCCACTTGCACAGTCCGGCCGCGGAGGTTGAAGGCTCCGTAGCCGGCGAACGGTTCGATGGCGGCTTGCGCGAAACCGGCTCCCACGTCTTCGACAAAATGATAGTGTTCACGACCCTGGTACGGCATTTGAAACGGCGCGCCCAGCGCCGCGGCCTTCAGAGCAGTCGTCGGCGCGGAGGTCAGGCCGCGGTCTCGGCCCGGTCCGTAGGTCGTCGCCAAACGCAGGCTGACCGTCGACACTCCCGTCTCGCGATGAAACGCTTGCCCCATCCCTTCACCGGCGACCTTCCAATAGCCGTAGAGATTGGGCGGCAAGTACGGGTCGGCCGAGTCGACCGTGGCTCCCGAGTAGAGCGAGCGGGGACCGTAGACGGCGGCCGAGCTGGCGAAGACAACGCGTTGTAATTGGCCGCCGGCCGCCTGAGCGGCGCGAAAAATATTGATGGTGCCCGCGACGTTCACGTCCAGGCCAAGCAACGGGTTCGACTGGCAGTCGGGAGTCTGAAACGCGGCCAGGTGGATCACGCTCGACGGCGACGCGCGGCCGACCGCGGCGACCACATCGTCGCGGCTGGTGATGTCTCCTTCGATCAGCTCGATGCGATCGTGATATCGTTCATCGATGCGCGACATGTCGCGACGGCGGCAGAAGCCGACGACTCGATCGACCCCGTGGTCGAGTAGATACGAAACAGTCGCCGATCCGATACACCCCGTCGGGCCACTGACGAAAACGGTTTCCATAGAGACTCCACAGCGCGTTAGCGCATGTTAGCGCACGTCCTCGGCCTTGCCGCTCGGTCGCGTCGGTGAGATCTCGCGCGGCGCGCCTTGCAGCGCGTCGCGGATCTGCATCAGGACGTAGGCGATGAAGAACAAACTCGAGATACCGCCGGCCGCCGCCACAACGATCAGGCCGCCGACGTCGAGTAGCAGCCAGGCCGCGGAGAAGATCAACAGGCACGGCAGAAACACGACCAGCCCGCACACCAGCGCCGCGTGCAGAAGTTCGTCCGGCGGAGCCAAGTCGGCGGGCGGCTCCGGTTCATCGACCACGTCGTCTTCGGGCGGTGGCGAGTCGACGACGGCGGCGGGCGGCACGATCAATTGAGCCGCCGCGGCCATCTCGTCCGAAAGAGCCTGAGCGCGCGACTTGCGTCGATCTTCGATCGGCAGCGGGCCGGTCTCCAGGAGGTCGGCGATCTGCTCATCGGATATCTTCGATTCGACGTCCCGCTCTGACTCAGATTTGGTTTCCATAGTGGGGCCGGGTGTCGAGGTGAGATATGAGCCAGCGTCAACCCAATCGTAGACGATCGTCAGGCTGATGCGAAGCGACTTCGGAGGGACCGCGGCGGATGCGAATGTGATTCAAAAGACGTGAAGGCGGCTCCAACATGGAGTATGTTGACCATTCGTTTCAAGTGGGCAATCGCGCCGCCGAGCGACTGAGTCGCGTACCGGCCGTGTTATCCAGGTGGAGTTTGGAGAAAAAAATGGTGCGGATCCTGATTGCCGGCGTTCTTGGCGGAGCGGTCTATTACGTGTGGGGAATGATGGTCTGGATGGTCATCCCGCTGCACGCTCCGACCGTTAACCAGTTTCCCAACGAAGACGCTGTGATCGAAGTTCTAACCGCCCAAAACCTCGAGACCGGCGTCTATTCAGCCCCCGGTTTTGCGGACGAGTCCGACATGTCGAATCCGGATTCGGAGTTTAATAAGAAGCACGCAAAGGGGCCGATCTTTAGCGTCTACTATCACGCCGACGGCAGTCCGCCGATGCCGCCGATGCCGACGAGCATGCTGCTCAACGGATTCCTCATCAACTTCCTCGCCGCCGCCATCGCCGCTTGCCTCTTGTCGACGGTGGCCGGTGGCTGTTGCGGCAGCTATCTCAACCGCGTCGGGTTCGTGACCGGGCTGGGAGTGTTCGTCGCCCTGATCGGCCACCTCTCCTATTGGAACTGGATGTACTTTCCACTCGACTACACACTCGGTTTTGTCGTCGATGTAGTTGTCGGGTGGTCGTTGGCCGGTCTGATCATGGCTGCGGTCGTGCGTCCCGAGGCGTGCGCCGCCAAGGGCGACAGCAAAGATGCCGCCGGCTAAGCAGCGCATTCGCGCCGCCATTACGGTTGGATCGTCCTCGCGACGCGGAATCCAAACGTCGAGACATGTCCGACGGCTTGGCTTCCAGTCGAACGCCAAGAAAACGGGCCAAAGCTACCCTCCCTCTCGATACAATCTCGTCAACTCGCCACTTTCCGCGACCCATTTGGCCACGTCGCGCAATCAACCTGGGTGGAGCTCGACCCGCCGGGAGCATTCGTGGTTGACGGTATGAATGACGCCGATCTCGTCCTCGGCCTCCGACAAGGAGACCGGGACGCCTGGGAGGCGCTGTGCCAACAGTACAGCGACCGCTTGTGGCGGTACGTCGCCAGGCTGGTCGGCGGCGACGAGCAGTCGGTGACGGACGTTTTTCAAGAGACCATCATGGCGGCCGCTTCGGCTGGGCGGCGCTTGGGGCCGGGTTCGCAGGTGTGGCCGTGGCTGGCCCGCATTGGACACAACCAGGCGGCCCTGTTTTGGCGCAAACGATATCGCGACGCGGACGTTGATTGGCGACAGTTGGCGTCAACCGACGGCGGTGAGGATCCGGCCGAGTTGCTGGAGCGATTGGAGACTGTCGATTGCGTTCGCTGTTTGTTGGCCGCGATGTCGGCCGATCAAGTGGCTCTCCTGACAGGCAAGTACTTGGACGGCCTGACGGCCGCCGAATTGGCGACGCAACTCGGCGGGACGACCGAAGCGATTCGCTCCCGTCTGGCTCGCGCGCGGCGCGAGTTCCGCGAACGATTTGAGCGTTTGACGAAAGACCGAGGTGAGACGCATCCCGCAGTTTCACCGGACTCATCACCCCAACGTGATTTGTCATGACTACGAGACCAACTGACGATTTCGAGGCCCGCGAAGACGACCTTGTGTCGAGCTGGCTCGCACCTCTCGACGACGATGCGCCACCGCCCCCCAGCGACGTGGTGGAACGAGCCGCCGCGGCCGGCCGGTCGACGTTCAGCGATTCGTCGAACGGGTCCGCTGTCGAGCCGAGCTCCAAAACGCCTACACCCACCACCCCTCAGGGAATGAAGAAGATGATCGTTCGCGCCGCCATCGCGCTCTCCGCTGTCGCTTGTGTTTACGCCTTGTTCTTCCAGCTCGCCGATCCGGCTGGCGGTGAAGTGACGCTCAATCAAGTCTTGGAGCAGGCGCTTGATTCGAACACGTTGAAGCTGAGATTCACGAAAGCGGGCGCTGACGCGGATGTGTTGGTGAAGCTGCCGGGGCAGGTGCGGTGGGAGGAATCGGCGACGTCGTATCGCATTGCCGCCGGCTCTCAACTGTGGCGAATTGACGAATCAGCCAACACGGTGAACGACGATGTCAGCCCTTGGTTCATCGACCCGGATCGGCAAGTGGACTTATTGGCGATGCTGGACGTCGATCGCGGTGAGTCGATTCGTTTTGGCCGGGCGCGTCCCAGCGGCGTGGTCGAGCATGCGGGGCGGGAGTGCAACGCCTTTCGCATGCTGATCGACAACGGCAAGTTGGTTGTCGAAGCGCTGGCCGACAAGCGAACGAACGAGCTGGTTTCGATCGCGGCCTGGCCCAACGGCGTTCGCGGTCCGGCTCCCGTGGCGGAACTTCGCCTGATCGCCCGCGATGTGGTGGTTGACGAGAAGCAGTTCGTCGTCGCCAAGTCGCTGTCGGAAGACGGGCGAATCGGTAAGATCGCGACGGCTCAAGGTTTGGTGACGCTGCGTCCGCTCAGCCGTCGGCGGTGGACCCCGGTCGCTCGGCACATGTTGGTGAAGTCGGGAGATTGGGTGCGCACGGACGTGCGGGGAGCCAACGCCTCGTCGATCGCGCTGACGTCGCGTTTTGCCGTCACCGCCGGGCCCGGAAGTTTGGTTGAGTTGCAGGGGCCGCGGCGGATCCGGTTGCACGGCGGCGAAGTTCGCGTGAAGGGCGGCAAGAAGGGTTCGGGCGAGCTGGTGCTTCTCGGCCCTGGCGAAGAACGCGTCGTCGTTCCGCCCGGTAAGTCGGCCCACTACATCGTCTCGGACGACGGGCGGCTGGAACGTCTGTCAAAGAAGCCCAAATGGTTGGCCGGGTTCGACGGTTCGTCGAATGACGAGTCGATCGGTTCGCTGGTTGCGAAGATCAATGGCCAGGAAGTTTCCCTGGCTGTCGGGTACCACAAAGTGGGCGTCGAGATTCGCGACCAGATCGCCCGCACAACGATTGAAGAATCGTTCGTCAACAACACGGGCGGAGTACTTGAGGGCGTCTTCTATTTCCCCCTGCCCGAGGACGCTTCCATCAGCGGTTTCGGCATGTGGATCAACGGCGCGTTAATCGAGGCCGACGTTGTTGAAAAGCATCGCGCTCGCGAAATCTACGAGACGATTCTGCGCGAGAAACGCGATCCCGGACTGCTCGAGTGGACCGGCGGCAACATCTTTAAGGCCCGCGTCTTCCCGATCAATCCGAGATCGGAGAAGCGTATTCGCATCGTCTACACCCAAGTGCTGCCGCTGCGAGCCAACCGTTATCGATACTCCTACGGCCTCCGCAGCGAACTGTTGCAAAAGACGCCGGTCCGCGAACTTTCGATCGACGTACAAGTGCATTCCGCGCTGCCGCTCAAGTCGGTCACTTGCCCCACGCACACCGTCCGAACACAACAGACCGATCATTCGGCGCGAGTCGAGTTTTCCGCTCAAGAGTACACGCCGGAGCGTGACTTCGAGGTCGCCTTTGAACTCGGCGAGCGGCAGGCGGACGTCGTTGTCGTGCCGCATCAGCGCGGCGACGACGGCTATCTGCTGGTTCAGCTGAGTCCGCCCGGGCCGTCCGGCGACTGGAAGCGGGAGACGCTTCCCGATGGCGATCCGGTGAATCTGCTGATCGTCTGCGATTCGTCCGCCTCCATGGACTCGACAAAACGCGCCGACCAAAGCCAGTTTGTGGCGACGCTGCTGGCGTCTTTGGGGCCCAAGGACCAATTCAACGTCGCCGTGTCAGATGTCGATTGTGACTGGCTCTTCGAAGATCCCGCGACGGCGACCGCGGATTCGATTGCCGGCGTGCGCGACCGTTTGGCGGAACGGATTTCGCTGGGCTGGACGGATTTGGACCGGATGACGCAGTCCGTTCTGGAGCGACTCGAACCCGGCGCCCACGTCATCTATGTCGGTGATGGCATCGTGACCGCGCGCGACGCCGACGCGCAGGCCTTCATCGGGCGTCTGAAGACGCTGACCAGCAAAGAGCGCGGCGGGAGTTTTCACGCCGTCGCTGTCGGCAACAGTTTCGAATCCACTGTGCTTCGCGCCCTCTCCCGCGTGGGCGGAGGTTCGATGCGAAAGATCGGCGGCGAACAGACGCCGTCGCGAGTGGCTCATGAGTTGTTGAACGAGATCGCGCAACCGGCGCTGAGTGACTTGAAAGTTGAGTTCCGCGGTTTGACGCTGGCCGCCGTCTATCCCGATCAGTTGCCGAACCTCGCATCGGGGGCGCAGCAGATACTCGTCGGACGCTACTTGCCGCAAGGTGAGGACCAAGAGGGTGAAATCATTGTGACGGGCAAACGTGACGGTAAGGAGGTTCGTTTCGCATCGCGGATTTCACTGCGCGACGCCGAGCGGGGGAATTCGTTCATTCCCAGGCTCTGGGCTCGCTCTCATCTCGACCACCTGCTCGCCCAAGGCGGAAGTTCGCTGGTGAAAGATGAAATCATCTCGTTGTCCGAAGAGTTCCACATTATTACTCCCTACACCTCCTTGCTGGTCCTCGAGACGGATGAGGACCGGGAGCGATTCGGCGTCAAACGCCGTTATCAGATGCGCGACGGCGAGCGGTTCTTTGCGACGGGCCGTGACAACGCCAACTTCGAGCTGCTGCAACAACAAATGAAGCGGGCGAGCGATTGGCGGCTGGAGTTGCGGCGGCGAACGCTGCTCGAGTTAACGCAGTTGGGACGCAACGCCCAACTCTTCCAGCAGATGGCGTACGAGTATTCGTCGTTTGCTTCCGGGCCCATGTCTGGTCCGATGTCCTTGGACTGGAGTGGAGCCTACTACGGCGACGCGCTCGGCGGCCTCGGCGGCGGCCTCGGCTTCGGCGGGGGCGGCGGCAGCGGCGCGTTTGGAGCCGGCGGAGCCAACGGTTTTGCCGGAGAATACCTCAGCGCGTCGCTTCAGCCGGCGCCGATGGACTCACTCCGCGGTGAGTTGAAGTCCGACCTCAGGAAGTCACTGGAGGAGTTCGATGAGGAGGGTGATGCGAAAAGAGAATGGGGCCTTGATCAAGACGGCGTAGCATCGGAGTTCGGCGATCTGAACAATTTGGCGACGTTCGGTTCGCGCCGCCGTGGGCTGCGCGCCATGGAGCGGGCGGCGAAACCGAAGCGGGCGGCGAGTTTGGCGCAAAACAGATACAATTGGAACTCGCCAGGCGGTGGGAACTACTCGCAATACGGCCAGTGGTTGAGCACGCTCTTCCCGGCCGTTCCCAGTTCGAGCGACGATGGCGAAATCGAATCGGAGTGGTCGGGCGCGGCGCTGGAGATTTCTCAAAGCCTCGTGCAAGCGATGGAACTGGGAAACCGAGGTGTTGAAGTCCGCCAACACACGGAGAGCCGTGATCCGCGTTGGAACCGAGACACGGGAGCGGTCGATCGAGTGCAATTGTACTCGTCCAAACAGTGGTTGCACTTTACGGATTCCGCCGGTTCCCAAACGGTAGTCCATTGGTGTGACGCGAAGAATCGCGGCGTCTATGCGCGGGCTCTGCAACTTGGTCGCGCGCGGGCTGTCAACGAGCACGACTACGCGTCGTTCGATCCGGGCCGCCGTCCGTACGCGGTGATCGCCATTCACGAACAGTTCGCGACGAACAAGGTCTCGATCGCCAGGCCCGCCGCCGATCGCGCGGTCCTGACCATGACTAATGAAGACAACCCAGACTCGGCCTATCGGCTGACCGTCGATCTGGAACGGAATGTGTTGCTCAAAGAAGAGCGGCTGGCGAAGGGAAAGGTGGCGTCAACGACCGTCTTCAGTGAATACTCCCGCGCGGCGGGCGTTTGGTGGCCGGGCAAGATCGAACTATTCAACGCCAAGTCACAGCTGACGTCGACGACAACTCAAACCGCAAAAGTGCTCGCCCCAGAGGCGTTCGCAAACCGCTATCGCGAAGAGTCGCCCAAGAAGGACGAGGCGTTCATTCTCACGACGCCGCTGCCGACAACGCGGGCGGCCCGCGTCGCCGCGGCCAACGACGAAGCGAGCGCCGAACACTTGATCGTCTTGTTGCTGCTCGCTTCCAAAGTTCAGAAGTGGGACCTCGCGCTCGAACGACTCGTCGAACTAGAGGAGCTCGTTCAGAAGCCCGGGATGGCCTGGGTGAGAGCCGGCGTTTTGATCGATGCTCGCAAGAACGACGATCTGCGGCTCTTGGTTCAGCAACTGGCCGACGGCGTCGTGAAGGCCAAGCCGGCGAACGAACTGTTTCTAGCCAACCACGCCGTCGGGCAGGCGAGTAGCGTTGTCGACGCCAACGAACGGCTTGAGTTATTGGACCGTTTGCGGCCCATCTATACGCGGCAGCCGGCGGTCGCCAACGCGGAGCAAGCCTGGGATCGCCTCCGCGTTCAGTTGCTCCGGCAATTGGGACGCGCCGACGAAGCGTTGGAGTTACAGCGCAGCCTGGCCGCGAAAGCGCTTTGGGACATGAATGCACAAGTCACCTACGCTAACGACCTCGCGAATGCGGGCGAGTTCGACGCGGCGTACGAGTGGTTGCGTGGGCGGCTCGACACCGAGGTCGAACTGGGCGCTTACGAGGAGGAGCAGTTGCGCAACGGATACGTCCAACTGCTCGAGCGGCAAGGACGCGATCAGGCCGCCGTCAAGTTCTTCGAAGAGTGGATCGCCCGCAAGCCGACGAACGAGCAGGTCTATCAGAAATACCTGGCCGCCCTGCTGCGAGCCAAGGACGGCAAGCGAGCCAACGAAGTCGCTTTGAAATGGTTGGTCGAGGGTCGGAACGAACGCAAGCAGGAGACTCACGAGGTCGTTCGCCAGCGCGCAGTCATCTCGTACGCGTTGGGGCAACGGTATCGCCACTATATGAATTGGCTGGACCCGATCTGGGTCAAGCCGCTCGAAGAGTCGGCTTCGTATTTTCTCACCCACGAGCACCATTTCGAGTTCGCCAGGCGGATTCTCGGTCATCACTACTTCAACAACACGGATGAAGCGGATCGCGTGCGAGCTGCCGCCGCTAAGATTCTCAGCGCCGACGCCGCCAACATGGACGAGGGGCGACTCAATACGATCGTCAGCTGGGTCGTCGGGCAGCCGATCCACTCCAAAGCCGAATGGAACGATATCGCGGGGCGTTTGAAAAAGCGGTGGGACGCCGAAAAAGACAACGCCAAGCGCTACTCCCTCGGCGAGACGATTCGCACCATCTACGCCGCCCATCACCGCGATTCAGCTCAACTGCCGTTCATGCGAGAGCGCATCGCCCGCGACGCGAAGTCGAAAGAGAAGCAGTTCGTCGATACTCTGCGAATCCAGTTGTTCAACGAGTTGTTGAGTCGGCCCTGGTCGGCGGAGTTGGAAGCAGAGGCCGGGGGGCTGATCGAGCAGCTCCATTCGGCGAGCCGAGACGGCCAACGGCTGGCGCAGCGCATTCACACTTTGCATCGCTACGTCGACGGCTTCCTGCGAAACCGAATTACCGCCGCCACGAAGGTGTTTCAAGACACCCAGAGGCCGGAGAAGTTGACGCGAAATGACTGGTCGAAAAAGCAACGCGAATTCCAGACTGCCGCCCGCGAGGGCGTGGCGGAGCGTCTGGCGACGTTGGCGGAAAAACTGCAGGACGAAGAGCTGCGCCATTGGACGGAGATGGAGCGCCTGTATCTCGATATCAAACTGCGCCGCAATCTGCCGCAAGCGGCCGCTTCTTGTTGGCGGATCGTCGGCGAGCAGCCGCGGGCGTTTGTAGACGCCGCCAAAGTGGATGCAGCCAAAGAAGCCGAGGTCATCAAATGGCAGCGGTCGGTGGTCGCCGAACTGCGGCGAATGCGGGCCTTTGAGATGCTCAAGTACTTGGGCGCGCGGCGGTCGGCTCCGAAAAAACTAGTCAAACAGATCCTCGACTTCTCCGTCGCCGGACTGAAGTTGGCCGACGAGCCGTCGGCGGCGCATTGGAAGCAGGAGCGATTCTCGCTGCTCGTCGCTCTCGACCGCCCCGATCCGTTGGAGCGCGAGTTGCGCGACTGGATCGACCGGGATCCCTATCCGGCGGGCTGGCAACTGGCGCTCGGCCGACTGCGAGCGGAAAGAGGCGCTATCAAAGAGGCGATCGAATTGTTCGAGGCCGTCGAGCAGGTGAGTCCGCTCGGTCCGGGCGACTACGACGCTCTCTCGGGTTGGTACTTGGTGGTCGACCAGCGCGATCCGTTCGAGCGCGCGAAGATCGAGACGTTCAAGGCCGCGGAGGAGTATCAGATCAACAGCTGGTTGCATCAGAAGCGCAACCGCTGGATGACCACCGATACGCCGTTGCCGAGCGAGTTAGACGAGGATGTGCTGTTTGCCTTTCGCGCACTGTTCGAAAAGAGCAATCAGCCGCAGAACTACGTCTCCAGTTTGCGGGACTTCTACCGAGCGTGCCGCGACTTCCGCCTGCTGCAAATGTTGCCGGATTCGCTGACGGGACGCACGTCGCAGCAGATCTATCCGTTCCTCCGCTCGCTGCAGTCATCCATCATGGGCGAAATTCGCAAGGAGGCGACTGCCGATGAGATTTTGGCGCGGATCGCCAAGTTGCGCGAGGACGCGGAGTCGCCCGTCGACTTGCGAGCTCTCGATCTGCTCGAAGCCTTGATCGAGCGGCGGGCGGCCGAAGTCTTGAACGAACCTGGTCCGCACATCGCCGCCTCTGTCGCCGCCTTGCAAAGTGCATTCGATCACCCCTGGGCGAAGGGCGAAGTACGGCAAATGGCCGACTTCCTCAAGTCGCTCGGCGTTATCAAGCAACCGTCTCTGAATGCTGAGCGGCTGCGGCAACTGGAGGCGTTGCAGGCGCTCACTGAACCGGGAACGGACGATCGATTGTTCGTCACCTGGCACTACGCTCACGCCATGTTCTGGTCCCACGGCCGGAAGGAAGACGGTTTGGCGTTGCTGCAAATAGGCATCCGTGAATTCGAAGCGACGCACAAGAAGGGCTGGCCAACGCACGCGCGGGGGCCGCTGAGCGGTTATGTTGAGATGCTCGAAAACTTGCGGCGTTACGCGGCCGCCGAGCAGATCTTGACAGCTCATCTCGACTCCCCCCTCAACCGGGTGCAGCGTCATTGGCTGCTGCAGCGGAGGAATGAGTCGTACGGCAAGGCGCTCAAGTTCAAGGCCCGCGTTTCGTTGGGGGCGGGCGACGAGCTGTACGGCAACCTGCAAACTCACCTGTTTAAGCAGCTCAAGGAGATCGATGACGACGGCCATCGCTTGGCCGTGATTCGCGAACTCCGCGGTTTCTACCGCTCGGCCAAGCAGCTTGGGATCGCGCGGTTCGCTGACGATCTAAGATCGTTTGTGTATACGGAGCTGCCGCCCGCTCTTGAGGAGCAGACCAATGACTACGCAAGCATCGTCAGTGATACGTTGAACCTGGTGACGGAGTTGCTGGGTCCGCGAGATGGATTGGCGTTCGCCATCGCCCGCTTCGAGGCTTATCCGCTGCAATATCACCACACCTACCAAAGTCCGTGGCGTCAGTTGAGCGACCGCATGTCGCGGTCCTTCGACAAGCTCAATCGCAGAGTTGGCGACCTCGAGCCGCGATTGCTGGCGATTGTGCTCGACCAACTGCGGCTTGACCTGCGGTCGAGGAATTCCAGCAATCGGGTCTTCTACTATCGGCGTTACCAAAAGTTCGACCGCTTCTGGCCGGAGAAAGAGGCTGACTTTGCGAAGGTGGCTGAAGAAGTGCACGCCGAGACGCTCGACTCGGCGCGCTCGACAGTTTACATCGCGCAGTATTTGTTCCACGGGCTCAGACGATACGACCGAGCGCTCGCGATACTCGAGGCTGCGTACGAGCGGGAGCTGTTGAACACGGTCCAGCAAGTTGTTTACTGCGATCTATTGGCCAGCCGCGAGAAGTTCGCCACGAGTGCGCCGATTCTTCGCGCGATCGTGAAACGTGAACCGGATGTGATGGCCTACCGCACGAGGTTGATGACGGCGCTCCGCAGAACGAAGCGGGACGCCGAGTTGCGGCGGTTGGTGTCGGATACGGACAAGCACTTTCGCCAGCAGGGCCGCTGGAACATCAATAACATCGCGCAGTTCGCGGCCGGCTGCAAAGACAATCGACTCTACAAAGAAGGAGCCGGCTACTACGGGGAATTGATTCCTCTCTATCAGCGAACGCAACCGCCCCGGGTCAGCGACGGCTCGTTGGCTAACTACTACGCCGGCCACGCCGAGGCGCTGTCCGGACTCGGTGAGACGGCGAAGGCGGTCGAGGCGGCCAGCGGCTCCATCATTGCGGGAGGTCCGCGGCAGAACTATCAGGGCACGGGGCACTACTGGCTCGAACGCGTCTTGTTGGCCGCCGCCGACCTGGACGCCTACGTAAAGACTCGAGACAAAGAGGCCGCCGAGTCGAAGCAGGATAGCCCGGTGATTCGGCATTACATTGGCAAGGTGTACGCCGATAAGGGCGAGCACGACAAGGCGGTGACCCAGTTCCGCGAAGCGCTCGCATTGCAACCGACCAACGTGAGAGTTCACGAGCTGTTGATTACGTCGTACGAACAATTGAACGACTACAACGCGGCCGTTGGGCAAATCCTCGCGCTGCTCGATATCGACCGGCATAACTTGGAGATGTACAAGCGGCTAGCCAATAAAATGCAGCGTGATGAGACGAACGCGGAACGCGCTGCGACCACGCTCGTCGAGGCGGCGCCGAGCGAGGCCGAGCACCATCAGTCCTACGCCGAATTGCGGCAGGGACAAGATCGCTGGGACGAGGCGATTGACCACTGGCGACACGTCGCCAAATTGCGGCCGCTCGAACCAAACGGCTTGCTCAAACTGGCCGCCGCCCAGATCCATGAGAAGCGCTTCGCCGCGGCGCAAAAGACGATCGACCAACTCAACCGAACCGAGTGGCCGGAGCGGTTCCGCGGCGAACTCAATAAAGTGCGGCAATTGCAATCCAAAGTTCCCAGCGAGTAGCTCCGGGGCGGTGGTCGCCAGGCCTCTCCGCCAAACAGCGCGGTCATACTGAATCGGGGCCGACGCACGCTAACCGCATCGAAAAATAATGCGACTCGAGGATCGCCCGATCGCCCGTGTCGCGGACGCGTCTCCAGATGGCCGACATCATCGATTCGATCCGCTCGCGATGAGCCGGGTCGTTGATCAAGTTGGCGGATTCGGCGGCATCGTCGGCCAAATTGTAGAGTTCGTCGAAGTCAAAACCGTTGAAGACAAACTTCCAATCGTCGCGCCAGAGGATCCGCTGCATGAGCGGAAAACGCGTGCCGTGGTACTCGGCGTAGCCGTTGGCGAAGTCTGGCGAGTTGGCGGTGGGGTCGCGTAGCAGTGAACTGAATGAGCGCGAGTCGGCGTAGTCGAACGGCGGGCCCTCGGCCAGCTCGCACAGCGTGGGTCCGATATCGGCGATGCTGACCAGCCCGTCGCAATGCTCGTTCTCGGCGACGCCGGGGCCGGCGATGATCAAGGGGATGCGGTAGATCTCCTCAAACGCGCCGAAGTTGTGAGCGTCGAAACCGTGCGCGCCGACATAGCGCCCGTGGTCGGCCATGAAGATGACGATCGTGTTGTTCAGTTCGCCGCGTCGCCCGACTCGCTCAACCAGACGCTGGGTGAGCTGGTCGATTTCGGTAATGCGGCCGAAGTAGCAAGCGCGGGCGGACCGCCAGTGCGATTCGGGAATGTGCCGGCCGATCTCCTGCTCGCGCTGATAGATGTTGGGGCGTTGCGACATGTCGTCGAAGAAATTCGCCGGCAAATCGACGCCGGCCCGATCGTATCGGTTCCATTCATCTCTGCCGACGACGAGCGCTTCGTTGGGCTCCGAGAAACTGACGCAGCAGCACCACGGTTGGTCCGCTGACGCCCCATCGATGAACTGCTCCGCGTCGCGCACCGTGACGCCTGGATAGCGGTCGTTCAACGGCGTATCGGTGACTCCCCAATGGAGTATTCTCTTGTACCCGCGAGGTCCCTCGACATAGCCGCAGAGTGATTCATCGAGTTCGAACTGCCGCGGCCCCTCTTGGCCTCGACCAATGCCCGTCAGGTGCTCGGCTCCTTTGACGACGGAGTGGCTCCATCCAAACGCGCTCACGTCGTAACTGCGCTCGATGTGCCACTTGCCGAAGTAGGCAGTCCGGTAGCCGCCGCTGGAGAGGTGCTGGGCGAAGTGCGGAAACTCGGTGCGGAGCACGCACTGGTCGTCGTCGCGACCGTGCTCGACTTCCAAGACGCCGTGATTGTGCGGCAGCAAACCCGTCATGAGACTGGCTCGCGCCGGTGAACACGTCGGGCACGTCGTGTGAGCGCGACGAAAGTTGACGCCCCGCTCCTGTAGCGACTGGAGAAACGGCGTTTCGCATTGGTGGTCCGATTCCACCGTCTCGGCCTGCATGCCGTCTGCGAGAATGATCAGGATGTTCGGTTGGCGCTGCATGGAATCTCTGCTGGGTGCGCGGTCATGACACGAGCCACCAGACTCCGCCGATGATGGCGAGAACGAGTAGCCAGCCGACGGTGAATCCCGCGGTGGCTCGAGCCGATGGTATGGGAATCTCAAAGTCTGTGTTGGGGAAGAACGAACGCGGCGGCGGCGGCGTGACGCCCGCTGGCAAGGTGCACGGGCGCTCGACGACTTCGTCCAGCTGCACGGGGGTGCGCAGCAACTCGTAGAAGCGGTCCAGTTGCTCGGTCCGCTGGCGACTCGTGAGCAGGCTGACCACGACTCCCGCCAGGAAGCCGGCCGTCAGGTAAGCGAGCATCTGCCAGGGAACTGAGACGATCAAGACGTCGCCGCGTTTCACGACAACTCCCCACGATTCGGTTGCCGGCCAGGCGGCAACCGCGGCTGCCGCGCCGGGAAGTGACGTGATCCACCAAGTGGCGGCGGTGGCGATTGTGGCCGCCCAAGCGCCGGGCGTCGTCGCTCGACGCCAGAATACGCCGAGCCAGAAAGCCGGCGCCATGACGGCGTTCAGCTTCCAAAGTAACTCCAAACCCTGAATCACGCCGCTCAACCAAAACGAGTAGACGATCGCCGCGACGACAACGATCAGCCCCGCCCCGCGCGCGATCCAGAGATAGTGCTGAGGCGATCGATTGGGAGCGAGCGGGCGGTAGAGGTTCTCGGTTACCAGTCCAGCCGCCGCAATCATGAACGAGTCGCAGGAACCCATCACCGTCGCCAGCAAGCCGGCCAGGAACATCCCCAGCAGCCCCGGCATGATTCGCGGCAAGAAGTCAGCCGCCATGGCCCCGTATACATGGTCCGGATCTTCCACGTTGCCGCGATAGTAGGCGAACGCCGCCAGGCCGGTCAGGCACCAAGCGACGGTGCAGATTCGCTTGAGAAACGTGCCGCCCATAAAACCGACCGCTCCCTCGATCTCCGTTCTGCCCGCTGCGCATGTTCCCATGTTGTGCGGCTGCACAGCGACGCTGAGCAGCGCGTTGAAGGCGATCATGCCGATGTAAAACGCGCCGATGTCGCCCGGCGTGACCAACGACAACATGTCGCGACCCGGAGCCAACTGGCTGAACGACTCTCGCATACCGGCAATGCCGCCGACCGCCTGCAGCGCAAATGGCAACAGCAAGAACGAAAACAGCAGCGTCAGGACGCCCTGAACGAAGTCGGTGATGATGGCCGCCCGCAGACCGCCCGCCAAGCCGTACACCAGAAACAGCGCGGTCATCACAACGATGGCCAATTCGGCTGAGATCGCAGATTTCGTGCAAGCCTCGACGATCGCGCCCGAGCCTTTCAGCATGTTGCCGATCGTGACCACGAACTTGGCCAATCCGAAAACACAGAACAGCACGGCGACAGACGGTCCGTAACGAGCGGCGAAGACGTCCGCTGTCGTCAGCGCTCGAAACCGCCGCATCATCGGCGCGATTAGCCAGAAGAAGGGAGTGGCGAACAGCCACATCCACTGGTACCAGATGCCCGCCAAGCCGCTCGTGTAACACTTGGAGGCCACCGTGACCGCTTGGTCCGAGTGAGTTGCTGTGCCGAATCCGTGCATCAGCATCATCCACTTGCCGAATCGCCTGGGCATGATGAACTCGGACATGTCCCGCACGCGGCGGCTGGCCCAGACCCCGAGCGCCGTGACGCCCAGCAAGTAGGCTGCCAGCGCGATCCAATCAGCAACGGAAAACGCGTTCATACGTGTAACTCATGTCATTCGACTCGCCTTCGTGCGGGCGAAAGGGCCATAATAGCGTTTACCGATCCGATGCGGGCCTCCCCAATCTGCTTCGTCGTTCGGTTCGTCATCTGGTTCGTCGTTCGGTTCCAATTTGTTTCGCTCCCAGGGCTCGAGTTATGAACTCCCGAGTTTGGCTGGTCGCCGCGATGCTATTGGCTTTGAGCTTGTCGTCGACGACGGCGTCGACGTCATGGGCGGCCGGCCCCGTTGATCCATACATTCCCAAGACGCTTGTTGAACTCGTTGAGTTCTGCGACTTCGTCTTGTTGGTGCGCACGTCTGAGTTGGTCAAGCCCAGCGCAAAGAAAGCTGACGATGACGATTCGGCTGACAAGTCGGCCGCCGAGAAGCCGGTCTTGAGAATGCACGTTGTCCGGATCGCCAAGCAGCCCGATGAGAAGCGTTATGCGGTCGGAACGAGAATCGATTTGGAGGTCCGCGGCGACTATCCAGTCGGGCGGCTCTTCCTGATGACGGGGCTGAGCGAGCACGACGGATCGATCGATTGGTACGCGCCCGAACCGTTCGCGGCCGTCGACTTCGACTACCTGTTGGCGGCGCCCAGCAGCGAACGCCCCGACGTGGAACGAGTTGCTCACTTCCTGAAATTCTTCGACAACCCGAGCGCGACGATTGCCAAGGACGCCTGCATTGAGCTGAGGTCGGTGTCGATGTCCACGCTCTTCGCTTCGTCGCGGAGCCTCAAGCCGTCGCGGTTGCGGCCCTTGCTGGCGAGCGAGAGCTCGACCTACTCGCAACGCGAATTGGCTGGCATCATGCTCGGCGGCTGTGGCGACGACTCGGACGCCGATCGCTTGCGTGATCTAGCGCTGGGCGACTTGGG
>JASMLW010000194.1 GCA_030748485.1 Pirellulaceae bacterium
GTCGGCGGGAGGCCGCAACAAGACGGCCGCCACTCGACTCAAAGGAACTCTCGACGGCTCGAACACGCTGCGGTTGGAGAACCTTGAATAATCCAGCCCAACCGACAGAGAATTGCTGTCGATCCCCAACAGATCTCCCACGATTTGACCACCATCGGCGAGCAGAATAATGGGCCCCCTGCCCTGCTCGACGCGGCGTCCCCAGACGACCAACTGCGAATGGTCGACGTCGACTGGCTTCGCCTGCTCGTCCTCAAAACGAAATCGCCACTGGTCGCTGATTCCGACAAGCTTCAGATTGTCGCGGGCCGCGGCAGTCGAAAAGACAGCGGCGCCGTGGGGGCTTTGACACCAACCGGCACGCGCGGCAGCGAGCGCCAACACGGCGCCGAGCAAAATCCTCGCGGCGTTGTGCAACAAACCGACGCCGGCCCCGCGGACGAGCCAACGCGGGGGCGACCGCCGCTCGGTGAGTGGGTGAGAGTGCAACATGATCTGCTCACACCACGCCGTCAACGTTGGAAAATTGGCAAGTAACTGTTGGGCATCTGCAAAACAATGCAGGCCATCGCCGTGCCGTACTCAACCGCGATCTCATCGTTCCACGAGCCGTTCTCTTCGTCTTGCCGCTCGATCAGCAAGTCGCGAATCGCGCCGTACCATTGCTTGAAATCGTCTCCGCCGGCATGCCACATCGCCTGCACGGCGTAGTAATGGCCGTAGAAGAAATGGCCGTGTCGACGGCTCGTCACAACACTCGGCGGATATCGTCTCAGATACGCCAGCCCGCGTTCCAACTCGGGGCCCTCGTAGATCCCCGCACTGTAGAGCGCGACGACGCCGGCGGCGCTGCGGGGAAAGCGGCTGTCGCCGGGTTGAGACAGCATGTACATGAAACCGCCGTCGGGGTTTTGACATTTCTTGACGTACTCAATGCAACGATCGATGGTCTCGTTGGGAACGTAAACGCCCGCGTTTCGCGCGGCTCGCAAGGCCATCACCTGACAGATGGTGACCGAGATATCGGCGTCCTTCCGTTGTGGCTGATACCGCCAGCCGCCGTCCTCATTTTGAGTATTGACGATCAATTGGATGGCCTTGGTCAACTTCTCACGGACCAGCGGATTCGGGGACATCCCGTAGACTTCGGCCAGAAACAGGGCTGCGAAACCGTGCCCGTACATCGGTCCGTGGCTGGCCGTTCGCGTCGTGCTGATGAAGCCGCTCGGCTGCACACAGTCGAGAATGAAATCGACGCTCCGATTGACATGCAGTCCATACCGCCCGCGTCCGGGAGTGCTGCCCGTCGACATGAACGCCATTCCGGTCAGGCTACAGACAGCCACGTTGCCGCCGTACCCGACCGTTCGCATCGAGCCGTCGTCGTTTTGGCGGCTGGCCAGATAACTCAATCCACGATTGATGCTGCGCCGCGTGCGCGCGTCGATAAGCTTCGCGTCGGACGGCTCCTTGTCCTGGGCGCGCAGTCCGACGGCTCCGGCGAACGCTGCAGCGCCACCGCTCAAACCGATCTGCAAGTATCGTCGCCGATTGAAACTCGCCATCTTCCACTCCTTGCCGTTATCGCAGTTCGTCTTCTTCCGCCAGTCGCCGAAAATACTCTTCAATCATCGACTCGTACTTCGGGAGAAACCGGTCGATCGTCACCTGCGGCATGCGCTGACTGGCGCGTTCCGGCAGTTGCCCCCAGACTTCTTTGATGAGATTTGCGATCTCACCGACGTCGAGCTTGGTTTCTTCAGGGCGATCGAGCCGCGTGCTGCTGTCGCGGGCCGGTTTATTCGACGGGCTATTCTGCTGCTGGTCGCCGGGCTGCTTGTCGCCCCCGCCCGCCTGCTTTTGGCGTTGCTGCCGCTGTTGTTGCTGTTGCTTCTGTAGTTGCACGAGGAGCGACTGCAAGTCGGCGACGATCTTTGTCTGCAGTTGCTGTGTCTTGCCCGCCGTTTGGGCTTCCGCGATCAATCGTTCGACTTCGCGCATCTGGCTTGCAATCTGGGTCAACGGGTCCGTCTCGCCCTCGTCTGCGACCGCCCCGCCGGGCGCGGCGGCCTTCGACGGCTCGCCTTTCCGCGAGTCCGCCGGCTTGCCATCGAGCCCCTCGAGCAGCTCCTTTTCCAGATCTCCAAGCAACTGCTTTTCCAAATCGCCGACACCGTCGTCGGCGACAACACCTGACAACGGCATGATGGCGATCGCCGCGCTGATCCAGACCCGCTTCATGAGACTGAATCGTTCCGCCGGGTCGCGTGTGCTAGTCGACATCTCGGACTCCAACGACTTGAGTAGTTCTTCTTCCAAGGTGGCCGGCGGCTCCTCTCCGCCCGGCTCGACCGGTTCATCGATTTGATTCGCCGCATCCTCTTTACTTTGCTGGATCAGGTTGAGCAACAAGTCCGCCAATTGTCCTTGTTCCTCGGAGAGTTGGTCCAACTGCGCTTGTTGCTCATCGTTGAGCGGCGTCTGGGCCGAACGCTTGGACAACTCGAGTGTGCGTTGATTGATTTCTTCTTGCAGCAGCTTGACCAGGCGAATCTCCGCCAGCGCATGCACGCCATCGGTCGGCGGCTGGCCCGGTTGCCCCTGTTGCTTGGGCTGCTGTTGCTGCTGGGGCTCACCCCTGTCCTCCGGGCTCGGCGGCTTGAGCGCTTCGCGCACCTGATCCAAACGGCTCAACGCCAACTCCTGCGGCGCAATCGAAGCACCAGCCGAAAACTCGCCCAGTTGAGCCGCCGCGCGAGACATCGATTGAGCGGCTCCTCGCAGAGCGAGCTGAAAGGCCTCGGCGCCCGTCAGGCTCTCGCTCAATTCGGTCGTTTCGCGCAACAGATCAAGTTGTTGAAGCGACATCGCTCGCAGTGTTGCCCGCTGGTCGTCGCCCAAGTTCTCCGCGGCCAATGGGGCGAACTCGTTTGTCACCTCGAGCAGAGCGGCCTGCCGCGAACGCAGGCCCTCCAGCGTCTGCGCCAGTCGCGCCAGTTGTTCGTTGAGCAGATCTTGTTGCGCTTGTTGCATTTCCGCGCCGAGCTGCTGTTCAGCCTCCTCCAACGCTCGCTCCGCCTGCTCGGCGTGGTCCGCTGCTTGCCCGGCGTCGCCCTGCTGGCCCGCCTGTGCGGCGGCCGCCATGCTGCCCGCGGCTCGTTGAGTCGCGGCACTGGTTCGTTGCGCCTGCAGACGCTGCAAGCGCCGCGCGGTGTCTTGCGTTTGCTGAGCCAACGACTGCTGCTGCCGGGTGAGCCGCTCCAGCTCACGGCGCTTCTTCGCCTCGTCGGTCTCCTCGGCGGCTTGCTGGAACTTCGAACGCAGAACGGCTTGCTGAGCTCGCAGCGTTTTCATCTGCTGAGCCTCCTCGCGCATCTTCTTCAACTGCCGCTGCAGCTCCGTCTCCCGCCGGTTCGAAAGCACACTCAACAATTCGCTCAACGCCTCCTGCGTCTGCGCTTGCTGGGCGAGCGATTGCCCGATTCGATTTGCTCCCAGGTTGCGAGCGCTTTCCCGCATCTGCCCACTCACGGCGGCTCGACGCGCCGTGTTGACTCCCTCAGCCAGCGTGTCCGAGGCCACCGGGTTGGCGTCTTTCAATTGCTCGCTCGTCTTGCCCATCTGACTTTGCAATCGCTCAAACCGCCGCGCCAAGTCGAGTTGCTGTTGGGAGAGCCGCAACAGACTCGCCTTCTCCTGGTCATCGAGGTTCTCAAACGGCTTCCCCAACGTCCGCAACCGCTGACTCGCCGTTTGCTCGGACACATCTTCCTGATCGCGACGGACACGGTGCACCTCGCGGGCGAACCGTCGATAGTTTTCCCACTGATTCAATTCGCCGAGCAACTCTTCAAGCTTGTCGATGACGACTTCCTGATCCGTGCCGGCATCGGTCAACGCTTGGCGGTGTGCGGTCGACAACGGGGCGACGGCGTCGTCGGGCTTCGCGTCCAGAGCGGCGGCCGTTTGACGCCCCACCAGGAGGAGCCGCCGCTGAATCGCCGGCAACGGTCCCCGCACAAGCTGCTGCACGGCCGCATGGACGTCCCGCATGCGACGCGTGGCCTCAGGTGAGTCGAGGCGATTTCGCTGGATGTCGTCAAGCAGTTGCTCGATCAGTTCGAGCGCGCTGTCCTTTTCACCCGACAGGATGCGGCCGATCTTTCGCTGAGCCAATTCGGTGGCCTGCAACTGATGCGAGTCCGCCCGCCGCAGGCTGGCTGTCTGTTCGAGCTGAATCTCGAGTGACTTGACATGAGCGCGCGTCTCGCGCTGCATGCGCAACGCCTCAGCCAGGCGACCGAGCACAAACGACTGCCGCTGCTCAACTCGATCCGCCAATTCTTCGCGGGAGACGATCGTCAACCGGCGCTCGCCGCTCGCGCCCTCCTGCGGCAAGTAATCGGCGGCGGCCAAACGATAGACCAGTACATCACCCGGAGCCAAACCGGCGACTTTGGTCAGATCGAATTCGTACGACACGGCCCGCTGCTCTCCGGGTGGCTGACCGGAGGCGAACCGCGGCGGAGTCGCTCCGCCCTCATACAGAGTGGTCTCCTTCTCCGAGCCTTCGGGTTGATCGGCCGGGCGATGATTGAGGACAATGTGCCGCAAGGCAAGGTCGTCCACCACCGTCGCCTCAACGCGAACTCGCGCCTGTATGGTGACATAGTGATTCACTTGCTGTGAATCGAAGCGGACTTCAGGGGGGCGGTCCGGCCGGACGCGAACGGTCCACTTCGGGGACATGCCGAACACATCGCGGGAGTCGGTGAACTCAATCCAGTACTTGCCGTCCAACACGGGACGCCAAGGAGTCGCCGGGCTGGCGGGGACCGAGTAGGTCTTGCGCTGTTCGCTGATGTGGACGGCCGGCGGCTGCTCGTACTCCACCTCTTTGGCGGCCGCCGCTTCGAATCTCAAGACCACTCGTTGCAGCGGCTGATCGCAGGCTCCCACCAACAAGACCTGGGATCCAAGCAGCAGTTCGATTTCACCCGCAGAGGACGTGACAGGCAAGCCGGAATAGGCCGGTGGTTGAACGCGAGTTTCAATGCCCGACAACTGGGGCGGTTCAACGACGTCCAACGAGTGCCAGGGCATCGTGCTGTCGTCGCCGCCGGTCGCCCGATAACGCAACTTGCCGACAATGTTGTTGATCCGTCCGACGACGCGCCCACCGGCGAACCGCATCACGCGCGTCGACGGCTGGGAGTCGCCGTCGCGCCAGATATGTAGAGTCGCGTCGGTCGGCGGATCTCCGTTGCGATCGAGCAACTCCAATTCCAGATCGGCTCCCAACCCGATTTTCGTTGGGGAGTTGGCGAATACAAGTTCGTTGACGCGGGGCCAGTGAGTCTGCACCCAAGGTGTAAACAGTCGCGACGCCGCAAAGCTGGCCGAACTTGGATCGACCGCGCAGAGCAGCAAGGCGCAGCCGAGTGAAAGACCAGCGATCGTCAAAGAACTCTTGGCGCGGCTGGAATCCAAACAGTCGGTGAATTCGACGTCCGTCGTCTCGCCCATCACTTGAGCGACGACCGACTGTCGCAGTCGCACCGATCCGGCCGTCGGGTCGTCGGTCGATTGGTTGAGGAACGCGACCGCGCTGGAAAGGCGGTCCTGGAGTTGGGGGAAACGCGATTCGACACGGCGAGCGATTTCTACGTCGTCGGCCGACCACGACCACGCCGGGTGGAAAAAACGCATCGCGCACCAGGCGGCGACAACCACCACCAGCGATGTGATCACGGACCGCACTCCGACATCCTGAAAGCGAAGCACGTAATCGGAGAAACAGGCGACCAGGACCGCGGCGGTCACCATTGTCAGAAACCGAGCCACCCCGGTCATGATCATCAGCCGACGAGCGCGGGAAGCCGTCGTCCGCAGCCTCGCTTGCAGCGGGTGCATCAGGTTCTCCAAATTGCCGCGTTCGGGTTCAACTCGGGCCGGTCGACAAGAGCCGACAAGCGAGAGCTCGCTTTGGGAGTACTTCAGCCACGTGCGGGTCGGCCGTAGCGCAAAATCTGATGAGACGCGAAATTATAACATCCCCACCCGCTTTCGAAGCAGCCATTCTCCCACGATCAAGACGACGAACAGGGTTGCCAGGATCCAATTATTCCAAATCGGCTCCGGAGGCATCGATTCAATACGGACTTTACGGCCTTCCGGCAAATCGTCCGCAATCTTCTGGTAGTCGGACCAATGGTAGTACTGTCCGTTGGTCAGTTTGGCCGTCCGTTGCAGTTCGGCGACGTCCATTTGCAGGCGAGCCTGCTCGCCGAGGGGAGCGGATATTTTGAACTGAGTCGCCGGCGGCTGTCCCGGCAGCGTGGGAGACGCCAGCCAAACTCGGTAGTCGCCTTCGCCCAGTCGCGCCAGCGACCCTTCAAAAACACCGCGATTGGCCGTATCGCGGTTAAGGCGGGTTTCGCGCCGCTGCCCACCATCGCGCTCCACCACGACCGCGACGCCGTCGTCGGCGGAGGGAGCAGCCCGGTCGTCGAAAAACCGCACTCGCAAACGCACCGCGTCGCCCTGGCGATACTCGCGGCGATCGGCGGTGAGTTCAGCTTGCCGGCTGCCGCCGAGCAGCTTTGAACGACTCAAGAACCGGATCGTCTGCACCCAGTAACGTTCGTAGTATTGATCGCCATCCTCGTGTTTCGCCCAACGGTACGTTTCGTCGGTCAAGTGGCAGATGACTTTCCCCGCGCCGACGAATTGCATGCAGATCACCGGCAGGTTGGCTCCGTTGATTCCCGAACGCGTGGGGTGGGCCGCCAACACTCGAGTCGCCGGTTTCAGGTCCGGCGCCTCAAGCAGCCAAAACAGCGGAGGCATGCGCCGCCACATGGCCAGGCTAGCGGGCACCGTGGAAGCCAACTGCATCTGCGGGCTCGTCAAACCGAGGCGAGTCGGCGCGGGACGGAATTCCACTTGGTCGTCCAGCACGGCGTCGGCTGAGGGAGCGGAAATGGTCGCCAGGCTAAACGGGAAGAGCATCTCGATCGGCGTGTCGTCGTAGGCTTGCGGGGTGTGCCGCGGACCGGCGAGAAAAACGACGCCGCCACCGCGCTCGGCCACGAAGTCGCTGATGTGCTGCATCGTGGAAGTGCTCAGGTGAGCCGGGTTCACATCGCCGAAAACCAGCACGTCGTAGCCGAACAACTCTTCGCGATTCACCGGAAAGACACGCTGCGCCGACTCGTCCTGCTCAGCGTACTCAAGGTCCGCCTCTTGCAGCACGGTCGTCAACTCGAACGAGCGTTTCACTTCGCCCGACGCGGTCAGATGGGTGCCGCGGCGGAGCATCGACTTGAGAAAACGAAAGTCGTAGTTTGGATACTCCTGGACCAACAGCACTCGAATCGTCACAGCGCGGACTCGAACGCGACGTTCCATGCGATTGTTGGTCGGATTCGTTTCGTCCGGCAGTGGTTTCACTTCGACGACATAGTCGTACTCGCCCTCTTCCTCCTCGACATGAGTCAGCCTGACGCTGCGAATGTCGTCCTCTTTGCTGAAGTCGACCGTCCGCTCGTCGAGTACGGTCGCCTCATCGTCCTTGCGTTTGAGCTGAACGGTGGCGGACTGCTTGTCGTAGCCAGTCGCGGCGATCTTGAAATCGAAGTGCATGGAATCGCCGGCGAACACAACTTCGTCGACCAACAAGTCGCTCAGCCTCACATCGCGTGGCGGCTCGCGATTCCCCGTGGCTATCGCGAAGACGGGAATCGACATGCGCCGCGCGAAGGCAGCCGCCTCGGAGAGCGCGGGGCCTTCGGTCGTGATCCCGTCGGTGATCAAGATCAAGCCGGCCGTGGGGCGGCCGCGTTGTAGTTCCAAACACGTTCGCAGGCCTTCGCCCAAGCGGCTCTGAGAACCTTCGGCACGGGCGTTGCGAATCGCCTCCGTCAAATCTCCGCCCGTCTGTTGCTGCGCGGTGTTGGCCACGGTGAAGAGTTTGAGGTGGTACCGCGTTTCCAATTGCTCCCACAGCGATGGCCCTCCCAAGAGGATCGCCTTGGCGGCGTCGATCCGCCGCGACTCGGACAACTCGGCCGAATCGATGAGTCGCTTGAGGTGTTGCTGGAGCGCCGAATCGCGGAAGACATCTTCCACCGCCATGCTGCCGGAGACGTCGATCGCTACGATCAGATCGGGCAAGTCCACGCGGTGGCGGTGCAACATCCAGCCAAACAACATGATGACAAGCACGGCCAGCACACCGCACCGCATCGACGCGAGCGCAATGCGCAACCTTCTGGACACGGCCCGCTCCCGGGCGTAGCAGAACGCCACGATCGCCGCGCCGATCAAGAGCAACAGGAGAGCCGTCGCCACGGGCAACGGCCAGGTGTGCTCGTACGTCGGCACGACGTCGGGTGTGCTCTCGGTGAACAGCGAATTCAGTGCGTCCTGGAACCAGCGGGGCGCGCCATTCATTTCCACGTCCTACCGAATTGGCTGGCCAGAAACGACTCGCACAACACAAGTCCAAAAACAATCGCCAGCAGATAGCGGAAAAATGATTGGCCGCCGGCGTTGAAGCCAGGGCTCGCCGTCGCGCCGTCCGCGGTGTAGTCGCGCTGCAGCTGCGAAGGGATCTCGCCCGGCGCAATTCGCGTCGGATCGCCTTCGCGGACATCGACGTTGGCCGCGAAATAGCGAGCCGATCGCTCCGGCGTCTGGAATTCGGCCGTGTAGATTCCACTCCAATAGGTTTCCGCGAAGCCCCACGTCAGCTGGGTGTCGACTTTGGTCAGCGTAACTCGTTCGGCGCGGGCCGTGTCGACCGCTGGACGACCATCGTCCCGCGGCAGCGCTACGGAGACGGCCACGTCCTTGGTCTGGGGCGGAGCCTCTCCAAACAAGGGCTCACCGACCGTGCGATTGCGTTCGTCGGCGCGACGGCTCAGACCGGCTTGCAGCAACTCTTGCGTGAGCGGTAGAAAACTCGGCCAACTGGACATGGCGCTCCAGTAAGGCGGGTCGGCTCCCGGCGAAACCGACTCGGTCGAGGCGGCGGTCGCCACAACCAGGCACCTCCCCCTGCCGGACATTCCGTCGACGATCGCCGGATCGCCTCCCTCAAACTCCAGCGCGGTTTGCCCGCCGTTTTCCGTCAACGTCGTAAGTTGAATGTACTTCCAGACTGGCGTTGTCAGCAGCCCGGCTTGCTCGTGCCCCCGAAACGCCTCCAACAGCGGGTGGTGATAGCCGCGAGGATCGAACATGTATTGAGATCCGGAAATGGCGGAGCCCAACGTGCACGGCAACAACGGGTGGGACGAATCTGACGCGAGTCGCTCGTTGTAGTTTTCCGAGTTGACCTGATCGCCGAGAAAGAACACGGTCGCGCCGCCGCGTTGTACATAGCGGTGCAGAGCGCTCGCCTCTTCTTCACGAAACTGAGCGACGTTGCAAAGAAAGATGGCGGCGTACTGATGCAGGTCACTTTCCAGCAGGGCCGTTTCTGTCGCCGTGTCGACGATGACTCGTCGGGCGCTCGCTTCCTTTTGCGGAGCCAGCGCCAGCGCGACATGACGAGCCGCTCCCGGTTTGCCCTCGATGCAGAGCACGCGCACATCCTTGCGAACTCGCACGCTCCGCCAGCGACTGTTATCCAACGGCAGGTCATCATCCGGCAACCTGCATTCAATGTAGTGATCGCCGGGTTCGTCAAACCGGACGGTGAACGATACGGCCGCGGGTTGATTGGGGCCGACGTCCAGACTCCGCCGTTCGACGCGGTTTCCATCACTGAAAAACTCGACCCACGATCGCTCGGCGGAACCGCCCCGCTGCACCACTTCGACATCAAACGTCACGTCTCGCCGCGGAGTGACCAGTTGCTGACGCGCGGCGATCCGCGCGATCGAACGATTTATCACCTCGTTGACTCCCACATCGAACAACTGCAGCGTCGCCGATTCACTCAGCTGAGTCCACCACTTGCGGGCGTCGGCGCTGAGCGCATCGTCCCAGGTCGTCTTTCCCATGTCCGTGAAGAAGCAGACCCGCGTTTCATTCAGGCGGGAATGGCGCAGCTCAGCCCGTTGCACTATGGCGGCGACTTCCGCCAGCGTGGGTTCGAGCTGAGCTCCCGTGTGACGCAGACGCAGCTCGTCGATCTCACGCTGCACGTCGGCTCGATCGAACGCCGGATCGGCGATCAACACATCGGGCGGATCGGCCATCGCAATCACCGTGAAACCGTCTCCTTGCCGGCTCTCATCGATCA
>JASMLW010000195.1 GCA_030748485.1 Pirellulaceae bacterium
AACCCATCCATGGCAACCTCCGTGCGTCCGTGCCTCGACGACGGACGATCCTTCGCCCGTCAATGAGCCGAAGTATCGCATGGATCGGGATTTAGGTGTATAGAACATGTTCACAGCAGCGGCCTTGGAAGGCCATCGTACGGCAAAACATCGGTTTTGAAATGCGCTCTAGAGGGAATGCACCGCCGGATCACGTTCATCTGCTGCTGCGCGTTCCACCAAAGTACAGCATTGCGAACACGGCGAATTCATTAGAGGGAAGAGTGCGATTCAGATCAACCGTGATCTCGGCAAAGTGAAGGGCAACTTGTACGGTCGAGCGTTCTGGTCACGCGGATACTGCGTAAGCACGGTGGGGCTGGAGTTTGGTGAGTCCTGCCCGCCAGAGAATACGATTGAAAGAAACGAAGCGTTGCCCCGTGGAAACGGAGCTTATTTCTTCTTAGGCGCAAAGGCCCGCAAGCTCTTCTCCAGCGCCGCCTTGTTGAGCGACTCCTGCTCGGCCTTGGCGAGTACGGTGGTCAGGTAGGTCTGCGTGCGGGCGCGGACGACCGCTTCGTTGATCCGCCGTTGACCCTCTGCAGTCCGCCCCATCATGAGCAGCAGTTTACCGCCGAAGTAGGACAGGTTGACCTGGTTCTCTTCGACTTTGGCCTGGTCGGCCAGCTGTTCGATCTCCTTGGTCGTGACCTCGCCGCGCTTGTCGACGAATTGACGAATCAATTGACTCATGCGGACGTAGCCTTGTTGAGATTCGTCGGTGACTTTCGCCAACTCAGCAAACGCCGCGTCGCGAATCTCCTGCTTTTTGAGCTCATGAGCCAGGATGACGACGAACAGGCCGTTAAAGCACTTCTCCCTCGGCGCCGTCACCTCTTCAAAGGCGGATTGGAAGCCGCCCAGCGCCTTTTCTTTTTCTCCCATCTTGAGGAGTTGTCCGGCGACGCCGTGGCGCTGCATGGCCGGGATCTTGTCGACGAGCGCTGCGAGTTGTTCGGTGAACGCCTCGCGCGCTTTCGGATCGTGCTTCATCACCCACTGTTGGGTGTGATTGTACCTCCCGAACGGTGGAAGTCGATCTTCTTACTGTGAGATCGCCGCTGTCAGGTCTGACATCTGAAGTGCATGGTCGACGAGATGCGTCAGCCATAGAGGCGACGCAAAGAAGAGAGCGTAGGCTCCGGCAAACTTCGAGCGGTCGCCCTCCACAAGGGTGTGCGAAGCAACGGGCGGGGTGTCGCGCCCGTGTCACGAGCACGAGGCTCCGCCAGTAAGATGTGTGTCGGTAGTTTTCGTTCAGAATCTCAAAGTAGGAAGATGATCACTCGCATGAGGACCTCTGTAGAGATGATGTGCTGCAACCTCAACGTCGTTGGGCTCCTGCGGATCTCGAATGCGGTCTTGCTCACGGCGTTGGTCTTGCTCGGCCGACAAGTCGTGGCTGAACAGCCCGCTCGCTGGGTCCAGACCTATGACGCCGGGTACGTCGATGCGCAGGGCGCGTATGCGGGCGGCTCGGAGATCATGCACCTGACGGCTCACGGCGGAAAGCTGTTCGCGGCCAACGGCTATTGGATGGACGGGCGGTGGGAGATTTCGCCCACGGGACAGAAGCAATCGGCGCAAGTTCTGCGTCTCGACTCCACCGGCGGCCAATGGCAAGTCGACCTCGATATGGGTCGCGCGAACGAACTTGGCCTCGAGTACATGAAAGGCAATACCCTCAAGTCGGTAACGTTTACACGCGACGCGTCCGGTGAGCGGCTGGCCGAGCCGGAGTCGGTGCTGGTTATGGCGGCGGGGGCTCGCTTCGATCGCGGGGGCGCCGTTTCGGCCTGGGTGCGAAACGACGACGACGGCACGTGGCGCCACTCGCTGGTCCGGCACGGTTCGGCTGTCGGCGGCGTACGCTGGGTCCCGCGTGACATGCAGGTCTACCGAGACAAGGTGACCGGCGTCGAGCGGCTGTTCCTGCTGTTGGGAAACCCGGGAGTCATCACGGGTGTTCACGATCCTGATGAGCCGTCGAAGATTCGCTGGGCGCGGAACACTGAGTTTCCGTTTCTAACGCGGGGAGCTTTTCGAAGTCGCCCGCTGGGAATGATCCAGGCCAATGGTTCGCTGTTCTTTTCGGTGGACGACGCAATTTACCGTCGGATCGATGGCCGGAATCCGAAGTGGGTCGAAGTCATCAATCTCGGCGACGACATCGACACGGACGTGGGCGGAGTTCGCGGGCTGACGGCCGTGTCCAATCCGAACGGGAAGGGTGATTCGCTGCTGTTTGCGTGGGCTCCGGGTGGCCGTTCAACATCGCAGATCATGCGGCTCGATCCGGACGGCCAAGGCGGTTACACGCGCCACGATGAGGTCTCGATATTAAAGCTGATGAGTCAAAGGCTGGATGTCCGAGTCAGCTATACGCTGGCCGCTCACAACATGATGTATCCGGTCAGGCATCCGGCGACGGGCGAGGCCGTGCATCTGATCGGTTTCCAAGGCAACATTCACGGCAACGACCGTCTCCGTTGGCAGGGCAGTGCTCTGTACGGCGGCGCGATGTATGCGATTCGACACGCCGATGCGTCGTACACGCTTCATGAAGTGAACCGTGCGTTTCGGCCGGGTAGGACTCCGCTCGTATCACCGCGAGCGTTCTGCCTTTCGCCGTTTGGAGACAAGCAACTCTTCATCGCCGGCCACGATTCCAGCAACCGCATCTCCGACGATATGGCGTGGGTGTTCAAGGCTCCGCTCGACGTCGCGCTGGGAGATCGCGGGGGCCTTGAATGGACGGCGCCGCCGCGCGAGTCGCCCGTTGACGCGCGTCTTCGGAACGGGCCAGTCTACGAATTGCGAACGTACGTCGCCTCACGAGATCGTTTTGAACACCTGGTAAGACGAGTCCGCGAGCACACCGATCGTCTGTTCCGCAGACACAACATGCAACCTGTTGGCTACTGGGCGCCGACCGACGGACCACCGATCAGCAAGCGGACGCTGGTCTACATCCTCAAACACCCGTCTCGCTACGATGCGTGGAAGAATTGGGTGGCGTTTGGCAACGACCGAGAGTGGCGACGAGTACTGGATCAACCCGTGTTCCAAGGGCTGCTCATCGGCAGACCGGAAAGCACAT
>JASMLW010000196.1 GCA_030748485.1 Pirellulaceae bacterium
ATTGAACAGCTCAAAGTGCAGCTCGCCGAGGCTCAAAAACTGACCGCGTTGGGCGAGTTGGTCGGCACTACGACCCACGAGTTCAATAACGTGCTGATGACGATCTTGAATTACGCCAAGATGGGCTTGAGACACTCGGATGACGCGACCCGCGAGAAGGCCTTCACGAAGATCCTCGACGCCGGTCAGCGAGCTAACAAGATCACCAACGCCGTGCTAGGGATGGCCCGCAATCGTTCGGAGTCGTTTGAGCCAACCGATCTGGTCGACCTGATCGAGAACTCCTTGGTGCTCTTGGAACGAGAGATGCGCAAGTACCGCATTTCCGTCGAGACGGAGTTCGCCAAGCAGTTGCCGCGCGCTTTGGTGAATGGAAATCAGATCCAGCAAGTCCTGTTGAATCTACTCATCAACGCGCGGCAAGCGATGCCCAATGGCGGCCGAGTGATCATTCGATTGACGCTTGACGAGGAGGCGCAGACAGTCGATTTGCTCGTCCGCGACACCGGTTGCGGCATGCCACCCGAGCAGCTCCGCCGCATTTTCGAGCCGTTCTTTAGCACCAAAGCCGGCCCCGACGAGACGGGCAAAGGCGGCACCGGGCTCGGTCTGGCCGCCTGCCGCGACATCATCGAAGCGCACCGAGGTCGCGTCCGCGTGGAGAGCAGCGTCGGCAGGGGCACGGCCTTTACGATCAAGTTGCCGGCAGTGGTTGAGCTCGCCCAGGTCTGAGGCGGGTCATCCTCATGCGAGCCCGCAATATCCCTCGCAACAATCCGTCCCTCCGCAAGAATTCAGGGTCGCGGTGGCGGTTTAGGTAGCTTGGGTCGCAGGCCAGTCGGCCTTGCGGGCTGTCGTTGATTCGACGACACTACGCGGCCTTTTCTTCACCTGGTTCTTCATCCGCCGCATTCCTCGTAGGTAGTCGATGAGTTCGTCACCGATGAGTTCGTCACCGCTGAGATTGGCGATCGTGATTGGACTCGTGGTCGCGCCCGGTTGCGCGTGGTGGCAGGCTCGTCACCATTCGGCCGCCGCGCCGTATCCGATCATGGAGAACCCTCTCCTGGCGCCTCCTTTGGAGCGCGAGTTTGTTTGGCGGCAGGTGGTCGATGCGATCGATTCGCACTTCAAGATTCAAAAAGAAGAGCGGATTCGCGTGGTGGGCGGTGTGCTCAGCGAAGGCAAGATAGAGACTTTCCCAGCCATCGGGGCGACTCATCTGGAACCGTGGCGCGACGACTCGACGCCTGGATTCGAACGGCTTCACGCCACGCTGCAGTCGGTCCGTCGGCGGGCGAGCGTGCGGGTCACACCCGCCCCGGACGGCTACCGCATCTTCGTCGCCGTGCTGAAGGAGATCGAGGACGTCGATCGTCCGGAGAACACGTCCGTCGGTGCATCGGCTCTCCGCCACGACGGCACCGTAGTGCGGACGAGCCCGCGGAACGCCAGTGCGCCACTGACACTCGGTTGGATATCGCTGGGGCGCGACACAACACTCGAGCAGTTGCTGCTCGCCGACATCCAGGCTCGGTTACAACAAGGGCCGCCGCAGATCGTCGATCAATTGGCTCCCTGAGCGGTCGCTTCGGCCGTTTCCGCCGGCTGGTGGTCTGGCGGTTTTCAGGCCGTTCGGGCAAAGTAGTACACGTCTCAACTATTATTGGTGATCCAAAGAGAGTTGGTTGGACCGCGAATAGCAGCAACCGTGCCGCCGATCATCCGATCCAGCACGAGGAGCTAGCCTCCGGTCGGGGCGCGGCAGCGCGTCAACGAGCCGGGTGCGTTCGCGACATGGTGACGACAACAGTGAGGTGGCGGCGTCGATGAAACGGCTTCGGAATCTGGAACGCAAGCTGGAACCCTACGCGGTGCGCAACGTAACGATCGCCCTGATCTGCGGGCAGGTCGTCGCCTACGTCGCCTCGGCAGTGAGCGGCAACACGAACGCGGCGCGACTGGCGCTGGGCTTGGATCCCGCGCGAGTGTTCGATGGCGAGGTTTGGCGAGTTGTCACGTATCTGTTCGTGCCGCCGGTGACAAACATCATCTTCGCCTTTTTCTTCTGGTACCTCTTCTTCATCATGGGCAACGCCCTGGAAAACACTTGGGGCGTTCTCCGATACAACCTCTATCTGTTGATTGGGTATCTCGCCATCACGGGACTTGTGCTGGGCGGCGGCGCTTTGCTGCCAGCGTCCGGTCAATTCTTCGTGCCAGAGATAAGTTCAAACGCTTTCGTGAAGCTTTCCGTTCTCCTGGCGTTCGCCTATCTGTACCCCGAGTTTCGCCTGCTGCTATTCCTGGTGTTTCCAGTTCCCATCAAGTGGATTGCCTTGATCACGTGGCTGGGTCTCGCCTTTGGGCTGATCTTCTCCCCTTGGATCATCAAGCTGGGCACTATCGCGTCGGTATTGAACTTTGGCGTCTTCTTTGGGAAGGACATCTATCTGCGGATTCGCTCGAGGGGAAAGCGGATGCAACAGAAGGCGGCGGATGCGGCGCGAGCCAGGACGCCGCGACACGTTTGCACAACGTGCGGCGTCAACGATCTGACTCACCCGGACGCCGAGTTTCGGTACTGCTCGAAGTGCGACGGGGCTCCGGCGTTTTGTTTAGAACACTTGCATAACCACGAGCATGTGGGCGACAAGACCGAGTAGCAGAACATGGGTCTCGCGAGGCAATACCATTGGGAGGGGCGGCGGCTGTTGTTGGATTCCGTCGTGCACCGCAAGCGGACGATGCCGGTGGGGCGGGGGACGACGTATTGCTCATTTGATATCCGCCGCTGGATCTCGCCGCCGGGCGACGAGGTGATGGGAGCCGCCTGGCAGCAGTTGTCGCGCGCCTATCGCCGCTATCTCCAGTCGGTGCAACGACGACGAATCACCGACGCGCGGGCGCGCGTCGTCTGGAAGTACGTCGCCGAGCGGATCCCTTACGAGCAGGACGACGGCGATTTCTGGCAGTTTCCATCCGAGACTCTGCAGCTTGGCCGCGGCGATTGCGAAGACAAGGCGTTTCTCTGCGCCAGCTTGCTGCTGGCCGCCGGCGTCCCACCAAACCGCGTCCGCGTCGTCATCGGCGCGCTGATTGGCGAGGACCGCGACCCGGGCGGGCACGCCTGGCCCATGTATCAAAACACCTACGGCGTGTGGTGCATTCTCGAACCGAATCTGCCGCGGCCGCCAACCGCCATTCGCGGTCGCCCGGCCGCTCCGATCGTGCCCAAGCGGTCCGTCGCCGCACACGAATCGGTGTTTATGAACGCCGAGCGTTTCTCATCGCCGCGGCACGTCCGCGAAGCCTATCTGCCGCTCGTCTGCTTCAACCACGAGTCGGTTTGGACGATCGAGCCGACGGCCGACTGCGTAACGCCGGGCCGTCCACTCACCCCGGACTGGCGCACCAACCCGGCGTTCGACGAGATTCTCAGCTGGGGCAAACGGACCGCGGCCGCGACCAGCTGACCGCCCAAGCCGCGCCGATCGCCGGCCGCATCTGCGTTGGACCTCCTCCTCGACGACTGGGCTGAACCCGCCGCCTGCGAATCACGATCGGCGCCAAGGCGGCCGCATTCAGTGACAGCCACACCCGACACACGGTTTACAATCGCCGCTACAATGACAATGAAGTCTCCGTTCGTAACCCGCTTCCCGCTCTTCGCATCTTTACAACCCCATCAAATCACCATGAATCGACGAGCGTCACGACTGTTGATGATCCTGCTACTCTCGGCCGGCGCACTCGTTGTTGGCGAGTCGCGGGGAGCCGAGCGGCCCAATTTCATTGTCATCATCGCCGACGACGTGGGTTGGAACGACCTCGGCTGTTACGGCCATCCGCACGTGCAAACGCCCCGATTTGATCGCATGGCCAAAGAGGGCCTATTGTTCCGACAGGCTTTTCTCACCTGCAGTTCGTGCAGTCCCAGTCGTTGCAGCATTGTGACCGGGCGCTACCCGCACAGCACGGGCGCGAGCGAGCTTCATATGCCGCTGCCCGGCGGCCAAACGGTCTTCGCCGGGTTGCTCAAGCAGGCCGGTTACTACACGGCGTCCGCGGGGAAGTGGCATCTGGGGGAGGCGCCGCGAAAGAACTTTGACCGCATCGAAGGCGGTCGGCCGAGCGGTTGTGAAAAGTGGATCGATGTGTTGCGGGAACGTCCGCGCGATAAACCGTTCTTCTTTTGGTTCGCTTCCACCGACGCTCATCGAGGTTACAAAAAGAACATTATCCCGCGGCCTCACGAACGCGCGGACGTCGTTGTCCCCCCGTTCATCCCGGACGCTCCGGAGGCCCGCGACGATTTGGCGCTCTACTACGACGAAGTCAGCCGGCTGGACTCGTACTCCGGAAAGGTGTTGGATGAGTTGCGAGCGCAGGGCGTCGACAAGGAGACGATGGTGATCTTCTTGTCCGACAACGGCAGGCCGTTTCCGCGCTGCAAGACAACCGTTTACGACAGCGGCGTGCGCACTCCCTTCATCGTTTGGTGGCCGGGGAGAATCGGTGCCGGACAAGTCACCGACAGCCTAGTCAGTTCAGTCGACATCGCGCCGACGATTTGTGAGTTGGCCGGCGTGCCGCGCCCGGCTTCATTCCAAGGCGTCTCTTTCGCCAAAGTGCTGCAACAACCTCAACACGAAGTCCGTGAATACGCGTTCGCCGAACACAACTGGCACGATTATCAGGCGTTCGAGCGAGGCGTGCGGTCAGCTCGCTATCTCTACATCCGCAACGGGTTGCCGCACTTGCCGGGCACACCGCCCGCCGACGCGGTCCGCAGCCCCACCTACGCCGTCATGCAAGCGCGGCGCCAGGCCGGTGAATTGAAAGCCAATCAGCGCGGATGCTTCGTGACGCCGCGGCCGAGCGAGGAGTTGTACGACATCGACGCCGATCCGCATTCGCTCAACAATCTCGTCAACAGCCAAGCGCACGCGAAACAGCTGGCCAAAATGAGACGCGTATTGCAGGCGTGGACCGCCCGTACAGGCGACTCGATGCCGAAATCGCCGACCCCGGATTGGTTCCATCGCGAGAAGGGAACTCGCCTTCCCGACGTGCAAGGCAAACGCGGCGACCCGGCCGGCGGTGAATAGTTGACAAGAGGTCACGGATGGATGTCGACAAATCCTATCTCGAGTTCTTTGCGGGAATCGGTCTCGTCCATCAGGCGTTGCAGCGATCGGGATGGCGATGCGAGTACGCCAACGACATCGACGAGAAGAAAGCTCAGATGTACGAGGACCAGTTCGGCTCCTCCCCGCACTTTCACCTGGGCGACGTTTGGGAGATCGACGACGTACTCGCGAGAATCTCCAACCGGCCGTTTCTGGCGACCGCGTCGTTTCCTTGCACGGATATGTCGCTGGCTGGACACCAGCGGGGATTCGACGGAGCTGAGTCGTCAGCGTTTTTTGGTTTTGTCGAGGTCATCAAGCGACTCGGGGACGACAAGCCCGCCGTATTGATGCTGGAGAATGTACTCGGCTTCCTCACCGCTCGCGGCGGCGGTGACTTTCGAGCCGCCGTCGAACTGTTGGGCGAGTTGGGGTACTTCGTCGATGCGATCGTGCTCGACGCCAAACACTTCGTTCCGCAGAGCCGCCCGCGGCTGTTTGTCTTCGGGTACGCGCACTCGTTGGCCAACCAGCTGATTCACTCGACCGGAGCCCTGCTCGACGACCCCTGGCTGCGAGCGGTTGATCGAGTTCCTCAACTGAGACCCCGGCGTCTGCGACAGGCGATGAATGCGTTCGCGCCGCAGTCCGGCTGGGCGACCCTTGCGCTGCCCTCACCCGGTCGCCCCGATCGCGAACTCGACCAGGTGATCGACCAGGATGGCGACCAAAACTGGTGGGACCGGGACCAAGTCGAACGCCACTACGAGATGATGAGCGACTTGCACAAGGAAGAGGTTGACCGCTGGCGACGGCAGGAGGACCCGACGGTCGCGACGATCTACCGGCGCGTTCGGCAGGGTCAACAGCGGGCTGAGGTCCGCAGCGACGGCGTCGCCGGTTGTCTCCGCACGCCCCGCGGAGGGAGCGCGCGCCAAATCGTTCTCGTCGCCGGTGATAACGATCTGCGGATGCGGTGGATGTCGCCGCGCGAGTACGCTCGCTTGCAAGGAGCCGACGAATTCGCCATCCGCCGGTCAGAGAGTCAGGCGCTGTTTGGGTTCGGCGACGCGGTTTGTGTGCCGGTCGTCGAGTGGATCGATCAGCACATCCTGACGCCACTTTTTGAATCGGCGACATAGTTCTGCGATCGCCCCCAGCGAGACCACGGCGAGCTATCGGCGATGACCGACGTATTCAGCACTGAGAAACGATCGCAGGTCATGCGGGCCGTCTCCTCCAAAGACACCGGGCCGGAATGGGCCGTCCGCCGCCTCGCTCACTCTCTCGGCTACCGCTACCGCCTGCATGTCGAAGACTTGCCCGGTAAACCCGACCTCGTCTTTCCGTCACGCGACAAAGTGATCTTCGTCCACGGTTGTTTCTGGCATCAACACCGCTGCAAACGCGGCAATCGCATCCCGAAAACAAGGACCGACTATTGGGTCGCGAAGTTGCAACGCAACAAACAGCGCGACCGCCACAACCGCGCATCGCTCCGCCGACAAGGGTGGCAGGTGCTCGTCATCTGGGAGTGCCAGACGAGAGACGAGGAAGCGTTGCGCGAAACGTTGTGTGAGTTTTTGGAATGACGAAGGACTAGTGACGAAGGCCTAAGGACCAAGGACTAGTGACGAAGGAATGACGAAGGCCGAATGACGAAGGGTTAACGTCCCGTGGGGTGGACTTCCAGAAGTTACGTAGTGGACTTCGCCAGAAGTCCGGCCCAGAAGTCCGGCTGACGATTGAATTGAAGCAGGGGATTCTGGCGAATCCCACGGTCTTGCGCGTTGACTTGAGCCCCTGCGGCATCCTTTCTTAGTTCCGGAAGCTCCCGGGGTGGCTGTCGAATCGAGTTGGAGCCCCCGACGGAAGCGAAGACGAGGCGGCGCGGCTCGTGAGGGTGGGACGCGATGGCGCGGGGCGACGCGAGGGTGGAACGCGGTGGCGCGGGGCGGCGT
>JASMLW010000197.1 GCA_030748485.1 Pirellulaceae bacterium
GAGAATGGGACGCGATGCGCGCGGGGCGACGCGAGAATGGAGCGTTGGTTGCAGCTGGAACGCCTGGTTCACCCGTGCTCAAGCACGGGCCTATGCCGCCTGCGGCGGAATGGGGCGTAAACGCCCCTGGTCGTGCGCGGCGACGTCCTGCCTCCTTAGTCATTAGTCCTTCGTCACTAGAGGGCATTTCAAAACCTTGTACGATGGCCTTCCAAGGCCGTCGATTTTGGAAATCCTCGGGAAACGACGGCCTTGGAAGGCCATCGTACGGCAAAACATCGGTTTTGAAATGCGCTCTAGTCATTGAGTCAATCCACGTCATTACCTTCTTTGCCGATTCTTGGTCTAATGGGACATCAACCGTCGGCACGAGAAGCGAGCCGCGAGGTCCATGTTGAGATGAATCCGATCGACCTGCTCCGCAATCTGATGATCGCCGCACTGGTCGACGACGAGTTGGCTGAGAGTGAGCTCGCGTTGTTGGAGAACCGTCGGCAAGCGTGGGGCGTCAGCGCGGAACTGTTTGCTCAGGTTCTCAGCGAGGTCGAAGGGGGCGACAGAGAGTTGACGATTCCCGAGTCGCTGGCGCACCGTCACGATCTGCTCGCCGAGCTGGTGATCATGGTCGCCGCCGACGGTCGGCTGCACAAGAAGGAGAAGAAGCTGCTGCAAAGCTCGACCAAACAACTCGGCTTGAAGCGAGCCGACTTGCAGCGGTTGATCGATGAGTTCGTCGACGACGAATCGGATCTTGTGATCTAGCCGCGGCGCTAACGAATCGGGTCAGGTTGCCGCCAGGGGGGCGGGCAGACTTGATCGACGCGTTCGAAGTGTTCCTCCGGAATCGCGATCTGACTAGCGGCGACCGCATCGGCGACTTGCTCAGCCCGCTTGGCTCCGACGACCAGTGACGACATGGCCGGCTGTTGGAGAGTCCAAGCCAGTGTGTAGCGAGCCGGCGAAATGTCGAGTTCCCCGGCCAATTGCTCGACGCCCTCCAATTGATCGTAGAGACCGTCGTTTAGTTCCCACATCCACGCCGGCTTCTCAGCCAACCGCGAATCGGCGGGCGCGGACTCGCTGCGGCGATATTTGCCGGTCAGCAGCCCTCCTTGGAGAGACTGGTACGGCGTCACGCCGATCTGGTGCTTTGCGCAGAATGGCAGATCGTTGTGAAACTCGCGGCGCAGCATGCTGTAGGGAATTTGCGACGAGACGACGCGCGGCCAACCGTTGGCGTCGGCCAACCAAAGCATTTCGCAAAGCTGAGCAGCGCTGTGGTTTGAGGCTCCGAAGTAGCGAACTTTGCCTTGTCTAACACACTGATCGATGGCCGCCATGGTTGTTTCCAGCGGCGTGTGTTTGTCCGGCCAGTGGACGATGTAGAGATCGATGACATCGGTTTGCAATCGGCGAAGACTTTGTTCCACTTCGCGGAGGATGTGCGAGGCGGAGAGGCCGCGGTCTTGCGGGCCGGCTCCGAGCGGAGCGCCCACTTTCGTGGCGAGCACCGCATCGTTGCGGCGGCCGAGCAGCGCTTTGCCGACGATCTCCTCCGCCACACCGCCGGCGCTGCCGAGCACGCGCTTGTAGCCTTCGTAAACGTTGGCCGTGTCAATGAAGTTGACGCCCATATCAATCGCGGCGTGGACGAGCTTGACCGCGTCGGCTTCCGCCACCGGTTCGCCGAACGTCATCGTTCCCAAACAGATGGGCGACACCAGCAGGCCGCTCGCGCCAAGTTCTCGCAATTGCATGATTCGGTCTCTCGGTTGAATATTTATGAAACGAGCCGGCGAAAGAATTCGCTTCTCGGTTCGCATTCCATCATTTGATCGATTCGGTTGTTGTCCCAAGCGTCTTTGATCCGAGCAAACGACTCGCGGGCGGCGTCGACGGTCTGGTCGATTTCGGCCGGACCCTGCGCCGCGTTCAGATAGAAGGACGCGTAGCCATGACAGCCGCGTTTCGCCATCTCTTGCACGTAGAGTGTGTTCAGTTGGACGGTCAGATCGGCCGGGGCGTCGAACGTCAGGTGCGGGTGATAGTCGACGCCGCTACACGTCACAGCGACGCCGGTCTCCGCCGCGACATCGTTCAATCGCCGTTTCAATTCGCGGCCCGTGTTCTGAATGGTCGCCGGCGCGTCCCGCCGCTCGACTTCGCGCAACGTGGTCAACGCAGCTCGCAGTCCGATTGGGTCGCTCCAACACGTGCTGGAAATGAACATCCGGTCGGCGGGTTCCATCACGGCTCGCGTACCGACGACAGCGCCCATCGGGAATCCGTTCGAAATCGATTTGGCGAACACGGCCATGTCCGGCGTGACGCCGACGACCGGTTGCGATCCCGCCGCGCTAGGTCGAAACCCAGTCGAAACCTCGTCAAAGATCAAGACCGCTCCCTGGTCGCGTGCGGCGTCGGCGACGGCGGCCAGGTAACCGTCCGGAGGCTCCTCCGAACGCATCGGCTCCATGATGACCGCGGCGATCTCGCCCCGGTGTTCTTCAAGTTTCTGCACGAGCGCGTCCAGGTCGCCGTAGGGGAAGGGAATCGCCGTGCCCGTCAAAGCTCGCGGAACTCCAGTCGGCTCGATGCCCGGAAAGAGATGTGCGTCGAGCGACGCGTCGGCGTCCAAGTTCGCCGCCAAGTACCAATCGTGCCAACCGTGATAGCCGCAGAACAGAATCTTGTCTCGCCCAGTCGCGCCGCGGGCAATGCGAACGGCGACAGCACATGCGTCACCGCCGCCTTTGGCGTACCGAACCATTTCGGCGCAGGGGACGCGCCGCACCAGCTCTTCGGCCAGCTCAACTTCGAGTTCGTGGTTGACGCTGAAGCCGATTCCTGCGGCGATGATGTTCGTTACATCTTCGTTCACGACCGGGTCGGCGTAGCCCAGGATGATCGCTCCGATGCCGCTCACCCAATCGATATATTCGTGGCCGTCGACGTCCCAGAAGCGGGCTCCTTGCGCCCGCGTAGCGTACGCGGGAGAAACACCGTAGGCGAAGCGCGACGGGCGGCGGCTGATCAGTTGAGTTCCACCGGGAATCAGCTCCAGCGCTCGTTCGTACTTCTCCATAGAGCGAGGGACGCGAGATGATGACGTCGTTGACATTCGGTTCTCCAGTCAAATCACGTGCGCGCGCCGCGGACGCTCACTCGCCGCTGCATCGATGTCGAAACATCCGGATTCGCAATTGTTCATTTGCCACTTGCTGGTCATCAGCCGTCAGCCAATTAGACGGCATCCAATCGTCACGCTCAAGTCGCCGTCTCACCGGTGCGTTCTCTCAATTGGCGGCGAAATCGAGCACGCGAACGGCTTGCCCGAGGCTGCGTGGATTGGATTTGTTGGAGACGCGGAGCAGGATTTGATGTTCGCCCGGTTTCAAATCCGCATCGAACATGACCGTCCGCGGATAATGCAGTCCCCGGCTGAAACGGTGGTAAAGATCGATTGTGCGAAACGGCCCACCGTCGATGCTAATGTCGACCATTCCCGCATCTGGTCCGGCCAGCACGTAGGCTCCCACGCCGACGCCGGTGAAGTTGAATTTGAGTTCCGCTCCCGGTCGATCGGCGCACCACAGTTGATTCTCGGCGAACCGACCGCGACATTGACCGGGCAACCGCGGCCAGGCCGGAGTCTTCTTTTCAAAGCCGTTCAGCTGAAACGGGCCGGCAAGAAAACGGCCGTTGAAGTAGGAGTGATCATCGATCGGTTCGGGCATCTTCGCGTCGACCGCCTCGCCAGGCGCTCCGGACCACGCTTGCTTCAGCATGGAACCGATCAGATCGGCGCAGATTCGATTGCCGCGCGCGGCCGGGTGCGTCCCCCCGTACTCCCGCCACGTTAGGTCGCCGCGGTCGATCCGCTGAGCGACTTCCCGCGCCAAGTGAATCGTCGAGACGCCGTAATGTTGCGCAACCGGTTCGTGAGCGGTGATCGACAGCGGAGTCTGCTTACGACCATACGTTTCGATCATCCCTGGATTGACGAAGTAGGTGACGACAATATCCATCCGGCGATTCGCTGTTAAGCATTGCCGCAGGATTCCCTCGAGACCTCGTCGGCATTCGCGCTTCGCATGTTGAGCATCCTGGTCGTCGTTCACAGCGAATTCGACAAACAACAGATCGACCGGACCGTCTTTGAATAGATCGCGTCGCAGGCGAAAAGAACCCGTCGTGCTGCACGTCGAAGAGATTCCGCCATTGATGAACGTGAACTCAGTGCTCGGAAACTGCTTTGACAAGAAGTCACTCACCATCGGCCGATAGCCCTTCATCTCAGTGATCGAGCCGCCGATAAAACCTACTCGTCCGCGTTTCGTTTTCGCGAACACGCTGCGAGAATTCTGAAAGTCGCTGCGCTGCTGGACATTGGCGGATTCGTCGCCTACGGGTGCGGCAGCACTGATGGTCGGCAAGCCAACGGCCGACAACAGCAATGTCATACAGATCGCTCGAATCGCGCAGGTCATGGAGGTCGCCTTCGACAGTTTGCATTGGGAATCGGGATCACTCTCGGTCGATCCGGCGACTAACGGGACGACCGATGATCGCGCGGAAGTTTGCCTTTGCGTGGCGTGTGGCGTGTGGCGCGTGGCGTGTGGCGCTTTCGCACACCGCAAAGATGTCGTGGTGTCTCGGTCCCGAATGTTAACACATTCACAACTCGCTGCTCATGTCGGCAAAAGCGACAGGGCTTCGACGAGTGGGATGTGGGAGCTGCTATAATTGTCAGTTGCAACACTTCCGCGCCCGACGAGGTGGCTAACATGTCTGATCGCTTGGTGGAAATCGCCCGGGCGGCGAACGATGGCGAAGCCGCGGTGATCAAGGCGCACCTCGAGTCGGTCGGAATCCGATCGTCGATCGACGGACAGGCGGTGGCCGGTTGGATGTGGCACCTCGGCAGCCAGATCAGCGGCATCCGCGTGCTCGTATTTGAGTCGGACGCCGAGCGCGCGTACGAAGTGCTTGAGGGACGCGACGATTCGCCCCACGATGAAGTCGACGACGCCAAGCATCCGCCGGCTGAATCATGGGACGACGAGGAGCGCGACGACGCCTTGGAGCTGCTGGAGGACGAGTCGAAGCGAGCCTTTCGTTCCGCCGTTATCGGCATTGTGTTGCTGCCTCCGTTGCTGACCCTCTATTCGGTGTGGGTGCTATTCAGGCATCGGCTCTTCTGGGTGGGGACCGAGCGTTCTCGACAGCGAGCGATGTTCGCCGGCGCAATCAATTGCGCCGTTCTGGCGATTGTCTTCTTGCTGTTGCAGACAATACTCGCCGATGGTCACGTAGAGGTTTCCGACGACCCGAACACTCTCCCGACGAGCGGGACTCGATGGCGGATATATCGATGAATGATCTGCGCCGCGGGCGAATAATGCGGATTCGTTGGCTATGGATCGCGGGCGCTCTGTCCGTCGGGTCGCTGTTCGGGTGCGGCTCGCGCAACAAGCCGATTCAGATGGCTCCGCAGTCGGACGTCGATGTCGCCGTGTTGGGACCCAAGGTGAAGGCCTTTTGCGGGGAGTGTCACGCCTACCCTCAGCCCGACACGTTTCCTCGAGAAGCTTGGGCCGCCGAAGTCGCTCAAGGTTTCATGCTGTACGACCAGTCGGGCCGCAACGACCTCAATCCTCCGAGCCAGCGCGATGTTCTGGCCTATTACCAGAAAATTGCGCCGCACGAGTTGGAGTTTTCTGATCCCACGGAGGACCCGGGCGACCCGGCGATATTCTTTCGCACCTCGGATCGGTGGACCTCCGCGTACCGACCTCGATCACCTCTGTGGGGAGTCGCCCACCTGAATTGGCTGCAACTCAACGGCCCGGCGGCTGAGTCGACGTTGGTGGCCTGCGACATGATGTCGGGCGAGTTGCTGTTGTTCGGCGGGCTGAGTGAGCAACCGTCGGTGCTCGCCCAATATCAACTGAAAGCGCCTGCTCATTCGGAAGCTGTCGACTTGGATCAGGATGGCCTGACCGACCTGGTCATCGCCGATCTGGGGCTCGCCAATCCGGCGGACGATCGTGTCGGGCGCGTGATCTGGATGCGACGACTGAAAGCTGATCAGCTGGAGTTTGAACCGGTCGTTCTGAAGAGCGGGTTGGGGCGTGTGGCGGACGTGCAAGCGGGCGATTTTGACAACGACGGTGATTTGGATCTGATCGTCGCCGAGTTTGGTTGGCGTCGCATCGGCAGCGTGTTGTTGCTCGTGAACGAAGGCGTGACAGATGGAGATCCGACGTTTACCTCGCGCGAAATCGACCCGCGGCACGGCGCGATTCACGTGCCGCCGATCGACCTCGACGACGACGGTCAATTGGACTTCATCGCCTTGATTAGCCAGGAGCACGAGACGATCGTGGCGTTTATGAACCAGGGAGATCTCAAGTTCAAGCCGCATGTCTTGTTCGTCAGCGACAACCCGGCGTTCGGCTCGAGCGGGATCGAGTTGACCGACTTGGATCAAGACGGCGACACGGACGTCCTTTACACGAACGGCGATTCGTTCGACAGTCGCGAGTTGAAGCCGTATCACGGCGTGCAATGGTTGGAGAATCGCGGCGAGCTATCGTTTGAGCGGCACGCCATCACACCGATGCCGGGTGTCAATCGAGCATTGGCGGCGGATCTGGATGGCGACGGCGATCTCGACATCGCCGCCAGCGCGATGCTTCCCGATTCGACGAACGAAGCGGTGCCGGCGTCAGCGGTCGATTCGGTGATTTGGCTGGAGCAGGTTGAGCCGGGCCAGTTCGCCAGACGTCGCGTGGAGCGCGGCAACTGCAACTACTTCAACTTGATCATCGCGGATTACGACGGCGACGGCGATCTCGACTTGGGCACGGGCAACCTGGTCGAATCGGCCGATTCGCGCGACGCCCGCTCGCCGCAGTTTCCGTATCTCCGCGTCTGGCTCAACGAGTCGACGGGCGAATAGGCGCCACAAGTGGCAGTGCCACTCACAAAGCGAGCTGCCGCTCGGTAGGCGTTCGCCCGCTCCCGTTGGTCGCTGGAATCCAACCAGGGAAGCCTCAAATCCTCAACGCCACAAGTGGCAGTGCAGTAGGCCTGATCCAGGAGCGCAGCGACGCCGCTCCGGCAAGCGACTTGTCGCAAGTGGCAGCGCCACACACAAAGCGAGCACAAGTGGCAGTGGAGGATTGCGGATGATCATGAGAACGAGGGACATCGCGGGTGATCTTGCGATTAAACGAATCGCCTCCACGTTCTGGCGAACGTAGCTACAAAGCTGCCGCTCGGTCTTCCTTCGCCCGCTCCCGTTGGTCGCTGGAATCGATCGAGAGAACTCCCGACATCCTCTACGCCACAAGTGGCCACGCCCGAGCGCGAGTCGAGCCGCCAAAAAACGACCGAGTCGGTTGACTTGCTTCGGCGCCCGCCGCGCCGATCTGCTACGCTAGTCGAAACCAAATCGGCACCTCGATCGGCTACTTCATTTGGAGTTTCCGCCATGCGACAAGTCACCATTCTCTTGGCGTTGGTCTTTCTCTGCACAACCACCCAGGCCGAAGACTGGCCGCAATTCCGCGGTCCGAATTGCAATGGGTTATCGACGTCGAAGTCACTGCCGAGTCAGTTTTCGCTCAAAGAGAATCTGCTCTGGCGAGCTCAATTGAAGGACGGCATTGGGTGTCCCGTCGTGGCTTCCGGACGGGTCTTCTCGAACGCGATGACAGGTCCGCAAACAGTGACACTCTTCTGTCATGATGCGAAGACCGGCGACGAATTGTGGCGTCGAGATCTGGCGACCGGCGCGCTGCCGGAGATTCACAAGACGAACAGCCAAGCCGCCACGACTCCCGCCGCCGACGGCGATCGCGTCTATTTCTACTTCTCGACGCTGGGTCTTTATGCGTTTGACGCGAAGACCGGCGAACAGGAATGGCGCGTGAAGTTGCCAACACCTTATTTCGTATTCAAATGGGGGCCGGGCATGTCGCCCGTACTGCACGGCGATAAAGTGATCTTCTGTCAGGACGACGATCTCCACCCGGCGATCTATGCATTTGACCGGAAGACAGGCGACCAGATTTGGAAGGTGGACCGCACCGACATGGCCGTCAACTATTCGCATCCGGTTGTCTGCCGCGCGAAGAATGGAAAAGACGAACTGGTTGTCGGCGGAACGGGCAAACTAGTCGGATACGATCCCGACAGCGGCAAGCAGTTGTGGCAGGCGCGGGTGCTATTGCGAAACATCAAGACGACGCCTGTGAGTCAGGACGGCGTGATCTATATCTCGTTGCAGAGCGGCGGCATCGCCAATCAGTGGTTGGCCACGGCCGATCAGGCCGACACGGGCGACAGCGACGGCCGATTGACAAAGGCGGAGATGCAGGCGTTTGTCGGCGATGTGAAAATCCCCGCCGCGTTCTTCGCTAGATTCGATCGAGGCGACGTCAACAAAGACGGTTACCTCGAAGGGCAAGAGCTCGATAACGCGTTCCTCTCGCCCGAGAATTTCGCCGGCGCCCGCTGGGATGAGGAAGATCCTTCAGATCAGTACATCATCGCCGTGCGAGCCGGCGGTCGCGGCGACGTGACAAAAACTCACGTGCTCTGGAAGCGGGAGACTCGAGCGCCCGATCACATCGTTTCGCCGCTGGTTGTTGAAAACCGGATGTTCGTCGTCAAGGGCGGCGGGATCGCCAGTTGCTTCAACACCGAGACGGGCGAACCGATCTGGGATCAGAAGCGAATCCGCAACGTGGGCGAGTATTTTGCTTCACCGATCTACGGCGACGGCAAGATCTACGTCGTGGGAGAAAACGGCAATGTGATCGTGATGGACAGCGGACCGCAACTGAAGGTGCTGTCCAAATCGGATCTCGGCGATAGCTGCCTGGCGACTCCGGCTATCGCCGACGGGCGCATCTATTTCCGCACGCGCAGCAGTCTGCTCTGCTTCGCCGACAAATAGAAACGCGAGTCTTCCGGTTAGATGGGCTGATCGTTCTCGTCGATGAACGCGGCCCCCGATGTGAACCAACCGTCCTGCAACGGCATCGACCAAATTACCCGCCCCTTCATGGTCAGCGGGGCGCCGTTATCGATCGGGACTTCGACAAGCACCGTATCGCCGACCAGCGCGTCGCTGTGAAGCAGCCCGATTCCCCGCGGCGTGAGATCGCGCGTGAAGGTGTGCCGCGAGGCGGATGCGCCATTTGAATAGGTCAGCGAAATCTGGCGAACGAACGGGATCCGGAATTCCGTACGCTGATCGTTCTGCGATTCAATCGCTTCGCGGACGAGTTTTTCAAGCGAGTCATAAACGCTATTTGCGTTCGACTCGGATGCCCCAGTCATTGTTTGCCTACCCCAGTTTAGGTGGAGGTTCCCTGCCTCCTAACGCAAATCCTGCCACCTAAACCCAATTGCGTCAAATGGATCAAACCGATTCGCGATCTTCGGTCGGTCGATGGCGTAGGTTGTCAGACCAGTTCGTTTTCAGATGCTGGCAAAAACGGTTGTCCCTGCTCCACCGACTGCGCGTATTCTGCCGTTTTCAATGATTCTCAGCAACCCAAACTCGTTCATCGACAGTTGCGCATTCATCCGCTCGCCGCGGACTGCAACCTATAGTTGCCTATACGTTTTCAGCGATCGAGATCGAATCGGTCCTGTTCCGGCAGCGGCAACCCGATAGCGCTGTAGTGCAATGAATCAGACGAATCCACTCGTGGACGCCGATACCAGCGTCCTGTTGGTCGAGGATGACGCCGCCCAAGCGCGGTTCATTCAAGCTGTGCTGAGCAAGTCTTTTGAAGTGGACACCGCCGACCGGCTTTCGAAAGCGCTCGAGAAATTGAGTTCGGACCACTACGACGTCGTCGTGCTCGACTTGGGGTTGCCCGATAGTGACGGCATCGACACATTGGCGGCGGTCCAGATCGTCGCGGCGTCGATTCCGGTCATCGTGTTGACCGGCATGGAGGGCGACGACGTCGCTCACCTCGTTCTCCGCCGCGGCGCGCAGGACTTCATCGAAAAAGCCGAACTCAATCTCAATCTTCTGGCCCGTGCGATTCGACACGCCATCGATCGAAAACGGTTGGAGGACCAACTTCTGCAGGCTCAGAAACTGGAAGCTGTCGGCGAGTTGTCAGCCGGTATCGCTCACGAGTTCAATAACCTGCTGCAGTCCATTCGCGGATACACCAAATTCGCGAGCGACGAGATTCCATCGGATACACAGCCGTACCGCGATTTGCAGAATGTCATCAAAGCCGCTGACGACGCGGCCTGTTTGACGAAGCAACTACTCTGTTTCGGTCGACGAAATCCGCTTCAGAGACAGCTGGTCGACCCCAACACAGCCATTCAGCAGCAGATTGAAATGCTTCGCCCACTGATCGGCGAGCGCATCGATCTGCAGGTCGACCTGCAGGCCGATCTTCATCAAGTACACGTCGACGCGACCGAAATGCAGCAGATGGTCATGAATCTCTGCATCAATTCGCGCGACGCGATGCCCGAAGGCGGCGACCTGACGATTCGCACTGAGTCGACGGAAGTCACCGATGCCGTCCGCCGCCGACACCAGCTCGAACTCAAGCCTGGGACGTACGTGATGCTGTCCGTCATCGACACGGGACAGGGAATGTCCGCTGAGATTCAGCAACGGATGTTCGAACCGTTCTTTACGACGAAAGAAGTCGGCAAGGGAACGGGGATGGGCATGGCGATGGTCTACGGAGCCATGCAGCAACACGGCGGTGCGGTGACCGTGGCAAGCGCTCCGGGAGAGGGAACGAAGGTCCAATTGTATTTTCCGGCCGCCGCGGACGACGAGTCGGCGGGGTCCGGCCCGGCGAGAATCCTGATCGCTGAAGACAACGCGATGGTGCGCGACTTGGCCGTTCGCATTCTCCATCGAGCCGGCTACGAAACGCTGATCGCCAACGACGGCGCTGAAGCGATCGAGTTGCTGGAGGAGATTGAGTTCAACGTCGATCTCGCGCTGCTCGATGTCGTCATGCCGAAAATGTCCGGCCGCGAAGTGTTCGAAACTGCGGCCAGCCGGAACCCCAACATACGATTCGTGTTCTGCACGGGGTACGACCCCAATGGCTCGGAAACGGATTTCGTCGACGAGCGGCAATGGCGGCTGGTTCGCAAGCCGTTTACCCGCGAGTCTCTTTTGGACGCGGTCCGCGCGACGCTTGAAGCGCGCGAACTGGCCGCTGTTTAGACGTCGATGTTGTGCTGAAAAAACTAGCGGGGCGCAGAGGAAGATTCGATGACACAGGAATTTCGAGCGTTGATCGTCGACGATGAAGCGGCCGTTCGCGACTTGACGTCGCGGGCGCTGAGTCGACGTGGTTTTGTGTGCTCGGTCGCCCAGGACGGACGCGAGGCGCTTGATCTGCTGGCGCAGCAAGCCCGTTTCGATGTCGTCATCAGCGACTTTCGCATGCCCAATCTCAACGGTCATCGACTGGTAATGGACGTCTGCCGGTTGCCGGACCGGCCCGTTGTGATCCTGGTGACGGGCGTCATCGACCCGGCGCTGGTCGGCAGCGTTCTCAACAGCGGCGCCGACGACATCCTTTTCAAACCGATCGACTACGACGTACTCGCCGTCAAGGTTCGCCACCTTGTCGAGACGCGGGAGCGCGAATCCCAATACGCGAACAGTACGATTCAGTAGCACCGCCGGCGGCGGCGGGCGTCAATCGGGCGCGAGGAGTCTCTCCAATGTCGTCCAATCCCATCAATTCACCCGACTCGCCGGTCCGCCCGATGGTCGTCGACGACATCCGGCGGTTGCTGCCGAGCATGCACGACGCGGCCGGCGTCTTGACGTCCGATCCATCAACCGCCGATCGTGACGCATCTGATCAGCATGAATCGAGCGAGTTGATCGACGAGATTCAGGCGGCGCTAACGTGCGCCGGCGATCAGTCCAACGAAGCTCCTGTCGCGCATGAATCCTCCCCCCGAATCATCGCGGCGTCGAACGAGATGCGAGCTGTCATGCAGCGCGTGACCAAGGTGGCTCGCAGTTCGTCAACCGCCTTGCTCACGGGCGAAAGCGGGGTCGGCAAGACGACGATCGCGGTGAGAATCCACGAGGAGAGCAGCCGGTCGAGCGGACCGTTCGTCGTCGTGAACTGCGCAGCGTTACCGCGCGATTTGATTGAGTCCGAGTTGTTTGGTCACACAAGCGGCGCTTTCACAGGCGCGTTGAAGAAGCGAGCCGGGCGCATCGAAGCAGCAGAGGGCGGCACGCTGTTCCTCGACGAAGTCGGCGATTTGCCGATCGAGTTACAACCGAAGTTGCTGACGTTCCTGCAAGATCGCAGTTTCTATCGGATTGGCAGCGATGTGACGCATCACGCCAACGTGCGCATCATCGCGGCGACAAATCGAGACCCCCGCGAACTCAGCGCGGGCGATCGATTTCGGCCGGATCTCTATTACCGGCTAAACGTACTCCGCCTCCACGTGCCGCCGCTGCGGGATCGGCTGGAGGAACTACCCGCGCTGGCCAGCGAGATTGTTCGCCGGATCGCGAACCGCAACGGAGAACGGGTCACATCGCTGACGCCCGCGGCGCTCGCCTCACTGCAGCGACACAGTTGGCCGGGCAATGTCCGAGAGTTGGAAAACGTGTTGGAGCGCGCCATCGCGTTTCACGAAGGGGCCGCCATCGATGTCGACGATCTGGAGTTCGATGTCGATTCAAGTGACGTCCTCGACGAAGCGGACTCCAACAGCGGTGTCCGCCGCGGAGCAACTACGTTGGAGGCGATCGAAGCGCGGGCTGTCCGCGATGCGCTGCAGTGCTGCGACGGCAACCGGGCGCTCGCGGCCCAGCAACTGGCGATCAGCGAACGCAGCATCTACAACAAGATCAAACGTTTCGGGCTGTAGTCCGCCGCCGCCGCTCGAAGCAGCGCCGTTCAGCTGCGATCCTTCGCGCACCATGATTCCGCCTGTGGACGCGGCGTCGCATCAGTCGAGCAGCCAGGCTGCCACGGACGCCGTCGTCTCGTCCTTGCGGATCATGGCGGCCTGGTCACCGAAGGGCGAACCGTAGGCTGACAACACCATCTTCATGTCGTTGGTCGTCTCGCCTCCCACGTACAATTCGCGCGGAGCGCTGAGCGCCAGGATAGCGGGCAGGTCGCCGTACTTGACGGCTCCGGTGAGGAAATTGGCGTCGCGGTAGTCGCCGACGTCGACGAAGCGAAAACCTTTGGTGACGACGGCGACGCGAATCTTGGCGTCGCGAGCCACCGCGGCGGCCGCGGCCACCCAGGGGCCGGCGCCGTTGACGCCGACCAAGTCGATCTTCTCCGGCTTGTGCTCGTCGTTCACGACGAATGACAACAGTGAGAGGACATCGTGTGTCCGCTGCGCGAAGAGCGTGTCGTTGTAGGTGAACGTGTATCCGGCGAACTCGCGCGGATTGCCGACAATGCGGTTCTTCGCCGCGGGCTTGCCGTCCGCGGTGAATTCACCAGTTTGAAAAACGTCGGCGCCAATCACAGCGGCTCCGGCGTCGAGCAGCTTTTGCACGTCCGCGATGACGGCTCCCTTCTTGTCGAACAGTCCCTGTTTGCCCGCTCCGTCGAACCAGAGAACGGCCTGGCCGTTCCACTTCGTCGTCGTCGGATAGAGCGAAACGATGGGAAGTTCCTCGCCGTGATCGGCGATCCGCAGGATGTCGCGCATGACCAGCGCGTCGCCGACGGCGTCCTTGTGCACTTTCTCCCGCTCAATCGGCCCGACTTGCTTCAACGTGCGACCGATAATCGTCTCGATCGCCGGGCCCACGACATCTCGAAACCGCCGTTGTTGCTTCTCATCTCCAAACGGTTTGACCTGATTCATCTGCGTCTTCGAGATGGCCGTCAAATAACGGATCACCTGCAACTCGTGCTCAACGCCGCCCGTTGGCTTGGGGAGTTTGTCGTCCCACACAGTCCACTCGGCTGGCGTGAGCGGCCGGAAATCCTCCTCGATGATCGGCTCTTTCAATCCGAGCTCGAGGTGTTTGTTGAACCAGGAGTACATGAAGGCCCGCGTCACGTAGTTGTAGTTGTGCGGGAAGTGCAGAATCGCTTCGCACATAACGTCGTCGGGTTTGCCGAGCGTCTTGTAGAGTTGTTGGAGTTGCGGGAAGCCCTTCGTCATCATTCCACGCGTCCAATCGTTGGCAGCCGTCATCCCTTGCGGTCGCGGCGCGAACAGGGCGGCCAATTCGACGTTGCCCGTTCCCACTCGCAAGAGGCTGCAGTTTTCGCATGTGCAACCGCCTTGCATCGACGTCGAGACCATCCCGTTGGGGAACGCCACGACCGGGCGCTCGTCAAGGGCTCCGAGCAGAATCGTTTGCGTGCCGCCACCGCTGCCGCCTGTCACTCCAACGCGTTTCGAGTCGACGTCGGGCAAGCTGCACAAGAAGTCGAGCGCTCTCACCGAGTTCCAAGTTTGCAGCCCCATAATCGACTGCAGCCGCAACTCGGCCTGTGTGCTATAGAAGCCCCATTTGTCTTTCGTGTTGAGTTCGGGTCGTTGCTTGGCGAAACGGTGCGACAATTGGTAGTCGATTTGGACGCTGTCGGCGTAGCCCAGCATGTCGTAGATGTAAACGACGCAGCCCATGCGAGCCAGTTGAGCGCACCGCGCCAACTTGGGAAATCGCCCCGAGGCTTTGTGCTTCTCGGCTCCCTGTTCGATCAACTTGGCCATGGCCTTTTCGCCGTAGTCCTGCAGGCGTCCGCCGTGACCGTGTGGGCAGAGCACAGCTGGGCGCTTCGTTCCATCACCCTCCGGACGAAACAGCAACCCCGTTACGTAATGGCCGGGGATGCTCTCGAAGTAAGCGCGTTCGACGGTGAACCCATCGCGCTCGACGCGGCCGAAGATGACCGGTTTCAGCGGTGTCTTGGGAGGCTCGGGCCAGAGGCCGGTCGCAACGCGCACCCGCTGCCGCAACTCAGCTGACCGCTGGCGCCACTCAGCTTTTGTTTTGGGCGGGTGGAATGGAAAGTAACCGTTCAGGTCAATCAGATCCTCAAGTCGCGAATCTTCCGGCCGTTGGCCGTCCGCGTAAACATCCGTCAAGTCGTTTGCGGCCGCCAACGACGCGCTCATCAGCAGAGTGACTACGGCGAGTATCGAGATGCGTGCTGCGTTCATGACAATTCTTGTGAAGTGGGGTGAGGTGGGAGGAACTGAGCCATTCGAGGATATAGAATAAGGCCGCCGCTACGGAAAAGAAACGATTCACGGCAAATTTCGGCCCGCTCCACGCGCGGCCATCAACACCTATTGCGAGCCGACAATGAACCTTCTCACGATCACCGTTGTTGTCGCGCTGACTGCGCCAGCCGCCCATCCCCTCGATGTGCTCGACCTTCCCGATGAACGAGCGCAGACATTGGTCTACGACCACCTCGCCGCGCGAGCGCAGGCCAAGTTGCGGGCGCGGCGCGAGCGCTACGAGACCCTGAAAACACCCGACGACATTCGCGCCTACCAACGAGAGATGAAGGAGTTCTTTGTTCGTCAGCTGGGTGGGTTTCCCGAACGCACGCCGCTCGACGCCTCGGTGACAGGCAAGCTGGATGGGGGCGATTACCGCGTCGAGAAAGTGATCTATCACAGCCGGCCGCATCACCGAGTCACCGCGGCGCTCTACCTGCCGAAGACGAAGCCGCCGTACCCGGCCGTCTTGATCGCGTGCGGGCATTCAAAAACCGGAAAGGCGGCCGGCTACAACCAGCGGCTCGGCATCATCCTGGCGACGCATGGAATCGCCGCCATGTGCTACGATCCGATCGGGCAGGGTGAGAGATCTCAGATTCTCGACGCCGACGGCAAACCGAAGTTCGGCAGCTCAACCAGTGAGCACCTGTTGGCCGGAGTTGGTTCGATACTGGTCGGAGCCAACACGGCGACCTACCGCGCGTACGATGGCATCCGCGGCATCGACTACCTGGTCAGCCGCCCCGATATCGTCGGCGACAAGATCGGCTGCACGGGCTGCTCCGGCGGCGGTACGTTGACCAGCTACATCATGTCGCTGGACGAGCGCGTCGCCTGCGCGGTTCCATCCTGCTACTTGACGACGTTCTCGAAGCTGATCGAGACGATCGGACCGCAGGACGCCGAGCAAAACATTTTCGGGCAAATCGAATTCGGCATGGATCACCCCGACTACGTCATCATGCGGGCGCCCCGGCCCACGCTGATCTGTGCGACGACCGGCGACTATTTCAGCATCGAAGGAGCCTGGGACAACTTTCGCCAAAGCAAGCGAGTTTATGCGCGATTGGGTTACGCCGAGCGAGTCGATCTGTTTGAGTTCGGCGGCAAGCACGGCGTTCCACAGCCCTCGCGCGAGGCGATGGCGCGGTGGATGAGTCGTTGGTTGCTCGGAGTCGACAAGCCGCTCGTCGAACCAGAAATCAAAGAGTGGACCGTCGAACAACTCCGCTGCACAAAGAACGGGGAAGTACTGCACGACCCGACGGAGTTTTCGGTCTTCGATCTAAACGACCGTCGCGCGGCGGCCCTCGGCCAGGTGCGAGAAGAAGCGCAGGCGTCGCTGACGGGAGCCGAGATCAAGAAACGCATTGCCAGGTTGAGTCGAGTTCCTTCGTTCGACGAGATAGCTCAACCCAAAGTCGTGAAACGCGAACCGGCAAAAATCGGCGACGCGCCGGTCGAACGTCTCTCAATCCAAAACGCCGATGGATTTCCCGTGCCCTGTCTCTTCTTCCGGCCTGCGGCGGAGACCGTGAAGGACGTTGTGCTCTACTTGCCGGCTCAAGGAAAGCGCCGCGCCGCGTCGGCTGAGGACGGCTCGATTCGCCAGTGGGTGAAGGACGGCAAAGCCGTGCTGGCCATCGATGTACGAGGCGTCGGCGAGACGGCGAGCAGTCGCCCAAACCACGTGGTCGGAGCCGATTGGAAGAACTTTTTTACCGCCTATCTGCTAGGCGATTCGTTCGTCGGTATGCGCGCCGCGGACACCTATACGGCGGCTCGCTACGTTCAAGTTCGTTTCCCCAAGGCTCGACTCCACCTGGTCGCGGAAGGCGAGTTGGGTCCGCCCGCACTGCACGCCGCCGCGTTGGCCGACAATCTGTTTGCGACGGTCGAGTTGCGCCGCTCGTTGCGTAGCTGGAGCGAAGTGCCGCGCGACCGCGCCCCGGCCAACCAGCTGATTAACTGTGTGCACGGAGCTTTGACCTTCTACGATTTGCCGGATCTAGTCGCCATGCTGGGCGACAAAGCCAAGCTCGTCGAACCGACCAACTCCCGCGGCGAAGTCGTCGAGGCAGCCGTGAGCAGATAAGCGCGCGGTAGACAATCGACTCAAGCGACAATGTAGCTAGTGTCTGTCGCCAATGTAGCTACCGTCGCCAATGTAGCTACCGTCGCCAGACGGTGGGGCATCGCGGTTGACATGCCGATCAAACGAACCGCCTCCACGTTCTGGCGAACGTAGCCACAGGCGTCGCGGCCGACCTTCTGATCAAATGAACGGCCCTCCACGTTCTGGCGAACGTAGCCACATCTGATCAAATGAGCCACAATCCACGTTCTGGCGAACGTAGCCACAGGCGTCGCGGCTGACCTTCCGATCAAACGAACGGCCTCCAAGTTCTGGCGAACGCCGAGAGAAAGTTGCGGCGCGTTCTGGGTTGGGTGAAAATGGTCCGATCGGACGCCCGGGACTCACGCGAGGCAACCATGTTGCGGCTGCCGCGAACCAAACTGCTGCTGGTCGCTTTCTGCTTCATCGCAGACTCGCTTTGCCCGTGCGCGAAGGCGGCGGGCGACGACGCCAAGCAACTCGACTTCTTTGAGAAGAACGTCCGTCCGCTCCTGGCCGAGAAGTGCTGGGAATGCCACGGGCCGAAGAAGTCGTCTGGCAATCTGCGGCTCGATTCAGCCACGGCCGTGGCGCGCGGCGGCGACTCCGGTGCACCCGTGCAGCCGGGCGAGCCCAACGAGAGTTTGTTGATCGAAGCCGTGCGGCGGCGAAGTGAATTGAAGATGCCGCCAGACAGGCCGCTGTCGTCGTCGGAAATCGTCGCGCTGGAAAAGTGGGTGAGCGGTGGAGCGATCTTTCCGCTGTCGGCCGGCACTCGACCAGCGACGGCGGCAGCTGCACAAGCTCCTCCCCGCGCGCCGGACGACGGATCGCTGGCCGAGAGTATCCAGCTCTGGCTGAGCGCCGAAACGCTGACGACCGAGGACGGTAAGCCCGTGCCGATTTGGACAGACCGCAGCGGTCGCGGCCACGACTTCACTCTGACGAAGGGTGTTCGCGACAACGGAGTCGGCACGGCGCCGCAATTCATCAAGCGGAGCCGGATCAACGGGATGCCGGCGGTGCGGTTTGCGGCCGGCAACGGCATGGCCAGTTCGCCCGATCACCGCATCTCGATCGAAGGCGATGCCGCATTGACCATCGTGCTCGTCGTCGCGCTGCAGCAACTCACCAGCGATCCGCCTTTCGACAACGTCCTGATGATCGGCGACCCCGCCCCCGGCGCCGATCCGCAGCGTCCGTTGGCGGCGTACCTTGAGATCGATCGTTCCAAGAAGGAGCCGCAGCTGGACTACGCGGGCGGCTTCGGCCACGACGCGGGTCTCGGCCCCGGGTCGGCGACCAAGCTGTACGACGAGCCGCACATTCTCACCGTCGTCAAGACGCCGGGCCCGGCGAACCAAGTCCGGTTCTATCTCGACGGCAAGAGCGCCGAGCAGGTCTGGGGACGCGCCGTCTCCGGGACGGCGGCTGTTCCCGACATTCGCCACCGCAAGGACATTGGAGTTTCGATCGGCAAGGGAGCCAGCTGGTCCGGCAACATCGCCGGCGACTACGGCGAAGTGATTGTCTACGATCGCGCGCTGGACGACGCCGAACGAACGGGCGTCGAGCGCGGGTTGTCGACCAAGTACGGCATGATCACCAAGCTGATGATCGCCGCCGCCGGTCGAAAATTCACCCCGGCGGAAAAGAACCACTGGGCGTTTCAAGCGGTCGCCGATCCGTCGCCGCCGGCGACGACGCGGCGCGACTGGGCGGCGACGCCCATCGATCAATTCATCTTGAGTCGTTTGGAGCAGCATGGGTTGGCTCCCGCGCCTTCAGCGGATCGGCGAACGATGATTCGCCGCGCGACCTTCGACCTGATCGGTTTGCCGCCCACGCCGGCGGAGGTCGCCGCGTTCGTGAACGACCCGGAGCCCGACGATAGCGCCTGGGCGCGGTTGGTGGATCGCCTGCTGGCGTCGCCCCAGTACGGCGTGCGCTGGGGCCGCGTCTGGTTGGATGCGGCGAGGTACGCCGACACAACGGCCAACGACGGCAACTTCGTCATGCGATACGCCTACCGGTATCGCGACTACGTCATCGATTCGTTGAACCGCGACAAGCCCTACGATCAGTTTGTCGTCGAACAGTTGGCCGGCGACCAACTGCCAAAGACGGGAGACGCCGAACGAGACGCTGAACAGATCATCGCCACCGGCTTTCTGATGGTCGGCCCGAAAGCCCTGGCGGAAACGGACAAAGAGCAGGTCAAGCTAGACATCGCCGACGAGCAGCTGGATGTCACCGGACGCGCGTTCATGGGGCTGACGATCACCTGCGCTCGATGCCACGACCATAAGTTCGATCCGATTCCGACGGTCGACTATTACTCGCTGGCTGGCATCTTTCGCAGCACGGAGATGTTCAGCGACTTGACTCGCAACGCATCGAAGTGGCTCGAGTATCCGGTTTCGTTGAACGGCGCTTCGCTACCCGTGATGGCGGCTCGCGATGGTCCGCTCGTCCATTTGCGCGTGCACGTGCGCGGCAATCGATTTCGGCAAGGCGAAGTCGCGCCGAGACGATTCTTGCAAATCATCGCGGGCGAGAATCACGATCCGATTCTGCGGCCGGTCAGCGGGCGGCTCGAGCTGGCGCGCTGGATCGCGGCGAACGGCCATCCACTGACGGCCCGCGTGATAGTCAATCGCATCTGGCAATCGCATTTTGGGCGCGGCATCGTGGCGACGAGCGACAACTTCGGCGCGCTCGGCTCGGCTCCTTCACACCCGCGGTTGCTCGACTACCTGGCTCGCCGGTTCATGGAATCCAACTGGTCCATCAAGCGACTCCATGGCGACATCATGATGTCTCAATGCTACCGGCAATCGGCCTTCGCGGAACCGCCGGGCCGGGCGAAAGCAATTGAGCTGGATCCAGACAATCGGCTGCTGTGGCGATTCTCCCGCCGGCGTCTCGAGGCCGAGCAGTTTCGGGACGCGCTGCTGATGATTTCCGGCAACCTCGATTCGCGGCTCCGCGGCGACCAGCTGATCGACAAGCTGTTCAAATCGGGACAAATGCTCGACGAGAAACGGGGTGTCGTGGCGGCCACGGCCAACAGCGATTGGGAGGGTTTCGATTCGAACCGCCGCAGCATCTACTTGCCCGTCGTGCGGAACGCGCAACCGGATGTGTTGAGTCTGTTCGACGGACCCGACACGAACGCCGTGACGCCGCGACGACTCGAGACAACCGTTGCCTCGCAAGCCGCATTTTTGCTGAACAACAAGTTCGTCTTGAGTCGAGCTGCGGAGTTCGCGGCGCGGATCGCCGTCGAGTCCGATGTGGAGAGGCGAATCGACCGAGCCTACCGGGAAGCTGTCGCCCGCTCAGCGACGGCGGAAGAATTGGCGGATGGCAAATCGTTTCTCGCCCAGTATCGGCAAATCGCCGCGCAGCGCGGCGCAGCGGCAGACGCAGCCGAACAACAGGCCTGGACCAGTTACTGCCAGCTGCTGTTCTGCTTAAATGAGTTGATCTATGTCGAGTGACGGGGCACCAGCGATGAACGCCATGAATGCGATGAACGCCATGAACGCCATGAATGCGACCAACGAGAGTGCGCCGTTCACGCGCAGACGGCTCTTGCAATCGGCGGCTTGCGGGTTCGGCAACGTCGCCCTTTTGGGATTGCTCGCCGATTCGGCTCGCGCCGAAAACCCCCTGGCGTCTCGCCAACCCCATTATCCGGCGCGAGCCAAGCGGGTCATCTTCTTGTTCATGCACGGCGGAGTTTCGCACGTCGACAGTTTCGATCACAAGCCCAAGCTGGCCGAGATGAACGGCCAACCGCTGCCGATACCCAAACCGAAGTTCGAGTTCGCCGACACGGGCAACCTGCTGCAGTCGCCTTGGAAGTTTAAGAAGTTCGGCGAATCGGGGCTGGAGGTGAGCGAGTTGTTTCCGCGACTCGCCGAACACGCCGACAGCTTGTGTGTGGTCCGTTCGATGAACAACGGCAACCAAGTCTCGCACGGACCAGCCGCGCTGGCGCTGCACACGGGCGACGGCGTATTCATGCGGCCGAGCATCGGGGCCTGGGTGCAGTACGGATTGGGCACCGAGAACCAGGACCTGCCGGGCTTCGTCGCGCTCAGCCCATCGCGCTATCACGGCGGTGGACAGAACTACGGTTCCGCCTTTTTGCCCGCCGCCTATCAGGGCGTTCGTATCGGCGACGGCAACACCGAGTTCAAAGAGGCCAGGTTCGCCAATCTCTCGACGGACACGCCGACCGATTTGCGCCGCCTGCAACTCGACATGCTCCAACGCCGCAACCGCCGCCATCTCGAGGATCGCGAAGACGACAATCGCCTGGAAGCTCGCATTCAATCGTTCGAATTGACGTTCCGTATGCAACAAGAAGCCCCGCGAGTCACCGACATTGGCCAAGAGTCGGCCGAGACGCTCACGCTGTACGGCGTCGATCAGGAGCCGACCAATGAATTCGGTCGCCAATGTCTGGTCGCGCGACGTCTTTCCGAAGCGGGAGTTCGATTCGTGCAAGTCAACTTCAGCTACCCGCGCAACTATTGGGACGCGCACGGTGGGTTGAAGAACAATCACTCATCCAATGCGGCCAAAGTCGACCAACCGATCGCCGGGTTGTTGGCGGACCTAAAGCGGCGCGGCCTGTTTGACGATACGCTGGTCGTCTGGGGGACGGAATTCGGGCGAACTCCCGCAGCGCAGGGAACGGATGGCCGCGATCACCACCCCCATGCATTCTCGATGTGGATGGCCGGCGGCGGCGCGAGGCCGGCGACCGTCTACGGACGCACCGACGACTTCGGTTACTACATCGCTGAAAACCGTGTGGACATGCATGACTTGCAGGCGACCATCTTGCACTTGTTGGGATTGGATCACAAAAAACTGACGTACCGATACGCCGGACGTGACTTTCGTTTGACCGACGTGGATGGGGAGGTTGTGCACGAGCTCGTCGCGACCGGCTAGCCGGTGCGGTTCTTTTCATTGACTGCTCATGGGGGATGTGATGAGAGTTTCGCAGTTGTTGTCGATTGCTGTTGTGATCGCTGTCCTTTGGTCATCGGCGCAAGTCGTCGAGGGTGAAGTCGCCGTCGATCTCAAAGCGGGAGCCGCCAAGGCGGACATCACTCCCGAACACTGGCCCCATCCGCTCGTCGGCACGTTCAGCGAACGACTGGCGGACAAAGCTTGGGATCGGCTGCACGCCCGCGCCATCGTGTTGCAAAGCGGCGAGGAGTCGATCGCGATTGTCGTTATCGATAGTTGCTACGTTCCGCGCGTGGTGTTGGACGAGGCGAAAGGGCGAATCGCCAAGCAGACGGGGATGCGTACCGATCACATGTTGATGGCGGCCACGCACACGCACTCCGCGCCGGCGTCGCGAGATCGCCGTGAAATAAAGGCCGATCCGCGCTACGTGGAGCGAGTCACGAGCGGGATCGTCGCGGCCACCGTCGCGGCTCACCGTCAATTGGAGGCCGCCGAAATCGGCTGGGCGGTCGCCTACGCCCCCGATGAAGTTTTCAATCGGCGGTGGTTCATGAAGCCCGGCGGCATCGTCGAGAATCCGTTTGGGGAACGCAATGACATCGTGCGAATGAACCCGCCACGCGGAAAGAACTTGCTCGACCGCGCCGCCGGTCCGACGGATCCCGACATTTCGATCGTCTCGATTCGCGCTGTCGACGGCCGCCCCATCGCGCTGTTCGCGAACTACTCGTTGCACTACGTCGGCGGAGTTCCCGCGGGCGGCGCGTCGGCGGACTACTTCGGCGAGTTCGCTCGTCTGGCGGAAAAACGGCTCGGCTCGAAGGAGGGAAAACCAGCCGTTGTCGGCGTTCTGTCCAACGGAACCAGCGGCGACATCAACAACATCAGCTTTCGCAAGTCTCGACCTCGCAAGCAGCCGTTTGAACGGATTCGTGAAGTTGCCGGCTACGTCGCCGACAAGACGTTCGAGCAGCTGGAGGGCGTCCAGTACCGGCGGCGAATCGAGTTGGCGATGACGCAGCGCTTGCTGACACTCGACAAGCGGCGGCCAACTCCCGCTCAAGTCGCTCGCGCGAAGCAGTTTCTCGCCGCCGCCGATGAATCGTCTCTGCCGCGTCGAGCCAAACCGTACGCAGCGTGGACTGTAAAGCTCGCCGAACCTCCCTTCCAGGAAGAGCTCGTGTTGCAGGCGATTCGAATCGGCGACATCGGCATCACATCGATTCCCTGCGAGGTGTTTGTGGAAATCGGTCTGGAGCTGAAAGCGAAGAGTCCGTTGCCGCTGCACTTTACGATGGAGCTGGCGAATGGACACTACGGATACCTGCCGACACCTCGACATCATGCGCTGGGCGGGTACGAAACGTGGTTGGGGACCAACACCCTCGAAGAACAGGCGTCCGTTAAGATCACGCAACAGTTGCTGGAGATGCTGGAAGTTGTATCGTCAGTTCAATCGTCATCGAAGTAAGCCAAGGAATGCATGGCCTGCCGAGTGGCGGCCGGAGAGACAGAGAATTCAATGAACACCTCACCGTACTCAAGTCGATGGACCTCGTTACACCAGCTCGCTTTGTGTGTGGCACTGCCACTTGTGGCAGTGCTCTGCGCTCCGGCGCTGGCGGCGGACAACCTGGCTGAAGCGCTGAAGGCGTCGCCGGTCTTTCCGAATGAATCGACGAGTCGTTTTCAGCAAGCCGTGCTCGACCGCATTCCCGAATTGAAACTCGCCAAGAGCGCCGACGCGTGGCGCGCGGAGGCCGAGCAGATCCGCCAACGAGTACTCGACGAAGTCGTCTTCCGCGGAGTGCCCCAGTCGTGGCGATCGGATGAGCGGCGAGTCGAATTCACCGAGACGATCGACAAGGGTCTGTACCGCGTTCGCAAGTTGCGGTTCGAAGCGCTGCCCGGGCTGTGGATTCCCGCCGCTCTGTACGAACCGGCGAAGCTGAACGGCAAGGCTCCGGTCGTCTTGAACGTCAACGGACACAGTCGCGACGGCAAGGTTACCGACTACAAACAGCTCCGCTGCATCCAACAGGCGAAGCAGGGCATGATCGCGTTGAATGTCGAGTGGGTCGGCATGGGCCAGTTGCGCGACGCCGGCTACTCGCACAACAATCTCGGAATGCTCGACCTCTGTGGCCGCAGTGGTTTGAGCGTCTTCTTTTTGAACATGCAACGCGGGCTCGACATCTTGTTGTCTCATCGCCACGCGGATCTCGATCGTGTCGCTGTCACCGGTCTGTCGGGTGGAGGTTGGCAGACGATCATTCTCAGCTCGCTCGACAGTCGCGTGCGGTTGGCCGTTCCCGTCGCCGGCCACAGCGCCTTGGCGCAGCGCGTCGCCAACTACAACAGCGTCGGCGACCTCGAGCAAAACCCGACCGACCTCGTCTCCATCGCCGACTACGTCCACCTGAATGCGTTGATGGCGCCCCGGCCATTGCTGTTGATCTACAACACGAAGGACAACTGCTGCTTCGTCGCCAGCACGGTCAAGGCGAACACATATGAGCCGGTGATTCCGTTCTACAACCAAGCCGGCGCGGCGAAGCTTCTCAAATACTACGAGAACGAGGATCCCGGCACGCACAACTACGATCTCGACAACCGCCAGCAGCTCTACAAATTCTTGAACCGGCACTTCTTCCCGGATCAGGAACGGTCGGCGAAAGAGATTCCGTCGCAGGATGAACTGCTGTCAGCCGAGCAGCTGCACGTGGAGCTGCCCGAGGGGAACGCGACGTTCTATTCGCTCGCCGCCGCCGCCGCTCGCAATCTTCCCACCAAGCAGGCGGGAGCGCCGGCGGCGCAGCGCCGATTGCTGCGGCGCATCTTACGGACCAGCCCTATGTCAACCAAGGTGCTGCGCACGAAACCTCACACGATTGGTGAACGCGAAATGTTGATGCAGGCGATCGAGATCGGAGCCGAGTGGGTCGCGCCAACCGCTCGCGTCTCAGCGTTGAAGAAATCGAAGCGAACGCGCGATACAGTAGTTCTGTTTCTCAGCGATCAGGGATTCGCCGCCGAAGCTAAACGGATCGAGAAGTTGTCGACAGACAGTGACGTTGTCGCCGTCGATCCGCTCTTCTTCGGCCATCAAAAGCCGCAGGGATCGTTGTGGCAGAACTCGATGTTGTTGGGCGTCGTCGGCAAGCGAGCGTTAGGCGTGCAGACGTCGCAGGTCCTGGCGATCGCTCGCGCGGACGATCACCCCAAGGTGCGGATTCACGCGGTTGGGCGTCGCGCGAGCCTGGTCGCTCGGCTGGCCGATGCGATCGACGACAAGCAGACGATCGTCGCGGTCACGACGACCGACGAGATCTCCTCGCTGCACGAGTTGCTCAAGCCGCCCGCTCAGTACAATCAATGGCCCGAGGCCTACTGCTTCGGGCTGCTCGAGCAATTCGATGTGAAGCAGCTGGTTCAACTCGCCGAGTGATTCACCATTCGATGCTCCGCGTGAAAGCCTACGTCCCATGTCTAGTCGACAGGTCTTTCTGAATGATCGCTTTGTTCCCGAAAGCGAGGCGCGAGTTTCGATATTCGACTCCGCGTTGATGTTCGGCGACATGGCGTTTGAGATGACGCGTACGTTTGGCGGCGAGCCGTTCTGCTTACGCGAGCACCTCGATCGGCTCTACGCTTCGCTCGATCTCTTGGAGATCGATTGCGGCATGTCGCCACAGCGAATGGACGAAGTTTCCCGCGAGGCGTTAGCGTTGAACGCCGAGACGGAGGCGGAGGACGTCGACTGGCAGATCATGCACAACGTCTCGCGCGGGCCGCTGGGCGTCTATCGCAGCGCGTTCGCTGGCGAGCTGCAACCGACGATCACGATCAACTGCTGGCCGTTGATTACTCATACCGGTTCATTCGCGCCAAACTACGACACGGGAATCGACGTGATGATCCCGGCGCAGCAGGCTGTCCCCGCACATTTGGTCGATCCGAAGGCGAAGACACGCAGTCGGATGCACTATCAGATGGCCAACCTGCAGGCGGCTCGCGGGGGCGGCGGTTGGCCCGTCTTGCTCGACGGCGACGGGTTCTTGTGCGAAGGAACCGGCAACAATATCTTCCTGGTCCACGGCGAGCAGCTGCTGACGCCCGAGCCGCGCAACATCTTGTTGGGCGTCAGTCGCGGAGTGACGATCGAGCTGGCCAAGAAGATCGGTTTGGATGTTCGCGAGTGCAATCTCGGACGCTACGAGGCGCTGCAGGCGGACGAGATTTTCTGCACGGCGACAACGTACTGTCTCGTGCACGCTCGCTCTTTCGAGGGAAAGGCGTTCGACAACGCGCCCGGTCCCGTCTTTCAACGATTGCTCAACGCCTGGATCGAACACGCGGGTGTCGACTTCGTCGCTCAGGCTCGCGATTACCACGAGCGACTCCCGGTCTGGGAAGCTGTCAATCAGACCTGATCAGTCTGGTTAGAGGCTGCTTCAAAACCTTGTACGATGGCCTTCCAAGGCCGTCGAATTTGGAAATCCTCGGGAAACGACGGCCTTGGAAGGCGCCTTGGAAGGCCATCGTACGGCAAGACATCGGTTTTGAAATGCGCTCTAGTTGATCTAGTTGATCCGACTGATTGTCGTTCGATCTTGAACTGCGCCTCGCGCCGCCTACTTCTTCTTTTCCAGCATCTCTTTGGCGTTTTGCAGATTGATGTCGGCCTCTTCGTAATCGGGCCATGATTCGACGGCGATTTCGAGATGCTTGATCGCGTCCTTCAGTTCGCCCATATCCATTAGCAGCGCGCCGAGATGATTGTGCGTCGCCGGATCGGATTCGTCGAGCTTCAAGACTTCACGGAACATCTTGAGCGCTTCGTCTTTCATGCCCAGTTCGACTTGGGTGCGGGCCATGAAATAGAGCGTGCGGGGATCTTCGGGGCCCTGCTTGTCGGCTTCGGTGAGCGACTCCAAGGCCAGTTTGTATTCGCCCAAATGGAAATGGGCGATCCCCAATTCCTGGTGCGCGTACCAACCGTCCGGCTGCAGCGCGACGCCAATCGTCAGATGGTCGCGGGCTCCTTCGTAGTCTTTGCGATCGGCCAGCAGTCCGCCGAGCGGAATGTGTGCTTGCCAGAAGAAGACATCTTGCTCGACCAGCTTTTGATAGTAGGGCAGCGCTTCCTGCGGTTCGCCGACGTGTCGGATGCATTCGGCCGCGATATACATGCTCTCGAAATCATCCGTGATCAATAGCATGGCTTGTTCGGCGATCGGTCCGGCCTCATCGAATTTCCCGGCCCAATGCAGGACTTTGGCCAGATTTCGCAAGGCGACGCCCTGCTCGAAGGAATCGACCATCGCCAACACATTTTCGGCGATTTCGTCTCGCTTCTCCTCCGTCCACTGATCGCTCGTCGTGACGATCTTCGCTCGCGCCATCTCGTCCAAGATCCAGAGCGCCATGCGGCGATGGACGTCGATGGTTGGGTGAACATGGTCGAGAAAATATTCGGCTCCGAGATTAGTATGGCCGTGCTCCTCTTGACACACGTCGTTGAGCAACTTGCCAAAATCGACAAAGAGCGCATTGCGCTGTTCGGCGATCCGCCGATTGAGCTCCACGATTTCGTCAACTGCGCGAAGAGGACAGATGTCCTCATTCACCGCTCTTTCAAATGCCTTGTTGGCGTCTTCGTGACGTTCCATCTGGACGTACAACTTGCCCAGCCGATACTGCAGATGAGCGCAGGTGTCATCGATCTTGAGAGCTTCTTCATAAGCGGCCAAGGCCTCGTCGTTCTTGCCGAAAACGACCAGCTCTTCGGCTTCCTGAAAGTTGTCCCAGAAAGCGTTTTCGTCTTCCTCTGACGTTCCCTCCGCCAGCTCGCTCTTAAAGGGAGAACAATCTTTGATGTTGGACGCCGGGCTCACCAGCATCATCTTGGCGCCGCAACGTTCGGCGATGTCGGCCATGCGGTTGAGATTCAATTCGTAATGTTTGATGACCTGACCGCGCCATTCGGGATCGCGATGGTAGTCGACCGGGCCGACCGTATGGTTGAGCATTTCGTCGACTTCCGCCGGCATGATGTATTCCGACTTGGATTCATCCTCGGGCACAGTGCGGTCCCGGCGAATGAGATGATCGATGGCCGCCCAAGTTCGCGTGCGACTCAAGACCGCGTTGATCTTCAGGCTGAGTTGTGATTTGGCGAACATCTCGCCGTACGTGCGGCGTTCGAGGAATTCGTTGTGCACGGAATAGACGATGAACAGATCGGGTTCGTACTCGGCCAACTCCTCCATCACTGCGGAAACTCGATAGCTGGCGTAACTAACTCCGCCCGCGTTGATCACCTCCCACTCGCGCGACGAGTCGGCGGCGGGCAAGAACTCGCGCAGCCACCCCGCGAACGAAGTCGGATCGCGAAAGGGACGTCCATACGTGGTTGAGCCGCCGAGACAGAAGATGCGATAGACTCCCTCGGGCTTCTTCTTTAAGAACACCTGGTCGTTGAACCAGACGAGTTTGTTTTCGGCGGTGATCATCTCGGTCTGGCCGTCCTCGCCCGTCTGCTCTTCGAAGAGCGGCAGATAGCCGGCGAAACCGACAAACGGATCGTGCTCGTCGGTAACCGGCCGGAAACCGATCACGGCGAGCCCGCCCTCGAGGAGCGCGAAAAACAACAGCAGGGTGATGGCGGAGAAGAGAAGCTTCTTTCGCCAGGAAAGGGGCGCTGCCACGCAAGTGCCTCGATCGTGGAAGGACAGTGTTGCCGGATTGCGAGATTGGAGATCGCCGCACCGCAAAACATGATTCTCGCCGATACGGCGGCGCAATCAATTGATACCTCTATTTTGCCTTGCGTTTGCCCACAAGTCGACAATTCCCTACAGCTCGACGCCAACCTTGGCCCATTGCTTGTCGAGTCGTTGTGACGAGACAGTGCGCGACGTGCCCAACTCTTGGGCGAACAGCGAAACGCGAAACTCTTCCAGCATCCAACGGTATGTGACCAATTCGTGATCGAACCAGACCGCATCACCGCGCTCATCGATCCAATCGGCCAGTTGTCTCAGATGGGGTTGCAGTTCAGCGATTCCGCGGTCGTCGCGAGTGGCGGCGCCGGCTCTCAGTTTTTCGATTCGCAACGCCAGCGCTTGCAGAAACCGGGGGAGATGGACGAACCATTCCCAGGGTGTCTCGACAAGGAAACCCGGCCGCGACAATTCATCGAGTTGGCTGCGAGCGTCGTCGACGGCTCCGCGGTGGGTGGCGGGAGCGGACTCCAGCGCCAGCCTGGCTTGCTGGTAGTTTTCCATCAGCGGCGCGACCACTTTGAGCACATCCTGTGTCGCCGGCCCAATCTCGGCCCGCGCGTACTTGCAACGTTCCGAATAGGTCGCGTCACAGTGGGGGACGCCGGCGATTGAGAAGAACGCGCGGTCGGCTATCCGTTCGCCGAGATGTTGCTTTGTCGTCTGCGGATCGCCCAAGCTCGCGCCGTACAGCAATAGCCGATCGAGTTGCGGGAGCCACTGAACTTGCGACTTCAACTCACGGTGCTCGGCAATGCAAAACAGCCGCCGCAGCCCGCGACGATTCTCGGCCGCCGCCCGAAGTTGCGAATCGTAGAGTCGCAGGGAAACCGAATCGCCGCGATCGACGAGTGTCGGGAAGCAAGAGACGATCGCACCCCCGCGCTCCAATTCGATCGACTCCGGCAACTCGCCAAAATCCCACTTCGTCGCGCCGTCGCGATTCCAGGCTTGATTCCGCACTACGACCTCTGGGCCGGCGGCTCCGACACCCAATTCGCGGCGCAGTGCGCGGACGTCGCGGCCGGCTGCGACGTCACCCTGTTCGTCGACGACGCGCACATTCGCCAGCAAGTGTTGCGGCAACCGCGATTCGTCAAAGTCCTCAGCCCGAATCGCCTCACCGCTGCGCGCCGTCAAGGCGGCTCCCAAAGCGCTGAGCAGCGGACCCTCGCCAAACGGCAACTCGCCGGCGATCTCCCGCGCCACGTCCGGCGCTGGAACGAAGTTCCGCCGCAGCGTCTTGGGCAATGTTCGAATCAGAGCGAGCACCTTGTCTTCCAAGAGGCCGGGCACGAGCCAGCTCAATCGTTGCTCGGAGAGCTGCGCCAACCCCTCCTGTGGCACGACCACAGTCACTCCGTCATCGTTTTCTCCCGGTTGAAACCGATAGTGGATGTCCAGCTTCATCGTCGCCGACTCGAGTTGATCGGGAAACGCCGACTGGGCGTCGTCTTCGTCGGCGTCCAGTAGATCGTCGCGCGTCATCACCAGGCGATCTACTTCAGGCGAGCGTTCTTTCGCCCAGCCGTTCAGCTTGCCGACGTCGACGATATGGTCCGGAAGTCGGTCGTCGTAGAAGCGAATCACCTTCCAAGGGTCGACGATGAACTCGCGCTTGCGAGTCTTGTCGCGCAGCTGGGCGATATCCTCCAGCAGTCGTCTGTTCTGGCGATAGAAGAAAGCGCTCGTCCGCACGGCGCCCTCGGCCAACCCCTCTTCGACTAGCAGGCGACGCGCTTCTTCTTGGTCGAGCGGAGCCAGCGGCACTCGTCGTTTGGCGACCACGGTCAGACCGAACAGCGTGACTTTTTCATACGCCATCGCCGCCCCGGCCTTTTTGCTCCAGTGCGGATCACTGAAACTGCGCTTCACCAGGTGATCGCCGATTGGCTCAATCCAATCGGGGTCGATCCGCGCGACATTGCGAAGATAGCGGCGCGATGTTTCGAGCAATTCACCGGCGATCACCCATTGAGGTTTGCTTTGGAAGACACCCGCCCCGGGCCACAGATGGAACTTGCCGCCGCCCGCCCCCGTGTATTCGAATTTCTCAGTCTTCGTCGCCACATTGGACAGCAACCCGGTCAGCAGCGCCCGGTGGATCGCGTCGTAGTCGTCGCTGCGTTTTCGCGGCCGCATTTTCGCGGTCTGCACCATCTCGCGCAACTGTCGAAAGATGTCCGTCCATTCGCGCATGCGGTTGTACGACAAAAAGCACTGCTGACACATCTTCCTGAGCCGGTTGTGCGACAGTTTTTCACGTTGCTCGTGGTAGAAATCCCACAGATTCAAGTACGAGATGAAGTCGGATTGGGGATCGACGAAGCGCGCGTGTTGCTCGTCCGCCGCCTGTTGTTTGTCGACGGGACGTTCGCGGGGATCTTGGATTTCGAGCGCGGCGGCGATGATCAAGACTTCGTGCAGACAATGTTCGTCTTCAGCCGCGAGGATCATTCGGCCAATTCGCGGATCGACCGGCAGCCGGCTCAGCTGGCGGCCCAGGTCGGTCAGCTCGCGGCGTTCGTCGATCGCTCCGATCTCGTAGAGCGTTCGGTAACCGTCGCGAACGCGATCCGGCCGCGGCGGATCGAGAAACGGAAAGTCGTCGATCGCGCCCAGCTTGAGCGCCATTGTCCGCAGGATGACGGCGGCCAGATTGGTTCGGCGAATTTCCGGCGTGGTGTATTCGTCGCGCTGCAGGTAATCGTCTTCGCTGAACATGCGAAAACAGACGCCGGGACCGATGCGGCCGCAACGGCCTTGTCGCTGATCGGCGGACGCGCGCGAAATCGCTTCGACCGGCAAGCGTTGGACTTTGCTGCGTGACGAGTAGCGACTGATGCGAGCCAAGCCGGTGTCGATGACAAACTTGATGCGGGGCACGGTGAGCGACGATTCGGCTACGTTGGTCGCCAGCACGACGCGGCGGTGCGGGTGCGGCTGGAAGACGCGGTTTTGCTGCTCGTTAGAGAGCCGCGAGTAGAGCGGCAGAATCTCGGTCTGCGCGGCTCCGTCTCCGGGCAGCGACCGTCCGCGGAGGACTCGCGCCGTTTCGCGAATGTCTCGTTCGGTCGGCAAAAAGACCAGCATGTCGCCGCGGTCGATTCGCGCAGCCTCTTGGACCGCGTCGGCCACGGCTTGATGAAGTTCGGCCGCCGATTCCATTTCGTCGTCGAGCGGCCGGTAGAGCACTTCCACCGGGTAGGTCCGCCCCTCGACCAGAATGACGGGAGCCGGCTCGCCGTCGCAACCGAAATGTTCGGCGAACCGTTCGGCGTCGATCGTCGCGGATGTAATGATCAACTTGAGATCCGGGCGGCGCGGCAACAGTCGTTTGAGGTAGCCCATCAGAAAGTCGATGTTGAGCGATCGCTCGTGCGCTTCGTCGACGATGATCGTGTCGTACTGATCGAGGAATCGGTCGTGCAGCGTTTCGGCCAACATCACACCGTCAGTCATCAGTTTGACGAGCGTCGTCGGGTCGGTCTTGTCGGTGAAGCGAATCTTGAAGCCGACGCGATCTCCCACCTTGGTTTGCAATTCTTGAGCGACTCGGGACGCGATCGAACGGGCCGCGATTCGCCGCGGCTGCGTGTGCCCGATCAGCCCGTCGACGCCGCGTCCGAGTTCGAGGCAGATCTTGGGGAGCTGTGTCGACTTTCCGGAACCGGTCTCCCCGCAGACGATGACGACTTGGTTCTCGCGAATCGCCGTGCCGATCCGTTCGCGGTGCTCGATCACCGGCAGCTCGCCGACGTACTCGATTGGCGGCACGGAATCGCGCCGGCGATCTCGCAGCGCCCGCGACTCGGCTAGCTGGACGGTTAGTTTGTCGAGGCTGCGATCCACCGGCTTGCCGTCTCGCTGCGACTGGCGAATGAAGCGCAACAGGCGACGCAGGCGATGCTTGTCCTTCTGCATCGCCAGCTGGACGTCGGATTCGAGTTGCTCTAGGTCGCTCATGCGAAACGCTCGGATTCCGCGAAGAATAGCAGGAGATCGAAAAGCGAAGTGTTTTTCAAGAGCAAGTAGCGAAGGGGAATTCGACCGACAGGTTCACTCGGCGGCCAAGAAATCGCGCCGTTCGTCGCGGACTAACCGCGCGGTGGATTGGTTTGCGTCGTGATCAAAAACGGCAAGCCAGTCTCCGTCTGCGACTTGGGCCAAGATCAGCGCCTTTTGCCGACGTATTTCCAGCAGGTCGATGTCGTACGACATGCACCAGAGCACTCGCAAGTGGCGCGTCGTCGGGCACAGGTCGCCGAGGAAAACGGCCGTTTCTCCATTGCTTTCCACTACGATCGATTGGTGGAAACGCGTGTGCCCCGGCGTGACGATCGCGCGAATGCCCGGCGCGATTTCGACATCGCCGTCGATCAGCGTCAACTGGCCGAGGCTGCTGAGCGCCGCGAAGTTCTCCGTCGGATAAGCTCCTTTGAGTTCGGGGACGCCCGACGTGGCCACGTCCCATTCGCCCTGTTGCACTACGTACTCGGCTCGCGGGAATGTCGCCCGCAACTCGCCCGCCTCGTCCGTTTCCAGTGCGCCGCCCGCGTGATCGAAATGGAGATGGGACAGAATGACCGTGTCGATTTCGTCCGGCGTAACTTCGAGGGCGGCCAGGTTGCGCGTCAATGGGCAGCCGCTTTCGCCGTGCATCAACTTCAATTGCTTGTCGCTCAACTTGGATCCGTACCCCGTGTCGATCAACACAGTCCGCTCGCTGCCGCGGACCAGCAGGCAATTCGTTTCCTGGGCAATCAAGTTGTTTTCGTCGGCCGGGTAGAGACGATTCCAGAGCGCCTTAGGCACGACCCCGAACATCGTTCCGCCGTCCATGCGAAACTTGCCGCCCGAGACGACGTCGATCTGAAACTCACCGAGTTGCACGCGACTCTCCTTCTTCGCCGATCATTCGCGCCGCGGATCACTGTTTGAGGAATTGAGCATCACCCGGCGTAAACGGCACGGGTTGCGGCGTCTTGTTTGTGATGACGTTCCAGCTAGCCCCGTCTTCACGAAAACGGCGGAAGTCAACAGGACGATAGGGGATGTTCAATTCGGGAGTCCGCGTCGATTCTCCGCCGTTGATGCGCGATCGCATGGCCGCGTGCAAGACGCCGCTCACGAGCAGTGTCCGTTCCACCGGATAGGGAGCTCGCCGGTGCGCGAACAGATGTTGAATCGAGTGGCTCAACGCCTTGAATAGACAGCGGTTGCCCCACGGCCCATTGAACAAGGCTGTGCTGCGCGGCGACTTCTCACCGCGAAGCTGGCAAGCGAAATTCCAGCGGTCCGAGCTGTCGCCGAATTTAAGGACGGCTGCGCGAAAGCCGTCGCGATAGGTGATCAGGAGGGCGTGTTCGGGATGCGTGATGAGTTTCTTGAGCGGTTGCCTGAACGTTTTTTCATCGCGATTGGGGAAGCCTTGTCGAACGTTGGGATTCTTCAATTCGGCTTGCATCGCCGCGCGTCCCAACCGATGCATCCACGGCTCGGCCGCCAGCGTCTCGCGCAGTCCGTCACCGGTCAGGAACTGTACGGTGGCGATCCCCGCCTCGCCGCCCCGGCGAGCTTCGACGAACGACTGTAGAACCTCCAACCCGTGGAAGTCATATGTTTCCATTCCTCCGCCGTGCACGGCGACGGCGTTGTCGATGTGAGCGCCCGGCGGCAACTCGAGCGCCGGTTGCCGTTGCGCGAGCGGCACGGAACTGCCGGCCAGGAAGGGAATGCCATGGCGCTGAGTTTCGTCGTACATCTCTTTCGCCCAATCCCAACGATAGGAGAGATGCTTGTCATTGAAGATGGGCGCGTAGCGTCGCGAACGCTTCATCACGGCGACGATCTGGTCGAAGAACTCTTTCCGCGGATACATCTTCTGTCCGAGGTCATTCAGCGGATAGTCGCCGTGCTCGCCGATCAGCAAGACTCCATCGACGGCCAGATCGTCTCCACCGCGGCAGAGAGCTTTGTCGATCGACTTGTGCAGCGGCAGCGAGAATTTCTTCGACACGAGGCGCGACATATCGCCCTCGTCGACAAACTGATCGGCGTACAGCGAGACCACATCGACACCCGGATCGACCAACTTTCCGCGAAACAAATACGGTTTGAGGAAATTCTCCAAGATGTTGTAGGCATGGCTGCGAAAGCGGAGCACCGTATAGATGGCCGCGATCCGCGGCCTCTGCATCCGCGCCGCGGCCGGAGTGCCCGCCGCCCCGACAGCCGCGGCCGCCGACCACTTCAAAAAGTCGCGTCGTTGAGGCAACATGCGGAAACCTCCTTACCAACTTCTCCTAGACGTCGCAGAGCGTGACGGCCTGTTGCAGGCCTTTGAGTGGATCGCGCGTGGGGATGAACTCCTGTCCGACGAAGCCGTCGTAGCCGACGTCGAGCAGCGCCTGCATACAAGCGGGATAGCTGATCTCCTGCGAGTTGTCGAGCTCGCCTCGGCCCGGGTTGCCGGCCGTGTGGATATGACCGAGGTATTCCTTGTGCTGCTGGATGCGGCGAATCACATCGCCGTTCATGATCTGCACGTGGTAGATGTCAAAGAGCAGTTTGACGTGGGGCGAACCGACCCGCTTGATGATGTCGATGCAGTACTCGGTGTCGTCGCCTTGGTACCCAGGATGACCTTTCATCGGATGTGTGTCGTCGCGGGTGTTGAGCATCTCGAGACAGATCGTGACATCGTTCTTCTCGGCGTAACCGACGATCTGCTTGAGCGATTCGACGCAGTTGTCGGCTCCTTCCTCGTTCGACAGTCCGTCAGCCATGCCGGTAAAGGCGATGACGCGTTTGAAGCCGTGCGCTTTGCAGGCGTCGATGGCGTCGCGAGTCGCCTTGAATAGTTGCTTGCGATGCTTGGGGTTGTTCAGACCGCGCACGAAAGGCGGATCGGGAGCCATATCGATCGAAGCGATCGCGCAATCGAGGCCATTTTTCTTTAGCAGAGGAAAGAACTTCGGATCGATCAGCTCGATGCTCTTACAGCCCAGCTGTTTGGCGATCGGAATCGTCTGTTCGACGGTCCAGTGTTTGGCGAAGCACCAATGGACGATCGACTGATTGATGCGGCCGTTTTTCACGTTCGTCTCCTTCTTGTCCGCGGCGGTCGACTCGCTGTGAAAACCCGCGGCGAACGCAGCTCCCGCCGCCGCGCCGATGAGTTGTCGGCGATTAAGCCCGTGGCCGGATTGGTCATTCATAACGATCTCCTGAGTTTCGCCAGGTGGACTGGCAAGTTGGATTTGCGGATGGTGACGCCGGTGTGCGGACGTCGGTCACAAAAACGCAGCGGGCGCCGTTGGGACACCCGCTGCGTATCAGGTTCTTGCCTCGGCAGCCGCGCGGCGCTACTCGGCCCCTTTTCCCAGGTCCTTGATAAAGACGTTGCGGAACTGCACCGGATCGGAGTGTCCGGCGAAACCGAAATGCCCGCTCGCGCGATCTTTCCCCGGGTGCGGACGCTTGCCCATGAACTCGGTGACCTTGCTGAGGTCGGTCTTGAGAATCGTGTATCCGTTGAGGTCAACTTGGATCGTCGCACCTTTGACAGTCACCGTTTGGTGATTCCATTCACCGGTGGGACGGAGGAAGCCGCGATGAGCGGGCGACATGCCATAAGCCGAGCCGTGGTACTGTCGTTTGTCCAACCGCGCGTATTTGGGATGCTCCGAGTCGAGCACTTGCAATTCGCACATGCCCACGTAGGCCGTGTCGCCCTCGCCCGGATAGCGAATGGCCAGCCCGTTGTTGCCGCCGGGAGGCAGTTTGAATTCAATGCGGGCGGCGAAATCGGTGTACTCTCTCTCCGTGTAAATCGTACCGCCCTTGCCCGGTTTGCAGACGAGCGCTCCGTCTTTGACGTCGTAGTTGGCAATCGGACCCTTCCATCCGGCGAAGTCTTTGCCATTGAACACGGCGTCGAATCCCTTGCCGGAGAGTTTCGTCAAGTGCTCGTTCGCTTCGTCCGCCGGGATTTCGCGAATGAATATGTTCCGCCAGCGAATCTCGCCGCCGTGCGGCTGCAGTTGGATCGGTCCATTGGCGAACCACGGCCGCTTGCGATCCCAGAAGTTCTCCATGGTCGCGTTGTCGACGACCAGCTTGCCGTTCAACCAGACCGAAGTGAGCGCGCCGACTTGGCGAACGCGAAAGCGATTCCACTCACCGAACGGTTTGTCGGCGAGCACCAGGGGGTCTTTCCCTTTGGCTCCCTTGCTGTTGTTCCACAATCCGCCAGAGCCCTTGTCGGCTCCGATGCCCCACTTGCCGCCCTCCTTCGTGTAATCCCAAATCTGCACTTGGGGATTCGAACGAAGGTAGATCCCCGAGTCGGCCTTGGCGACGGTTTTGTAGTCGATCATGAACTCCATGTCGCCGTACGCTTTGTCGGTCGTCAGGTAAACGCCGTGACCGTCGTTGACCAATTCGCCATCTTCAACAGTCCAATGCTTGGCGACGTCCTTCAGATCGGCGTCGCGTTTCGCTTTGCGCTGCTCGTCGGTCATGGCTTTCAGCTTGCGCGGGTCGAAGTGCCCCATCCCATGCCAACCGTTGAGATTCTGGCCGTTGAAGAGAGCTTGGAATCCTTTGGGAGGAACGTTGTCTTCGCCCTCTTTCGCCATCGCCAGAGTGGACGCGCTGACGAGAGCCGCGATGAGGACGAACGCGATTTGGAATCGATGATTCAAGGTACTGCTCCTTTGCGTGCAGAGTTTTTTGTGAGGTCTTATGCCGGCGCGAGCACGACGCCGCACATACTAGCCCGAACCGCGCCCGTTCGCCACCATTGGCGGGTTTCGCTCCGGGCGGGCTGTCCGGTTTTCACGCCTACGTGAGGGGTGGTTTACGGACGAGAGTCGCCTCGCCCAAGGGCCGCTGCAACGCCCTCGGTGAAACTGACGGGCTGGGAGCGAAAGCCGCCGCACCGTCTCGCGTTGTGTTCTGGTGGGCGGCGTTGCAAAATAGTGCGACGAACGTACCGCAACACTCAGCTGAGGCACTCGCTATGTCGACTCGTTTATCACGTCGCCAATGGTTAGCTACGGGAGCCGCCGGACTGGCGGTCGCTCCGCTGGGAAGCTCGCTCTTGTGGGCGCGTCCGCCGGTGAAGAATCCACGAGCCACCGACGGCGATGATCGACACGAACCCGACTGGACGCAGCGGTTGACCATTACCGTCGGACACCAGGGAGCCGACTTGAACGGGCGCGACGACAAGGTGGTCCAAGCCGCGCTCGACTACGTCGCTCGTCTCGGCGGCGGAACCGTGCATGTTCGCGCCGGCAAGTACGTGTTCCGCAACGCCGTTCAGCTGCCCTCCGGCGTGAGACTCCGCGGCGACGGGGCCGACACGATCCTCACCAAGATTCCCTCGACCACCATCGCACTCGCCGACGATTCGGATTGGTACGACCAGGAAGTGACCTTGAAGAACGCTAAAGGTTTTCGTGTCGGTGACGGTGTCGTCCTGATCACGAAGAATCCCCACAACGGCAGTCAAGATGTCATCAAACGAACGCTTGTCGCGCAGAAGGGCAATCGCTTCAAGTTGAGTGACGGGATTCGCAAGAACCTGTGGCTGACCGGTAAGCCGACCTGCTCGACAATGTTCCCGTTGCTGACGAGCGAAAACACGGCCGATGTGGTGATTGAGAATCTGGCTCTGGACGGCGACAAGAAGAACAATATGAATCTGAACGGCAACTACGCCGGCAACATATTCCTGCAGGATTGCAATCGTTACACGATCCGCGGCGTCGAGTCGCGGGAGTACAACGGCGACGGAATCAGCTTTCAGATTTGCCACGACGTGGTTGTGGAGAATTGCTACAGCCACGACAACGCCAATCTGGGTGTGCATCCAGGCTCGGGATCGCAGCGGCCCGTGCTGCTTAACAATCGCCTGGAGCGCAACACGATCGGGATCTTCTGGTGCTGGGGCGTAAAATTCGGTTTGGCCGAGGGCAATCGAATCGTCGGCAATCGCAACTTCGGCATCTCGATCGGGCATTGCGACACGGACAACGTGATGCGGAACAACGAAGTGATCGACAGCGGCAAGGTGGGCATCCTCTTCCGCGACGATCCCCGCGGCCGCGATTTCTGGGCGAATCGCAACTTGATCGAGAACAACACGGTGATCAACAGTGGGCCGTCGGATGGAATCGCCATCGACGTGCAGGGTCAAACCAAGGACACAAAGATTCGCAACAACCGGCTTGTCGAAAAGCGCGGACAGATGAAACGCGTCGGTCTGCGGATCGCCGACACGGCGGGAGTCGTCGAATTGGCCGACAACCAATTCCAGGGATTCTCGACCGACCTGATCGATCAGCGAAAGGACTGAAGTGGCTCGGACGCCGCGTCCTGCCTGAGACTTGCTTTAAGACGCCCGACACGTCTGCGCCGCGCCAGGACCTGCTGCTGTCCTGACGCCGGTCGAATCAGCTGCGGGCGCAAACCATGGAGAAGCAACACGAATGCCGCGATATAGCCATCGAGTTCTATTCGGATCCGTTCTACTCGCCACATTCGGCGCCCTGACCGTCGCGTGTGGTGTTGAGGATTCGGGACTTCCCTCGATCGATTCCAGCGACCAACGGGAGCGGACGAATGAAGACCGAGCGGCAGCTCGCTCTGTGTGTGGCACTGCCACTTGTGGCGTTGAGGATTTGGGACTTCCCTCAATCGATTCCAGCGACCAACGGGAGCGGACGAATGAAGACCGAGCGGCAGCTCGCTCTGTGTGTGGCACTGCCACTTGTGCGGCCCCGCCCGCCCATCCGATTGTCTCCGGTTTTGAACGATTCCATTCTCAAGGCGACTCTCAAGGCGACGAAGTGCGAGCTGGCGGTGACTTGCTGATTGCTGAGTTGAATTGCGCGAACTGCCATGCGGCGGCGGGTGGCGTTCCCGTCAAACAAGCTCCGCTCTTGCTCGGTGTCGCGGCTCGAATCAAGCCGTCGTACTTGCTCCGCTACCTCGCCGATCCAGCCACAGTCAAACCGGGAGCCACGATGCCGAGCGTGTTCGCCGGCGTTCCCGCGGCTGAGCGCGACGCTCAAGTGAAAGCGCTGGTGCACTTTCTTGTTTCGGAGGGTCCTTCTCTGCCGCCGCAAGCGCTGCCACGAGTCGGGGACGGAGCCAACGGCGAGCAACTTTACCACCTGGTTGGGTGCGCCGCGTGTCACGGTTCCCGTCGCGATCCGCAGGAGACTTCGTCCGCGATCAAGCCCCTCGGTGATGTGAAGGCGAAATACACACTGCAGAGCTTGGCTGACTTGTTGCGAGACCCCCATCACATTCGACCCGGCGGGCGAATGCCGAGTCTTAACTTGTCGGCCGATGAATCTCGCCACATCGCCGCGTATCTCTTGGAGTTGCCCGAAGCGGCCACGATCAAGTTCAGCTACTACGAAGGAAACTGGTCCAAGCTACCCAACTTCGCCGAGTTGAAGCCGTTGCTGGTCGGCGGAGCCGATAAGATCCACCAGCATGTCGCCAATCGCAAGCGAGATTATTACGGTTTGCGTTTTGAGTCGACGTTGGAAATTGCCGCGGACGGTGAATACAGTTTTCGCCTCGCCTCAGACGACGGTTCGCGGTTGACGATCGACGGGCGGGTCGTGGTCGACAACGACGGTGTGCACGGGGTCGTCGAGAAGACCGGGAAGGCGAAATTGGCGGCCGGACTGCACGCAGTGGTCGTCGATTTCTTTGAGGCCGGGGGCGGAGAAGAAGTGCGTGTCGAATACGAAGGACCGGGAGTTCCGCGACGGCCGCTTCACGATTCGCTTTCGTACGGCGATCCATCCGCCAAGCTCAAACCGATCTCCTTCGAAGTCGACCCAGCTCTGGCGGAGGAGGGGAAGAAGATCTTCGCCAAAGTCGGCTGCGCATCCTGCCACCAGCTTCGCGAGGGTGAAGATGTTCTCGACGCGACACTCAAAGCGCGACCGTTGGCTGCTTTGAATCGCGAGCGCGGCTGTCTGGCCGAACAGCCGCGGCGGCCGGCAATCGACTATCGTCTCAATGCAACACAGCGGGCGGCTGTCAAAGCGTCACTCGAGACCGCTGGCGAGCCTCGCGAGCTGTCGAACCAGCAACGAATCGCGCACTACCTGACGACGTTCAATTGCTACGCGTGCCATGATCGCGACAAGCGGGGCGGTGTTGAGGAAGGGCTCAACACGGTCTTTCAAACGACGACCAA
>JASMLW010000198.1 GCA_030748485.1 Pirellulaceae bacterium
CGGCGTCGCGCAAAACTCATTTGGAGTTGACTCAGCGTCGCCCCCAGCGCCTTTGTCTGGCGGGTGCGGGTTGACGGCGGCCCGGCGAATCTATGGCTCGATCAGTCCCACCATCGCTTTTCCCATGGCGAGTCCCACGTCCATATAGGTTTGTGCGTTGCCGTTGTAGTGGCTGTTCGAGGCGCCGCCCTGACTGAGCGGGTGCGTGTAAACGGTGGCCACGTTCCCTTTGAACTCGGCGTACCTGCCGGAATTTCCGTCGACGGCCAGCTGCGCGTCCAGGATCAGCTTCTCGTTACCCTGAGCCTTGCCCTTGGCGGTTTGTCCGAGCGTCGCGACAACGAACTTTGCGTGCGGCGCTTTGAATTCTCGGCGCAGAGTTTTGATGAGGCGCACCAGGTTCTTCTCGTACTGCACCGCGTGTCCCTCGTTGTAGCGGTCCTTGTCGCCCTGCCACCAGGCAAAGCCCTCGATCTGATAGCCGCGCCCCTTCCAGTGAGGGAACTGCTTGTCGAAGTTGTCCAGCACATCGTGCGCGGCGCCAAAACAGTCGTCATATTGTTTGCCGGCGTACCAGTTGATCGGCTTTGGATCGGCGCCCTTTTCCCAAGAGAGCGGGGATTCCTTATAGCCCGCATAGATCTTTCCACCGTGCTCGAATCGCCCGCTGCCCGGCGGCAGGAAATCCCACGAGAGCGAGCGGTTCCCTTGCGAGGTTTTGAGAATCAGCACCGGTTCGTCGCAGCGATTGCCGACGACGTGTCCGAACCCTAACTCCGGACCGAGGCGACCGCCGCTGACACCCAGCCACCTGCTTCCCGCGGCGGCCACCACGCCCTTGTACCAGACGTCATCGCGGGCCGCCCACCGTCCGCTGTCGTTCAGCAGATACGGGTACATGCCCTGGTGTTTGACCAGCGTCGAGAGCGTCCCGGGCACATCGACCCTGACGATCCAACCCAGCCCATTGGCGTCCTTGGAGAAGTAGGTGATCTTGAACGGAGCCTTCTTTCCGGCCTCGAGCTTGATTTCAGCGCGCACCGCGTCCTTACCGACCTCTTGGCGGTGGACTTCCTTTCCATCGACTTCCATGGTGTTGTGCATGGAGCCGCCGTAGCCGGGGCGGAACTCGTAGATCCCGGTCTCTTTCACCTGGACGAACCCGCGCGTCACCTGCGCGCCGCCACCCGGATAAGGCGTCGGTTCGGTGCCGCCGAATTTCTCCAGCTTCAACGTCTTCACAGGCTTCATCGCATCGTAGTCAGCCCGCGAGTCGTAGGCGCCCTCGTAGACCGACACCACAGGATCGAGAAACTGTGATCCCCAGCGGCGGCTGCCACCGTCCACCTTTCCCGCTCCCACCATGTTGGACTGGCCCGAAAGAACAAAGACCTTAATCGGCTTACCCGTCGGGTCGGGCGCTTGACTGTGGACGGTGGATGCAGCGGTCGCTAACAGGAACATCGCCCCCACGAGGCGACCTACTGTGGTTGCTTGATACTTCTTCATGACGAGTTGCTTCCTCTGGTTTCTGATCGCGAACTCGAGCTTCTAGATCTCAAGCGCCGTGGCCTCCTCTTACTCGTCACCTTCTCGATCTACTCGTTCTTCAACAGTTCAACCATCGCTTTACCCATGCCGAGGCCGACATTCATGTAGGTCTTGGCGTTGCCGCCGTAGTGAGCGTTGGATGAAGAGCCCATGCTCAGCGGGTTGGTGTAAACGGTCGCGACATCGCCCTTGAGCGCGGGGTACTTCGTCGCGTCGCTGATGGCGAACATGGCGTCGAGGATCAGCTTTTCGTTGCCCTTGGCGTTTTCCTTGCTCGTCTGGCCGAGCGTCGCGCAGACGAACTTGGCTTGCGGGGCGTTAAAGTCCTTGCGCAGTTCCCTGATCAAGTTGTTCAAGTTCTTCTCGTACTTCGCGGCGTGGCCCGTGTTGTAACGGTCTTTGTCGCCCTGCCACCACAGGAAGCCGGCGACCTCGTACTCGGTCGCACCGGGATAGAACTTGCCCAGGTTCTTTAGCACATCTTTCGCGCGAGCGACGTCACCGTCGTACTGAAGGCCGGCCTTCCAGCCGATCGGTTTAGGCTCGACGCCCTTCTCCCAACTGAGCGGGCTCTGGCCGTAGCCGGCGTAGATGAAAGTCTTCTTCTCTAATTGCTTTGTCTGGCGGTTCTTCACTTCCAGCTCAAACTCGTACGATGGACTGCCGGGTGGGAGCAGGTCCCAGCCGAGGCTGCGGTTGCCGATCGCACTTTTGAGGATCAGCACGGGCTCGTCCAGCGCGTTGCCGAGTTGGTGGCCGATGCCGGTCTCGATGCCGATCTTGCCGCCGGAGACGGTCAGCCAGTCGTTGCGTTTGACGCTGGTTTTGCCCGGGCCGCCGCTGCCCATCACGTGCACGTTGCGAACGTCTTTGCGGGTCGTCCAGTCACCCGCGTCATCGACCATGAACGGATAGAGTTTTTCGGTCTTGACGGCGTAATCGAGCGCGCCCTCCTTGGCGCCCTTGACCCTGCCCATCTCGAGTGTGTTTGACTGGCCCATGACGATGAAGACCTTGACCTTCTTAGTCATGTCGGCGGGCTTGCCGTCCGGGTCGGGCAGTTGGTCGGCTGCGGCGGGCGCGGCGAGCAGCCCGGTCGCCACGGCGGCGAAGAGCGAAGCGGTTGCAAATGGTCTCTTCATCGCGAATTCACCTCAATGTGTGTTTACGAATTGACGAACCGATGATCATACCATGCTCAATTTTTGTTTTTGAGAAAAGGTGACCAGCTACGAGCTGGGCTACGAACGGGTCGGCTACGAAGCGGCCCGTCTGCTGCACCAGCTAATGGATGGAGAGCAGCCGCCCAGCGAACCGATCCTGCTGCCCCCTCAAGGGCTCGTCGTCCGCGGGGAGTGAGGCTGAGGTGTTCACGAGGCGGCCAGCGCGTCGGTCAACATCGCCAGGAGTCGATCGACTTCGCTCTGCGTTTCCGGGTCGAGGCTCCAGGCGTTCGGTTCCCGCCGTCGATCCGTCGCGAACAGTCCGCGCTTCACCAGGATGTACTTTTCGATGGCCAGGAAGCCGTCCAGCCCCGCCTGCAATTGCAGCGCGACCAGCGCGCAGATGGGGAAGTAGATCCGATACGCTGTCGCGTCGTCATTATTCTTCAGCGCCCCCCACAACGCGGCCACGCCATCCAGTAGATCGACTCCCGGCATCGTACCCACGACGCCGCGGCGGAACGCATCGATCAGCAGTACGCCGCCCGAACCGTCGAACATGCGGGCGCGACCGTCACTGGCGTCTCGCAGATCGGAGATGTTCGGTCCGATCGGCGCGCCTTCCGGTTTGAAGAGGATTTTCCGCGGCCCGTACTCGTCCAACAGGCGAACGTAGAAGTCCGTGGGAATCGCCGCGCCGACGTAAGACGACGCGTCCTGAACGATCAGCGGCACGGGCGCGGCGTCCGCCAGGGCGCTGAAGTAACCGTGCAGCGCCGTCAGTGGCAACGCCGTTGAAATGGGAGGAATCGCCATGATGGCGGCGCATCCGTCAGCGACGGCCGCCTCCGCGAAGTAGACCGCCTGCTTGGCGCTCTCCGCGCCGACGCTGGCCACGACATTTCCGCGACCAGCCGTCATTTCCACAATCAGCCTGTTCAGTTCGACGCGCTCGGCCGACGTCAGCCGCAGGATCTCCGAGACCATCGCCGAACAGACGCCGTGGCTCCCCTGCTCAAACGCCCAGTCGATCTCGCGGCCCAGACTGTCGCGATCGATTTCGTCGTCGCCGTCAAACGGCGTGTGCAGAATCGGCAAAACGCCTTCGATGTTCGCTGCCAGATGCATTGTTTGTGATTCCATAGCCAATTCGTCACCAATCGCCGACGCTGCCGTCCGGATAAAAGACGCGTTGCGGGATCTCCTGTGCGAACGGGCGCCTTTTCACTTCGTCTTCGTTGATCGTGACTCCCAGTCCGGGCTGCGCGTTGGGTGTCACCGTTCGCGTTTTTTCGTCGACCGTGAATCCTTCCTCGACAACGTCGCGGCGCCACGGAACGTCGTTGTGGACCGACTCGCAGATGATGTAACTCGGCTGAGAAAACCCAAATTCCAGCGACGCGGCCGTGCTGACCGGTCCCTGCGGATTGTGCGGGGCGAGGGCGATTCGATAGGCGTCGGCCAGCGCGGCGATGCGGCGCGCCTCGGTGAATCCGCCGCAGTGAGTCAGATCGAGCTGGCAGATCTCGCAACCCCGCGCCGCGAACAGATCGCGGAACGCGGCCAGATGCGTCAGGCGTTCTCCCGTGGCGATCGGTGTCGCGACGGCCCTGTTGATGGCGGCCAGTCCGGCGATGCTCTCCGGCCAGCAGGGCTCTTCAAGGAAATAGAGCCCGTACTCGTCGAGCGCTTTGGCGAACTGCCCGCCCATCGCCGGCGACGGGCGGGCGTGGCAGTCCACCATGATGTCGATGTCGTCTCCGACCGCCTCGCGCATGGCGGCGACGCACGCCGCGGCCGCCCTGATCGGCTTGAGACCTTCGATGGGCGTCGTGGGAGGCACAGCCATCGACTTGAACGCCGTGAATCCCTCGGCGACGGCTTGCCGGGCGAGGTCCGCAAACTGTCTGGCGTTGTCCACCGGCGTCTCGTAAAAGCTCTCCAGATTGCCGCCGCCAAGATGGCAGTACAAGCGGATCGAATCCCGCACGGGTCCACCCCACAGCTTGTGGCAGGGGACTCCGTGAAGCTTGCCGACAATATCCCACAGCGCCAGATCGACTCCGGCGATCGCTGTCGATCGAGTGACTCCGGCGCCGTGCCAGAAGTGTTGCCGCCACATCATCTGCCAGAGATGTTCGACGCGCGTCGGGTCCTCGCCGACCAGCAGCGTCGCCAGATCCGCGATCGCGCCCACGACGCCGCGCGTGTGCCATTCGAGCGTCGCCTCCCCCCAGCCGAACAGGCCCGGTTGGTCGGTGACCACTTTGACAAAGACCCAGTTGCGCATGCGGGCGTGACAGACATGCGTTTGGACGGCGGTGATTCTCATCGCGCTGCGGGCAGTCTTGGGGCAGTCTTGGGGCAGTCTTGCGGCCAGAATTCGCGGCCGCCTCGGGGCGCTTGCCATATTAACTTTGTCGCCAATGTACTTGTTTTTGTCACCGAAAGCAAGTATGCTGCCGGCCATGTCGATCGCCGCCTACATCAAAGACGACCTGGCAGCTCAACTGAGTTCCGGGCGGGAGTTGCCCGTTCAATTGACGCTGGACTCACTGGCCGAGTACTACAGCGTCAGCTTGACGCCCGTGCGGACGGCGGTCGCCGAGTTGCTTGACGAAGGGTTGTTGGCGAAGGGCCCCAATCGCCGCCTGGCGGTCGCCGTCCCCCGCGGCAAGCGAACTCGCGCGCCCGCGGCGAAGCCGCCCGCGCCGCCCCGCGACTCGTATGAAGTCGTCGCCCGAGATCTCGTGCGGCTCAGCTTGCGGGGCGAACCGATCTACCTGCGCGAGGAGGCGACGGCCGAGCGGTACGGCGTCAGCCGTTCGGCCATCCGCAACATCCTCCATCGACTCGCCGGCGAAGGGGTGCTCGACCACATCCGGCGACGCGGCTGGCGGCTGCGCCCCTTTCAGCAGGACGACCTGCGGGCGTTCATCGAAGTCCGCGAGGCGCTGGAGCTGAAAGCGCTCGATCTCGCCCGCCCGCAACTCGACGCGGGCGAATTGCAACGACTGCTCGAGTTGAACGCGGCCCCGGCGTCGGCCGCGCCGGTGAGCGTGGATGAATCTCGGCGCGTGGACGAGCCCGTGCGCGAGGATGAGCCCGTGCGCGTGGACGAGCCAGTGCGCGTGGACGAGTCCATGCGCGAGGACGAGCCCGTGCGCGTGGACGAGTCTCTGCACGAGTACTTGATCGCCACCGCCGGCAACGCGTACATCAAGGACTTCTTCGATCGTCAGGGCCGCTACTACCGGCTGTTGTTTGAGTGGGAGGATCACGATCGCGACGTGGCGGCCCAGACCATGCGCCAGCACCTCGAGATCCTCACCGCCTTATTGAAAAAGAACTGGCCGG
>JASMLW010000199.1 GCA_030748485.1 Pirellulaceae bacterium
ATCCGCTGGGCAGTTTCAACTTCAACGCGCCCGGCGCAACTTTCGCAGCGGCGGGCCGGACCTTTACGGTCGACGGGGTTTCCAATGTGGCCGCCGGAAATGTCACGTGGAACGCGTCAGCTTGGACGGGGGATGCGACGAGTTCGTTGACCAACAGCGGGGCGATGACCGTTCTCGGCGCCTCGAGCGTCTCAACCGCGTCGTTCATTCAAAACGGCAGTCTCGACATTGAGGCCACGTCGACCGTCCACGGGACTCTGACAGCCAACTCGAGTTTCACGAACAACGGTACGATCACTCTCGACCAGACCGGAGCCGCGTCGACCGAGAACGCCACGCTAAGCGTCACCGCTGGAAACGTACTGACCAACAGCGCAGCGGGCGTGATCAGCGTCTCCGACGATACGAGCGACGCGGCTGTCGATCGCTTCATCGTCGCCAATCTGGTCAACGATGGAACAATCAACATCAACGAGAACACGTCGTTTTCGTTGAGCAGCTCGGTCCTGACGAACAACGGCGACTTTAATGTCGCAACGGGGCGAACGTTCTCCATCACGGCCGCAGGCGGCGTGTTCACGCAAGCTGGTGGAACGCTGGACATTGACGGAGCGCTCACGATGAGCGCCGACACGTTCAACTTCGATGGCGGTGCGCTATCGGGAAATGATCCCATCCTGACCAGCTCGGCGCTCAGCATCGGTCCGCTGTCGACCGGCGCCGGCTCATTCAGAATGAGGAGCACGGGCGGCACACTGAGCGGCGACATCGCGGCGGCCCAGACAGTTCGCGTCGAGGCGACGTCGACCGCCCATTCGACCGTGACATCGTCGTCCAGCTATACGAACAACGGTACGATCATTCTTGAGCAAACCGGCGCCGCGTCGACTGAAAACGCTACGCTCAACGTCACCGCCGGCAGTACGTTGACCAACGGCGCGACGGGAGTCATCACCACGGTGAACGACACCAGTGACGCCGCCGTGGACCGCTACATCGTCGCCAACTTGACAAACAACGGCGTCGTCAACATCGACGAGAACACTTCGTTTGCGCTGGCCAATTCAGTGCTGACAAACAACGCCGACTTCAACATCGCGCCCAGTCAGACGTTTTCCGTGACAGCGGCGAGCGGCGTGTTCACGCAGGACGGCGGAACGCTGGACGTGGACGGTTCGTTCACGATGAGCGCCGACACATTCAACTTCAACGGCGGAGCCTTGTCCGGGAACGCGCCGATCCTGACGAGTTCCGCGTTGAGTATTGGGCCGTCGTCGACCGGCGCGGGCACATTTAGAATGCGGAACACGGGCGGAACTCTGAGTGGAAACATCGCGCCTGCGCAAACGGTTCGTCTCGAAGCGACCTCGACGCTCCACTCGACCGTGACGTCCGCGGCCAGTTTCACCAACAACGGCAACATTGTGTTGGAGCAGACGGGGGCCGCATCGTCTGAAAACGTGACGCTAAACGTAACTGCGGGAAACACGCTGACCAACAGCGCTTCAGGTGTCATTACGGTTGTCGATGATGGCAGTGACGCCGCGGTCGACCGTATCATCACGGCAAACATTGTGAACGATGGCGTCATCAACATCGACGAGAAAACGTCGTTCGCACTCGCCAACTCCGTCATGACCAACAACGCCAATTTCAACATCGCCACGGGCCAGACGTTCTCAATCACGGCGGCGAGTGGTGTGTTTACTCAAGACGCCGGGACATTGAGCGTCGTTGGTGCGTTGACGATGAGCGCCGACACGTTCAACTTCAACGGCGGCGGTTTGACGGGCAACGCGCCGATCTTGACGAGCTCGGCGCTGAACATTGGGGCGTCGTCGCTGGGAGCCGGGACGTTCCGAATGCGGAACACGGGCGGGACGTTGAGTGGAGACATCGCTCCGCTGCAAACGGTCCGTATCGAGGCGACGTCGATTCTTAACTCGACCCTGACGTCGTCGTCCGATTACACCAACAACGGCACGATCATTCTCGAGCAGTCAGGCGCGGCGTCGACTGAGAACGCGACGCTAAACGTCACGGCCGGCGCCACGCTCACCAACAGCAACTCGGGCGTGATTACGGTCGCCGACGACACGAGCGACGCCGCCATCGACCGCACGATCACGGCCAACATCACGAACAACGGCACGATCAATATCAACGAGCGCACGTCGTTCGCGCTGGCCAACTCGCTGCTGACGAATAACAGCGACTTCAATGTCGCGACCGGCCAGACGTTCGCGGTGCTCGCAGCCGGCGGCGTCTTCACGCAGGCGGCTGGCACGCTGGACATCGATGGCGCATTCACGATGAGCGTCGACACGTTCAACTTCAATGGCGGCGCGCTTTCGGGAAATGCTCCCGTGCTGACAAGTTCGGCGCTGAATATCGGCCCTTCGTCGACCGGAGCCGGCGTCTTCCGCATGCAGAACACAGGCGGAACCTTGAGCGGCGACATCGCTCCCGCGCAGACCGTTCGCATCGAAGCGACGTCGACTCTCCACTCGACCGTAACATCAACCGCCAGCTACACCAACAACGGCGCCATCATTCTCGAGCAGACCGGCGCCGCATCGACGGAGAACGCCACGCTCAACGTTTCCGCAACGAGCACGTTGACCAACAGTGCAACCGGCGTGATCACGGTCGCCGACGACGCGAGCGACGCCGCCACCGATCGCGTCATCACGGCGAATCTGACGAACAACGGCACGATCAACATCAACGAAAACACGTTGTTCTCGATGGCCAATTCGGAAGTCATCAACAACGCCAATTTCGATGTCGCCACTGCGCGAACCTTTGCCGTACTCGCAGCCGGCGGCGTCTTCACGCAAGACGGAGGGACGTTGAATATAGCCGGGGCGCTCACGATGAGCGCGGACACGTTCAACTTCAATGGCGGCGGGTTAACTGGGAATGCGCCAATCCTGACGAGCTCGGCGCTCAACATCGGTCCCTCGTCGACAGGGGCTGGCGAGTTCCGGATGAGGAGCACCGGCGGCACGCTGAGCGGCGACATCGCGGCGGCGCAGACGGTTCGTGTCGAAGCGACTTCGACGCTTCACTCGACCGTCACGTCATCATCCAGCTTCACCAACAATGGCGAGCTCATCCTCGAGCAGTCAGGAGCCGCTTCGACCGAGAACGCTACGCTCAACGTCACCGCCGGCAATACACTGACGAACGGACCCACAGGCGTCATCACGATCGCCAATGATGCGAGCGACGGAGGCGTCGATGAAAACATGTCGTTCGCACTAGCCAGTTCCGCGCTGACGAACAACGCCAACCTCAACATCGCGACTGGCCAGTCGCTGTTCTTGAACGGCGTGAACAATGTCATCAAACAAGCGGCGGGTGTTTTCGACATCGCCGGCACGCTCACCATGTCGGCGGATGATCTCAATTTCACCGGCGGCTCGATCACCGGCGGGGGAACAGTCAACCTGAACACCGGCTCTGAGATGTTTGGAACGGGGGACGCCGACGTCGTTATCAACAACAATTCGAGCCGCGTGAGTCCCGGCGCGGCGTCCGCTGCGACCGGCATTCTGAACGTCGGCGTCGATGCGGGAGCCACAACGGGCGGCGACTACGCGCACAACGCGACTGGAATTCTCGATATCGAGATCGGCGGACCAACTCCCGGCGTCGGGTTCGACCAACTGAATGTTGAAGACAACGCTGAACTGACCGGCACGCTGAACATCGACTTCATCAACGGCTACGTACCCAACGCTTGCGATACATTCACGATCGTCACGCACGCGACGCGAACGGGTGCGACGCCGACGGTCAATGTCACGGGCCTGCCCGCCGGCATGACATCGCGAGTTGATTTCAACGCCGGCGATGTGACAGTCGTGGCGTTAAACACCGTGGCGTCGATCAATGTCTCTCCCGCCAGCGTCAACGTCGCCGAGGGCGGAGCCGCCGCTGTCTACAACGTCTGTCTGGCCAGCAGCACTGCGCCTACGGGCGTGGTGACTGTCACTCCATCGGCGGGCGGCGAAGTCGTAGTTGCTCCGGCGTCGTTGACGTTCGATCCGGCGACTAGCGACTGGCGGCAAGTCAAGCAGTTCACCGTTACAGCAGTTGACGACTCCGACGTCGAAGGCGACCACACCGACACGATCAGCCACACCTCCGCCAGCAGCGACCCGACGTTTGACGGGATCGCCATCGACGACGTCACCGCCAACATTGCGGACAACGACACGGCGGTGGTGGCGTTCGCCGCTTCCTCGAGTTCCGCGACCGAGAGTGGCGGAGTCCACGACATCGATGTCGTACTTTCGATCCCCGGCGGCGGCGTATTGGCGTCGGCCGTCAGCGTGACCGTGGCGGACCTGTTGACCGGCTCGGCGGGCGACCCGAGCGACTACTCGCTGGCGGCGACCAGCATCAACTTCCCCGCCGGTTCCGCCGACGGCGCGATTGCCTCGGCACAGCTGACCACCGTGCAGGATGACCGAGTCGAGGGAAGTGAAACGGTCGATCTCGAATTGCAGAGTCTCGTCGGCCCCGACACGGTTTCGCTGGCCACGCCAACCGCCCATCAAGCCACCATTGTCGACGATGATTTTGCGACGATCTCTTTCGCCGCCGCCACCTCGAGCGTGGCCGAGCCAACGCCTGGCCACACAGTCGACGTGACGCTCACTATCAACAGCTCCCCCAGCGGCGGATCGCTCGATCGCGTCGTGTCAGTGGACGTCGCCGATTTGCTGAGCGGTTCGGCGAACGACCCGGCCGACTACAGCTTCTCGGCTCCAACAATCACGTTCAACCCGGGCGCCGTCGGGTCAACGCAGTCGGTCGCGATGACGATCGCCAACGATCTGCTGGTCGAAGGCGATGAGACCGTTGATCTGGCGATCCAGAATCTTGCCGACGCGACGGGTGGGCAAGTCTCGGTGGTCGCACCAAACACCCACGTCGTGACGATCCTCGACGATGACCTGCCGACGGTCTCGTTCCAGGCAGCCAACAGCTCCGCGGGTGAGTCGGGCGGGACGCACACGATTACGGTCCTGCTTTCCAGTCCGACAGGAGCGACGCTGACTCAGCCGCTTTCAGTTGATGTCGTAGATGCCGGCGGCGGTTCGGCGGCGACGCCCGATGACTACGTCTTCGCCACGCAAACCGTGACGTTCCCCATAGGCGCTGGCGACGGTGCTACCGCCACTGTGAACGTGACGATTGCCGACGACTCGTTGCTCGAACTGGACGAGACGACCTTCTTGCAACTGACAAACCTCTTGGGCATCGGCGCGATCATCGCCCCGTCAGATCACGAGCTGACGATACTGGATGACGACACGGCGGTCGTGCGGTTCGCTACGCCCGCCGACGCGACCGCCGAAGCAGCTGGAGTTCACACCGAAATTGTGGAACTCTCGTTGACCGGAACCACCGCCGCGCCGGCCGCTTTGGCCGTGCCGATCTCGGCCGACGTGACCGACGCCGGCGGCGGCAGCGCGACCAGCGGCGACGATTAC
>JASMLW010000200.1 GCA_030748485.1 Pirellulaceae bacterium
TCGCATGGACGTTCACGAAGCGGCGATCTACGGCGAACACGTGTTGGAGCTGCTGTCGCAAGCGCGCGAGGAGTTAGTGAAGAAGTACAAGGTGGAATTGCAAGAACCCGTGCTCATCGAGATTTTCCCGGAGCAACAGGACTTTGCGATTCGCACCTTCGGCTTGCCCGGGGGAGCCGGTTTCCTGGGCGTCTGTTTCGGCAGCGTTATCACGGCCAACAGTCCCGCTTCGCAGGGCGAAAACCCATCCAATTGGAAGGCCGTCCTCTGGCATGAATACTGCCACGTCGTCACCTTGCAGAAGACGGCGAACAAGATGCCGCGGTGGTTGAGCGAAGGGATCTCCGTTTACGAAGAGCGCCAAGCCAATGCGACCTGGGGGCAGAGCATGACGCCCCGCTATCGCGACATGATCCTGGGCGGCGAACTCACCCCCGTCAGCCAATTGAGCAGCGCTTTTCTGCGGCCCAAGTCCGCGCTGCATCTGCAGTTTGCATATTACGAGTCGTCGTTGGCGGTCGAGTTCCTTGTCGATCAGCACGGAGCCGAAACGTTGTTCCGCGTGCTCGACGATCTGCGCGTCGGCATGCCGATTAATGACTCGCTGAGTCGCTATGTCGGGTCGCTGGAGGAATTCGACACGGAGTTCGCGGCCTGGACGAAAAAACGCGCGGAGGAGTTCTTCGCGGAAACCAATTGGTCGCAGGACGATGTTCCCGAGACGACCGACATCGGCGAACTCCAGACGTGGCTCGAGAAAAACGCCAACAGCTATTGGGGCCAACTGAAGCTCGCCGTTTTGCTGCTCAATGAGCGCCGCTGGGAGGCCGCCAAGCAGCCGCTGGAAGCGATGCGAAAACTCTATCCGGACGATACGAGCAATCCCAACGTTTATCGGATGCTCGCCCAGGTGCACCACGAGCTGAAGGACGAGCAGCAAGAGCAACTGCAGCTGGAGGCGCTGGCCGAGCGGTCGGCGGACGCCATCGATGCTCATCTGCGGCTCATGGAATTGGCCGAGGCGCGTGCCGATTGGGCGGAGGTGTTGAAGCAAGGTCAACGCTTGACCGCGATCAATCCGCTGTTGCCGTCGGGCCGGCGGCTGACGGCGCGGGCGGCCGAGGAGACCGGCGACCTGTCCGAAGCGGCTCGCTCTTACCGAGCGCTGTTGACGATGGATCCGCTGGATCCGGCGGAGGCTCACTTTCGATTCGCGCGAGTACTCGTGAAGCTGAAGCGGTTGCCCGAGGCGCGCCGCCAAGTGCTCATGGCGCTCGAGGAAGCGCCGCGCTATCGAGCCGCTCACCGACTGTTGCTCGAGATTCTCAAATCACCTGAACTGAAGACGGCCGTCGCCGCACCAACAGAAGAAAACGCGGCGTCAGCGGCAGGCCAGTCGACCGCTGCGCCTCCGGCCTCGCCAACACCCGCCGCCGACGACAAGCCGCCGGCGCCACCATCGGACGATCAGTCCCAACCGCCGCCGGCGAAGAAGCGAGTTCCCGCCGGAGCAGCGAAGGACGAGAGTTGAGGAATGGAGACATGACAAATAAGAAACGAAGAGTCGCGGCTGCCGTCTTGGTGGCCGGCTTGTTGATCGTGGCCGGGTTCTGCCAAGCTCAACGAGGTAACCGCGGCTGGTCGGTGAATCAGGGCGGTGACGTCGTCATCGAAGATCGTCGCGGCGTCGAGGACTGGGAGATCGACGAAGAATTCCAGAAGGACGTTTTTACGTTCGTCCGCGTGCGCTACAGTTCGTACGGTCGCCGCGGCTGGGGCGGCAAGTGGGCGACCGACTTTCCCGACAGCGACTTGAACTTCTCGTTCCGTCTACAGCAACTCACATCGCTCAAAGTCAATCCGAACCCCATCGTGCTGGACATCACCGACGAGCGGATATTCGATTACCCGTTCCTATACATGTGCGAGCCGGGCGACTTGGGATTTGACGAGGCCGAGGTGGATCACCTCCGTCGGTATTTGCTCAACGGCGGCTTCCTGATGGTCGACGATTTTTGGGGCGAGTACGAGTACGAGAATTTCGCTCGCGAAATCAAACGCGTGTTCCCAGATCGCGAGCCGATCGAATTGGATCTCGAACACGAGATCTTTCACGCCGTCTACCCGCTCGAAGAGAAGCCGCAGATTCCCAGCATTCGCGCCGCGCTGAACGGCCGCGCCCATGGCATCACCTGGGAGCGATCAGACGCCCGCGAAGTGCACTACAAGGGGATCTTTGACGACGACGACCGCATGATGGTGATCATTTGCCACAACACCGATCTCGGCGACGGCTGGGAGCGCGAGGGAATGAACGAATGGTACTTCCACGAGTTCTCCGAAAAACGCGCCTACCCGCTGGGAATCAATATCGTCACCTACGCCATGACTCACTGACACCGCCCAACTCGACTGCGACAGACAACCGATACGACGAGACACCTGAATCTGCTAACCGACATCGCTGACGCACAAACTGACAACAACCGCCCCATTGAGTAGACCCTATGAGCGTTGATTCATTCGAACAGCAACAACAGATCGTTGAGAAGATTCGCGATAGTCGAGAGCAAATCGACCGCGAACTCTCCAAAGTTATCATTGGCCAGAAAGACGTCGTCGAGCAATTGCTTGTCGCCTTGTTCGCCGGAGGCCACTGTTTGATTACCGGCGCGCCTGGCTTGGCGAAGACTTTGCTCGTTCACTCGATCGCGCAGATCTTCCACCTGAAGTTTCAGCGCATCCAGTTCACTCCCGACCTGATGCCGGCCGATATCACGGGCACGGAAATTCTCGAGGAATCGACGGACGGCCACCGCCACATGCAGTTCGTCAAGGGACCGATTTTCGCCAACGTGCTGCTGGCCGACGAAATCAACCGCACGCCGCCCAAGACTCAAGCCGCTCTGCTCGAGGCCATGCAGGAACACCAAGTCACTGTCGGCGGCGTTCGCTACGCACTGGACGAACCGTTCTTCGTGCTGGCGACCCAGAACCCGATCGAGATGGAAGGCACCTACCCGCTGCCCGAAGCTCAACTCGACCGTTTCTTGTTCAACATCATGATCGACTACCTGCCGGAGAACGACGAGGTGACGGTGGTGATGGATACGACTTCGAAGAAGAGCGAGCCGATTCAAGCGCTCTACGACGGCGAGGAAGTACGCGGCTTCCACGAGATGGTTCGCATGACGCCGGTGGCGGAAGATGTCGTGCGCTACGCCGTGCGGCTAGCCGCCGCCAGTCGACCGGGCCAGCCGGAAACGCCGGAGTTCATCAATCGTTGGGTCAGTTGGGGAGCCGGTTTGCGAGCGGCTCAAACGTTGATTCTCGGAGCCAAGGCGCGGGCGCTGTTGAATGCGCGAGCTCACGTTACGACCGAGGACGTCAAAGCGCTGGCCCATTGCGCTCTCCGCCATCGCATCCTCGTCGGCTACCGCGCCGAGGCGGAAGGTGTTTCGGTCGAGCAAGTGATCAACCAATTGTTGGACCACGTCGCCGAGCCGGTCGCCTCAAACTAGTACTCAGTCCGATCTTCACCCGTTATGTCCAGTACCACTGACAACTCGTCTCAAGTCGTCGGATCATCTCGTTGGATCGATCCCAGCGCCTTGATGCGCATCAAGTCGCTGGAGATGCGCGCCAAAGTCGTCGTCGAGGGGTTCTTGACGGGCCTGCACCGCAGTCCTTACCACGGGTTTTCGGTTGAGTTCAGCGAGTACCGGCAGTATTCACCGGGCGATGACCTGCGCTATTTTGATTGGCGGCTTTACGCCCGCACCGATCGGCATTACATCAAGAAGTTTGAAGAGGAAACGAACCTTCGTTGCACGATTCTGCTCGACTTCAGCCGGTCGATGGCTTTTGGCGAGGAGTATTCCAAGGCCGACTACGGACGCACGTTGGCCGCGACCATCGCCTATTTCCTGATCTCCCAGCGCGACGCCGTCGGCTTGGCGACGTTCGACAATCAGCTCCGCGAAGTGATTCCGCCGAGGTTCCGCACGGGGCAATTACATCGTTTGCTCTCGTCGTTGGAGCGCGAACCGGGCGACGAAACCGATCTGGCCGAGCCGCTTGAGCAAGTCGCTCAGGTTGTCCGCAAGCGCAGCCTGATCATCTTGATTTCCGATTTGCTGGCTCCGCTGGAAGGCGTTGAGCGATCATTGCGGCAACTGCGGTCTCACGGGCACGAAGTAATCGTGTTTCGCACATTGGATCGAGCCGAGCGGGAGTTTGATTTTCGGCAGCCGACGATGTTTTTCGATATGGAGACGGGCAAGAATATCTACGTCGACCCCGATGCGGCTCGCGCCGACTATCTGGAGCGTTTTGAGTCGCACCACGCGTCGATTGTCTCGATCTGCGGATCGCTGGGCGCCGACTTCGAAGAAGTTATCACAGACACTCCGTTGGAAAGTCTGCTGTTCGACTTCCTCAACGCGCGTCTCCGCCGCGGACGACAAGTCATGCGGCGCGGCGGATTCGGTGGAGGGAGCGGATGAGTTTCCTTTCACCACTCTATGCGATCGGTTTGCTCGCGCTGGCGTTGCCGCTGATCCTGCACTTGATTCGCCGCACGCCGAAAGGGCGTCAGCTGTTCAGCACGTTGATGTTCTTGTCGTCGTCGCCGCCTCGGTTGACTCGACGCAGCCGTCTCGACAATCTGCTGTTGTTGTTGCTCCGCGGGCTCGCCGTCACGCTTTTGGCGATCGCTTTTTCCCGACCGTTCTTTCGCGCGGCGGCTCAACTGGACCTGTCCGGAATCCGACCGCGACGCGTGGCGATCGTGATGGACGTCAGCGCCAGCATGCGGCGGCCGGGAATGTGGGACGCTGCGATCAAGGAAGCTCACACCACGATCAAGGACCTCGGTCCAGTCGACCAAGTCGCTATCATCGCCTTCGACGACAAGGTGAAGATCGAGTTGGGCTTTCCGAGTTCATCGTCGGCGCTGCTGGACAAAGGCGCGTCGGTGGAGGCGGCCAAGCGAGTTCTCGAATCTCTCGAGCCCGGTTGGGGCGCGTCCGATTTGGGAGCCGCGTTGACCACGGCCGCCGACACGCTCGACTCAGTGCAAGACGACGAACGCTCGGCTGCGCGTTTGCAGATCGTCGTCATCAGCGACTTTCAGGAAGGCGCCAACCTGAACGCTTTGCAATCGTATTCGTGGCCCGCGAGCGTCCACGTCGCGCCTCGACATATCGCCGCCGGCGATCCCGGCAACGGCGCGTTGACCACTGTCGACAACCCCGAAGACGACGAGCCGCGAGTGGTGCGTGTCCGTGTGAGCAACGCCAGCGATTCGCAGCGCGAGTCGTTTCAACTGCAATGGCGAATCGGCGATCAACCCGTCGGCGATCCGGTGGAGGTCTACGCTCCCGCCGGTCAAACGCGAGTCGCTCGCATGGAACAGCCCGCGGAGGAAGGAGTCGATCGCATCGTCTTGATCGGCGACGACGCCGACTTCGATAACCAGTTTTTCGTCACACCGACGAAGCGACTGGCGGCGACGATCGCCATCCATAGCGACGAGTCGGCTGATGATCCCAAAGGCATGCGCTTCTATCTGGAGCGGGCGCTTTCGGACACTCCGCGGCGGACGATTCAATGGCGAGCCGCCGGCGCAGACAACGATCTCGACCTTCTCGATGTCGATCTGGCTGTGATTGTCGCGCCGCTCGACGCCGATCAACTTGAGCATTTGAGAGAGTTTCTGCGGGACGGCGGCGATGCTCTGCTCGTGCTCCGCGAACCGGTCCAGGAGAGCACGTTGGTCAAGTTGTTCGATCAAGAGGGGCTGACGATCGAAGAGGCGGACGTGACCGACTACGCCATGTTCGGCGAAATCAACTTCAAACATTCGCTGTTCAGCGCATTCGCCAATCCCAAGTTCAGCGATTTCACGGGCATCCGTTTTTGGCGTCACCGGAGATTGATGCTGGCGTCTGAGCAGGCGGTCGACGTGGTGGCGCGCTTCGATTCGGGTGATCCGGCTGTCGTCGAAGGCGTCGTCGACAAAGGGCGACTCGTCGTGTTGTGTTCCGGTTGGCATCCGGACGACAGCCAGCTGGCGTTGTCCAGCAAATTCGTGCCATTGATGGCCCGGTTGCTCGACCGCCGCGGCGATCGCAGCGCGATTGACGGCCAGATCTCGATCGGCGAGCAGATTGCGACTCCCCAGATCGCCCGCGACGACACGACTGCCTGGGCGGTGCGACAGCCGGGGGGCGAGCGACTTGACTTGGCCGCGTCGGAGACTTTCTTCGAACAGACCGACTCGCCGGGCGTCTATCAGTTCATCGGGTCTGAGTTGTCGCTGCCGTTCGCGGTGAACATCGCCGGCAGCGAGAGCCGCACGGAGCCGCTCGATTCGGAACGGCTCGAACAACTCGGAGCCAAGTTGGGCGAGTCGCCTACGTATCAAGAACAGGTCGATCGCAAACGGCAGTTGCGCGATCTCGAATTAGAGCGACGACAATCTTATTGGCGGTGGTTCTTAGTAATCGCCGTCGTCCTTTTGATCCTCGAAACTTGGCTCGGCGGCCGCTTAGCCGGCGAGCAGAGTAACGCATTGCAAGGAGCTACGTCATGACCGATCGGCGACTCATCCGGAAGATGGAGCCGGCGGCGATTCGGCTTCGTCGGATGCTGTTCTGTATCGCGGCGAGTTCCTGCTGGGCGCTGTTGGCGTTGGGTGGAGCTGTGCTGCTGATTGGCTATCGTTCGGCGGGCTGGCAAGTGCAAAACGCCGGCTGGCTGCTCGCGATTGGCGGCCTGGGCGGGTTGCTGATCGCCTTGCTGATCAGTCGCCGGTCCGCGCGCGACTCCCGCTGGCTCGCCGGTCGCATCGAGGAGCGGCACCCGAGTCTCAATCAGTTGCTGGTGACGGCAGTCGAGCAGACGCCCAACGAGGGACGGATGACGTATCTGCAGGAGACGGTGATTCGCGATGCGATGTTTCACGGTCACCGTTACAACTGGACCGCCGTCGTTTCGCGCGGACGCCTGTTGCTCGGCCACGTCGTGACAGTGCTCTCACTATTGTTGCTCGGCTGCGTCTCGGTGACGCTGGCCTGGTTGCCGGCTCCCGCCGAGTTATCGGCGCGCGCCGCCGCCGATCCGATCGATGTCAAATTGGGTCTCCAGTACGAACTGAAGGTCGAGCCGGGAGACACCGAAATCGAGAAAGGGAAGAGCCTGTTGGTGCTCGCTGAGTTCAGCAACGCGCTGCCTCCCTCGTCGACACTTGTCTACGAAACCGAGTCGGGACAGCAGCAAGTTCCCATGCGGAAGAGTTTCGACAACCCGTTGTTCGTCGCTCGTGTGCCGCTGGTCGAACAACCGTTCGACTACCACATCGAGTTCGGCGATGAGCAACAAAGCGATTCGTACCACGTGGGCGTCTACGAGATGCCCGAGTTGACGCAGGCGGACGCCCGCATCGAGTTTCCCGAGTACGTCGGCAAGGAACCTCTGGTGGTCCAGGATGTTCGCCAGGTCACGGCGGTCGAGGGATCGAGATTGCGACTGATCTGCCGAGTCAATAAGCCGATGGCGACCGCCAAGCTGGTCGATCGCGATGGCGTCGAGATCGCACTGACGGCGGATCCGGACGACGAATTGGCCTACATCGCCGAGTGGACGTTGGTCCAATCACAGCGATTCGAAGTCCAGCTGTCCGATGAAGCGGAACGAACCAATGATCCGCCGCCGGAAATAGTCGTCAACGTCACGCGCAATCAACCGCCCAAACTGAAGTTGGCGTTTCCACTTCGCGACTTGCAAGTGTCGCCGATTGAAGAGGTCGAGTTGCAGGCGAAGCTGTGGGACGATTTCGGAATCCAACGCTACGGTCTGAGCTACACGCTGGCCGGGACGGAGCCGGAGGACGTTGTGCTCGGCGACAAGGCGCAACCTCGACGCGAACACTTGGCCGATTACCTGCTCGAACTCGAGGCGCTTGGCCTCGCGCCCGACCAACTGGTGACTTACCACTTCTGGGCTGAAGATCACGGACCCGACGGCGAAGTGAGGCGGACGGCCAGCGATATGTACTTCGCCGAAGTGCGGCCGTTTGAAGAGATTTTCCGTGAGGGTGAGTCCCCGCCCCAAGGTCAGCAACAACAGCAGCAACAGCAACAGGGGCAGCAAAGCCAACAAGGTCAGCAGGCCGAAAAACTCGCCGAGCTGCAGAAGCAGATCATCAACGCGACCTGGAAAGTGATCCGCCGCGAAGTTCGCGCCGAGGTTTCTGATGAGTTCGCGGGCGACGCCGAAGTGCTGCAACAGTCGCAAGCCGATGCGCTTGCGCAAGCTACCGAGTTGCTCGACAAATTGACCGACGCCGAGTCGTCGGAACACGGCAAAGCGGCTGTTCAATTCATGCAAACTGCGCTCGACGCTTTGCAGGCGGCCGGGGCCGAGAAGAAGGCTGACAGCCTGCACACGGCGCTTGCCGCGGAACAGCAAGCCTTTCAATCGTTGCTCCGGTTGCGAGCCCGCGAACACGAAGTAGTTCGCTCGCAACAACAACAGCAACAGAGTTCGAGCCAATCGTCGAGTAGCCAAAACAATCGATCTCAACAACAGCTCCAACAATTGGAATTGTCGAATCGAGAGAATCGGTACGAAACGCAGCAACAGGCGGCCAACCAAAACGAAACGGCCGAAGAGCGCGAAGACCGCCAAGTCTTGAATCGGCTCCGTGAATTGACGACGCGGCAACAGGACCTGAACAAGCAAATCAAGGAACTGCAGACGTCGTTGGAGGAAGCGTCCACTGAAGAGGAAAAAGAGGAACTCGAACGGCGATTGAAAAGGCTCCGCGAACAGCAACAACAGATCCTCCGCGACACGGAAGAACTTCAGAACCGCATGGAGCAGCCGGAAAACCAACAACAGATGGAAGACGTTCGCCAGCAACTGGCCAATACGCGCGAACAAGTTCGCCGTAGCTCCGAAGCGTTGGAGAAGGGCATGGTGCCCCAAGCGGCCACGTCGGGCGAGCGAGCGGAGCGGCAGTTCCGCGAGCTTCGCGAAGAGTTCCGCCGGCGTACGGCCAGTCAATTCGAAGACGCCATGCGCGAGATGAGGACGCAGGCGAATGAACTAGCCGAGAAAGAACAAGAGATCGCCGATAGTCTCGATGATATCGTCAACCCCAAGGAGAAGACGCTCCGCGGAAAGAACGACCGGCAAGAATTGGCTGAACAAGTGGCCGAGCAAAAAGACCGCTTTGAAAATCTTCTCAACGAAATCCAAAACGTCGTTCAGGAATCCGAGGAGAGCGAACCGCTGCTGTCAACGCAGCTCTACGACACCCTACGCGACGCGCGACAGAATGAAGTTGAAGAGGCGATCGACGCCACCCAACAACTCATCCAGCAAGGTTTCGCTGAAGAATCGCAAAAAGCCGAAGAAGCCGCCCGCCGCGGTGTCAATCAGCTCCGCGACGATATTGAACAGGCCGCCGAAAGCGTTCTCGGTAATGAACTCGATTCGCTTCGTCGCGCAAGGCAAGAACTTAACGACCTGGCCAATCAACTGGCCAACGAAATCTCACGTGAGAACCCCGAAGGCGGCGACGTTGAACGCGCTCCCGATGATCAACAACCCGGACAACAACAACCTGGACAACAACAACCCGGTCAGCAGCCAGGACAACAACCAGGACAACAGCCAGGACAACAACCTGGTCAGCAGCCAGGTCAGCAACCGGGTCAACAGCCAGGACAACAACCAGGCCAGCAGCCGGGTCAACAGCCTGGCCAGCAGCCAGGACAGCAGCCGGGTCAACAACCTGGTCAACAGCCGGGTCAGCAGCCAGGTCAGCAACCGGGTCAACAGCCAGGACAACAACCAGGCCAGCAGCCGGGTCAACAACCTGGTCAGCAGCCAGGACAACAGCCAGGACAACAACCAGGCCAGCAGCCGGGTCAGCAACCAGGACAGCAGCCAGGACAGCAGCCGGGTCAACAACCTGGTCAGCAGCCAGGACAACAGCCAGGACAACATCCAGGCCAGCAGCCAGGTCAGCAGCCAGGTCAGCAGCCAGGACAACAACCGGGACAACAACCGGGCCAGCAGCCAGGCCAGCAACCAGGCCAGCAGCCGGGACAACAACCAGGACAACAGCCGGGCCAGCAGCCGGGACAACAGCCTGGTCAACAGCCGGGTCAGCAGCCAGGTCAGCAACCGGGCGGCCAACGAGGCGGACCGACGAATCCAGGCGGATTGGGCGGGCTGCTCGATGACTTCCGCAACGCGGGCAATCCTCAATTCTCACCGCTGACGGGTGAGCAGTTCCGCGATTGGATGGACCAGTTGCGCGACGTGGAGGAGATGCTTGAGGACGCTGACTTGCGCGGCGAGGCGGCGCGCATTCGCGATCGAGCGCGGGGTGTTCGGATCGACTACAAGCGGCACTCGAAGGACCCGAACTGGGACTTGGTGCGGACGTCGATTTACGGTCCCTTGCTCGAGCTTCACCAGAAGGTGGCGGAGGAGATTCTGCGACGGAGTGGTGACGACGTGGTGGCTCCGCTCGACCGCGATCCGGTGCCGGTCGAGTACGAAGATCAGGTCGAGAAGTACTACGAGCGTTTGGGGATTGGCCGATGAACGCCAGGTTCGCCATGTGGGGCGGTCCCGAATGGGCAATCCCCGCCATCGTTCTCACGCTGATCGGCATCGCCGTGTTGGTGGTCGCCTACCGCCGGGCGACGACGCGCGGTTGGGTGCGAGCACTGGCGGGCGTCCTCAAGGCGGTTGTGCTGGTGGCGCTGGCCTTAGTCTTGCTCGAACCGTTTTTCAGCGGCATCCGACCTCGTCCTGGGGCCAACTTGCTGTTTGTTGTGGCGGACGACAGTCAGAGTCTGCAGCTGCACGATGCGTCGGAGTCGCTATCGCGAGGAGAGCAGCTCAAAGAGCAGTTAGGCGAGGACGCCGATTGGCGAGTGCGAGTCGAGCAGGACTTCGACGTGCGTCACTACGCGTTCGACAAGCGCATTCGCGCCGTGTCGAGTTTTGAGGACATGGAGTTCGACGGCAGCGGGTCGGCGATGCAATCGTCGTTCAAGACGATTCGCGACCGATATCGAGGCCGCCCGATTGCCGGAGTGATGGCGTTCACTGACGGCAACGCCACAGACATGGCTGAGTTCCGCGCGTCGGATTGGCGAAACATGCCGCCGATCTACTTCATTTCGGCGGGTGAAAACGAACCGGCGCGCGATGTGCGAGTCGAGAATCTGGCGATCAGCCAGACAAATTTCGAAAGCGCTCCGGTCAGCATTCAAGCCGAGATCACAACTGAAGGCGTCGACGACCGCGCCATCGAAGTCCAGTTGTTGGACGAGAATGACGTTGTTCTGAAGACAAACTCGATCAACAAGATCGACGGTTCGACTCCGGCCGTTGTTCGTTTTCAAGTCAAGCCGGACGAACCGGGGATCCGATTCTATCGCGTGCGGGCGTTTATGAAGTCGGAAGGCGACAGGATTTTCTCCCAACGCTCCCGCACTCGCGAAGCGACGCTGGCCAACAACGTCCGCATCGCCATGGTCGACCGCGGCGGCGGACCCTACCGAATTCTCTACGTCTCCGGTCGGCCGAATTGGGAGTTCAAGTTCTTGCGGAGGTCGGTCGAGGAAGACGACGAGATTCAGCTCGTCGGTCTCGTTCGTATCGCCAAGCGCGAGCCGAAGTTCGACTTCCGCAGCCGGCAGGGTGAATCCACTAATCCGCTTTTCCGCGGCTTTGGAAACCAAGAAGACGAACAAGCCGAACAGTACGATCAACCCGTGCTGCTGCGATTGGGAACGGAGGATCAAGAGGAACTCCGCGACGGTTTTCCCAAGACGGCCGACCTGCTCTACAAGTACCACGCGGTCGTTTTGGACGACGTGGAGGTCAGCTATTTCACGCAAGATCAAATGTTGCTGTTGCAGCAGTTCGTCAGCCACCGCGGCGGCGGACTGGTCATGCTCGGCGGACAGGAGTCGTTCGCCAAAGGCGGCTACAGCCGCACGCCTTTGGGTGAACTGCTACCCGTCTATCTCGGCAAGCGCCGCGATGTGCCGCCCGACCGCACCTACCGCCTCAAGCTGACGCGCGACGGAATGCACCCCCCGTGGAGTTTCTTTCGAGTTCGTTCGACGACCGAGGAAGAGCAAGCTCGGTTGCTGAAGATGCCCAGCTTTCAAACGGTCAATCGGGTCGACGGTGTGAAGCCGGGAGCCGTCGTGTTGGCGATCGCCGAGAGCACGCGGGGCGAGTCGCTACCCGCGTTCACCGCCCAGCGATTCGGCAAAGGTCGTTCGGCGGCGATGTTGGTCGGCGACCTCTGGCGGTGGGGGATGCGCCGCGAGAAGGCGACCAATGAAGATCTCGGCATGATCTGGCGTCAGACGATGCGTTGGATCGTCGCCGATGTACCCCGCCGCGTCGACGCTCGCGCGACGACCGACCCGACCGATCCCGATCAGACACAGAAGATCGAAATTGAAGTTCGCGACAGCGAATTCAAGCCGCTCGACAATGCTCAAGCCAAGATCGAAATCAAGACGCCCGCGGGAACCGTGGTGCAGTTGGACGCCGAGCCGAGCGAGTCGAAGGCGGGAGCCTACGTGGCGACGTTTGTTCCCCGCGAACCTGGTTCGTATCACGCCCACGTCGACGTGACCGCCCCCGATGGCTCGGAGACCGGACAGCGCGACATCGGTTGGGTGTCCGAGCCGGAGACGGTTGAGTTTCGTCGCCTGCGGCCCAACCATGAGTTGATGCGGCAAATCGCGGACGCCACCGGCGGCGATCTGCTCGCCCTCGATGACCTCGACCGGTTCGTCGCCACGTTGCCCAACCGCAAGATTCCCGTCACCGAGCCCTGGCTGTTTTCGTGGTGGGAGCGGAAGTGGGTCAAGTTGTTCGCCTTCCTCGCCATCGTCGGTTTTCTCTCACTGGAATGGGCCGCGCGGCGGTTGAATGGGTTGCCCTAATGGTCTCAGAGCGGATGAAACGACTGCCAGCCATCGCGAAAACCGCGTTGCTGATGCTCACCGCGATGCTCGCTGGGTTGAGTTGCGCATCACCGATCTCAGCCCAAGACGAACGACCGCCACAGGAGAAGGCGGCCGGCGAGGCTGCGCAAGACAAAGCGGCCGCCGACAAAGCAGCTCAGGATAAAGCCGCCGCTGACAAAGCGGCAAAGAACGCGCAGGCCGGCGAGACGGCGGATCCGCGGGAAGATCGTCCTTTGGTGATCGTTGTGACGGGCGCGAGCGGCGCGGAGGAGTTTGCGGCGACGTTCCGCGATTGGTCGAACCGGTGGAGCAAGGCGGCCAAGTCGGCGGAGGCGGGACTGATCGAGATTGGCTCAGGTGAGCACAAGGAGAGTGACCGAGATCGGCTGCGGGAAGCGATCACCGCCGCGCCGCCTGAAGGGCGGGAGCCGATCTGGATCGTTTTGATCGGGCACGGCACGTTCGACGGCCGCTCCGCGAAATTCAATTTGCGCGGCCGCGATGTGACAGCCAAGGAGCTCAAGCAGTGGCTCGAACCGGTTTCGCGGCCCGTTGCGATTATCAACTGCGCTTCGGCCAGCGCCCCGTTTCTCAAAGAACTATCGGCGCCGACCCGAGTCGTCGTGACGGCGACCAAGAGCGGCTATCAATACAACTACGCGCGTTTCGGCGACTTCATTTCCAAGGCGATCGTCGATGTGTCAGCCGACTTGGACAAGGACGGTCAGACTTCGTTGTTGGAAGGATTCCTCGCCGCGTCGAAGCGTGTGAACGAGTTCTACAAACAGGAGGGGAGGTTGGCGACCGAGAGCGCGTTGCTCGACGACAACGGCGATCAGTTGGGCGCGCCGGCGACGCTGTTTCGCGGCGTGCGACCGGCGCGAGCCGCCAAGGACGGCGCGGAGATCGACGGCCTGCGGGCCAATCAGATCCATCTCATCCGCAGCACTGCCGAACTGGCCCTCGAGCCCGCCGTCCGAGCCCGTCGCGATGAGATCGAAGAGCAGATCGATGCGCTTCGGAAACAGAAAGAGACGCTCGCCGCCGACGCCTACTACGCGCAACTCGAAAAGCTGGTCGTCGAGCTCGCGCACATCTACGAACCGTAGCGCAGCCGCCGCCAGACCGTCGCCAGACTGTAGCCACCGTCGCCAGACGGTGGGGCATCGCGGACGACCTTGCGAAGTGGTGAATCGATTCCACGCTCTGGCGAGCGTAGCCACAAAAAAAAGCAAGCGTAGCCACAAGAGCGCCCGCGTTACACGGCCAAGGGGTCTTCGCCGCCGGTCTTGAACTGTCCGACCAGCGACTGCATGTCGTTGGCCAGCGTGTTGAGATTGTCTCCCGACTCTTTCGAGCGCACGGCGCCGGTCGCCGTCCGGCGGAGTACTTCGTCCACCTTGGCCATGTTTTGAGTGATCTCGCGACTGGCCGACGCGGACTCATTCACGCTGGTCGCGACCGACTCCGCATTGGAGGCGGTTTGCGCGACACTCTCCGAGATCTGCTTGGTTGTGATGTTCTGTTCTTCCACGGCCGCTGCGATCACGCGGGAAACGTCGTTGGCGTTCTTGATGACCTCGCCGATCTCGCGAATCGACTCGACCGCTTCGCCGGTCGAACTTTGGATTCCCTCAATTCGTTTGCGGATGTCGTCGGTCGCTGTGGCTGTTTGTTTGGCGAGTTGTTTGACCTCTGTGGCGACGACGGCGAATCCTTTGCCCGCTTCGCCGGCGCGGGCGGCTTCGATGGTGGCGTTCAGGGCGAGCAAGTTGGTTTGCTCGGCGATGTCCTGAATTACGCCGATGACCTTGCCGATTTCGTCAGCCGCTTCACCGAGGGCCGTGACTTTTTCGTTACTGACGTGAGCCAGATCTGCTGCGTGACTAGCGACGGTCGCTGATTTTTCCGTATTCTGCGCGACTTCGTTAATGGACGTGGTCATTTCGTCCAGTGACAGGGCGACGCTCTTGACATTCTCGGACACCGCTTCGGTCGATTGCGCCATGGTGCTCATGTTGACCGACATTTCCTCGGCGGCGGACGCCACGGAAGTCGATTGTTTCGTCGCTTGACTAGCCCCGGTGGAAAGGTCGGTCGCCACCTCTGATAGTTCGGTCGACGAAACACCCAGCACATTGGCGTTGCGACTCATCTCAATGATGATCGTCCGCAGCTTTTGCACGAAGGTATTGAACCAGTGGGCCATTTCGCCGAATTCGTCCTGACGATCGGAATCGAGCCGTTTGGTCAAATCTCCGTCGCCTTCGGCGATATCCTGGAGGCGACGGGTGATCTCTCGAATGCACATCGTGATCGATCTCACCAGCAACCAGGCGATGAAACCGCCGAGGAGAATACCGACCACGGTAGCGCCGATCACGAGGAGCTTGAGCGATCCGATTTCGGCGTTCAGGGTTGTCATGTCCTCTTGCAGCTGCTGCTTCTGACTGTCGACGAGCGATCTGACGAGCACACTTGCCCGCTCAGCTCGAGGCGCCACTTCGGTCGCCAGCAGCGAGTTGGCGACGTTCCAGGCATCGCTCCGCCGAATCTGAAAGGCCCGTTGCGGCAGCGGGGCGAATTCGCCGCGGACAGACTCGTACTCAGCGAATCTCTCCGACTGCGAAGTCGTGAGCATGTGCGCGCCGGCCCGCAGCTCCTCCACATTGCTGGAGTTCGCCGCCCAGTGTTTTTGGAATTCAGCTTGCCAAGAGTCGTCGCCCGTCAGCAAGTAAGCGCGGATGGCGCCCAGGCAATTGGCGAGCGAACCGCGCGAGTTCGCCAGGCTGGCGAAAACTCGCCGCCGCTCCGGGGTCGGCTCGAGAGTCGCCTCTTCATGGATCATTTCGGAGATCGCACTTAACATCCGCGTGGCTCGAGGAGCCGCTTCGTCTGTGAACAGTTTCGTGGCGGGAAGGTTCTTGTCAGCCTGACAGATGTCCTCGATCTCTTGTTGTGATGTGCGGAATTCGACGAGCAACTCGTTGAGCTCCGTCGCGGCCTGGACGTCGCGTTGTTTTTCCCAGCCACTCGACTGGTCGACCAAATGCGACATCGCCGTCTCAATCGATTTCCAGGATTCGTTGCGTTCTTGGCGAAACTCATCTTTGCCGAGAATCATATAGCCGCGGAGGCTCGCCAACGATCGATTCACCCCATTGAGCACTTCGGACGCGGCCATCGTCGCCGGCACACGTTCGGTCTCGATCGCTGTTTGAATCGTTCGTACGCTCGACATTTTCCAACATACGACGACGGCGACACCCGCCATCAAGACCATGAGCGCGGAAAATCCGATGACGAGTTTCTTGGCGACGGTGAGTGACATTTCTCGTGTCCTTTGCCACGAACGGTAATGACTGTTTTCTGGTTGAGCGAGAGGTCGGCTACTCGCGACTCGCGGCGGCGATGCTCTGAACTTCCGCCGATAACAGATCGGCCAGCCGTTTTGCGTCAGCCGGTCTGTAACGAATCGGCTGGGAGACGATCAGGGGCAGTGCAATCTCCTTGATGAATGAGGAGACGGGAGTGCGCGACAGTGCGTCTATTTGACCACTCATCATCTCTACCCCCGACTCAGCAACAGAACTCGCGCGTTCGCAAAAATGATGTTGGAACTCAAAAACCTAGGTCATGAACGCGGCTCCGACGCATTTGCCCCAGGTTTTCCATCTCCTGACGACCAGCAAGGTTTGCCGAACCACTACAACGGGCGCGCGACGACGGTAAAACGTTGCCGAATTCGATTGGGAATGACCCAATTTGTGCAGTCGCGCCGATTCTGAGCGTTGTAGGACCACGATAGCTCTCGGATGAACACCGCTTGGCGGAGCGTCGTGAGGGGCGGGATGGTCCACCGAGACTCTTGGACCTGCTCACGGGGTAGACCGATGCGCAATGGACTCTTTGCCTGCACGTTGTGCATGTGCATGCTGTCGGCATTCATCAACACGGCATTCATCAACAGCGCGACGGCGCAGACCAGCGCGACCGACGAAAAGCCGACTTCCACAACCGCCCTCTCGTCCTCAGCCATCTCCGCCTCGATTGGCGACGACGCTGTGAAACCGGCGTCTCAGTCGAGTCGGAAGGACGCGGCGCAGAAAGACGCCGGACAGCAGGACGTTGCTCAAAAGGGCGACGAGCCCGGCTGCTCGTGCAAAGCGCTCGCCTGTGATTGCGCCAAAGGCAAAGCGCTCGGAGGCGCCGTCAAAGGCGCTTACAAGGGCGTCTTCTACGACAATCGTTTCGACTACCTTTGCGACCCCTGCTACGACGATTGGCACTTGGGAGAGTCGTTCAAGCGGATGAGCATCGCGCCTTGGGCGACACTCGATCTTGGCGGTGAGTACCGAATCCGGTGGCACAACGAACACAATATGCGAACTCGACCGCTCAGCGGCGCGAGTGACGACTTCCTGCTACAGCGGTTGCGGCTCTACTCCAATCTTGAGTTGGGCGACCGATTTCGGATCTACGGTGAGGCGGTGGACGCCAGTATCACAGGCAACGTCTTCCCGGCTCGCGGGATCGAGGTCAATCGTTTTGACGCGATCAATCTGTTCGCCGACATGACGGTGTGGGACGACTGTTGCGCCAGTTTGGACGTTCGCGTTGGGCGGCAGGAACTGCAGTACGGAGTCCAACGGCTGATCGCGCCGCTCGACTGGGGCAACACGCGGCGAACCTGGGACGGCGTCAAGGGGTTGTGGAATGGGCCGAACTGGGCGATTGACGCGTTCTGGACGCGACCGGTGACGTTCGGTCAGCATCTTCCGCACGACCGAAACTTCGATCATCCAGACAATAGCCAAGAGTTCATCGGCGTCTACGGAACGCGTCAAGGTGTCGTCGGCGGTAATTTGGATGTCTACTTCCTGCGCTTCGACGAAAACGATCAGACCGCCGTTCGCGGCGAAGACGCGATGCTGGGAGGTTTCGACGCCAACACCTTTGGCGCCCGCTACACGAAGAAGCACGGCGGTTGGCAGTTCGAGGCTGAAGGCGGATACCAGTTTGGCCGCTTCGCCAACGACAGTACGTCCGCCGGGTTCTTTACCATCGGGCTCGGCAAGTCCTTCGACTGTATGCCCTTCAAGCCGCTCGTGACAGGCTACTACGACTGGGCGTCGGGCGACAGCGATCCTACGGACCAACAGCATCAAACGTTTCACCAATACTATCCGCTGGGCCACAAGTACTTCGGCTTCATGGATATCGTCGGCCGCCAGAACATCACCGACGCCAACTTGCTCACAATCCTGCACACGACTGAGCGATCGAAAGTGCTGATCTGGTATCACGCGTTCAATCTGCAACAGGCTCGAGACGCCTTGTACAACGCGGGTGGGGCGCCGATTTACCGCGACGCGACGGGAGCGTCCGGCGGCTGGATCGGTCAGGAACTCGACCTGGCTCTCGTCGTCACGCCGACTCCGCGCACCAATGTCACGTTCGGCTACTCGCACTTTTGGGGCGGTTCATATTTCCAGAGCGCGACCATCGTGCCGGCCGCGGCGTCTCCCAGTGCCGACTTCTTCTTCATCCAAGCCACCGTGCGGTTCTAAGAGCTCAAGCCGAGCGGCCACTTGCGGCGTTGAAGATCTGGGGCTTTCCTCGACGGATTCCAGCGACCAACGGGAGCGGGCGAAGTCGGTCCGAGCGGCAGCTTTGTAGCTACGTTCGCCAGAACGTGGAGGCGCCTCGTTTGATTGCCAGATCACCCGCGACGTCCGACGGTCTCAAGATAATTCGCAATCCTCCACTGCCACTCGTGGCGTTGAGGATGCGGGGCTTCCCTCGAAGGATTCCAGCGACCAACGGGAGCGATATAATCAGTAAGAGTTGCCGATGTGAATGCGGAAGTTGGGAGCGCGTCATGTCTCGAGTTTGGATTCCACGCCAAGACCTCACGCTGGCCGTCATTGCTCTCCTGTTCGTCGTCTGTACGAACCCCGCGCGCGGGGAAGGCGTTCGTATCGAGCGAGGTCAGGTCCGCATCGTTCTCGCCTCATCACCACAAAAGAATGCGCTGACGGCCAGCATCCGCACTTCATTCGTCCTCCACAACACCTCAGATCGAGCCGACGGCGCTCGCCGAGTCTTTCCCATCGCCGCTCCCCTGACTTGGCGTCACCAGCGAACTGGCATGACTTGGTGCAGCGTGGCCGTGGACGACGAACTCGTGGAAGCAACCACTGAGGCGTTGCTCGATTCGCAGTCGCGAGTTCGCGGTCAGCCCGATGATAAACAACACATCCTGTGGAGCGAGCGGATCGACAAGTGGATTGAAGAGGACGACGTGCTGTTAGAGTTAGTGACCCGATTCCGCAAGCTGACCGAATCGCGGCGCGAAATCAACGACGTCACGGAAGAGTTTCAGCAGCGAGCGCGGCGGCATCTGATCCACGCCGACGATTTGGACTACACGGTGGTCTACGTCGCCAGCGGGGATTCCTTCTTTGGCCACCTCGTCAAGTTGATGCCCGAGATTGACCCGAAGTTGAGAATCGATGGCGAGCACCGACGATGGAAGTACGTTTCGATCCTGAACGAGTTCGATCCGGAGCTCTACCGTCCCTACGAACAAGCGTGGCGGTCCCAGTTCGACAAGTGGATTTCATCCAAGCCGGAATTGGCTGAGTTGTCGCCGAAGTTGCGAGACGTGTGGGGATCCTTGCGTGAATCCCAAGAGCTCCTGCACGGACCGATTCTCAAGCACCTGCACGATGTCAATCAGCTTGACTTGATCACCTCGCAGGAGATGGCGTCATTTATCGATCGCGGCGGCCAATCGCCCACCACATCTTTGGTCCGAAAGATGTTCCCGGACATTCGGCGGCAACTCGATGCAAAAGACGAGGCGGCGACAAAGCAGCTGTCGAAGTGGGGGTTCGACGAATCGACAATCAGCCCGTTTACGGGACGCCTGACGCCAAGGCGCGACGCGCAGCCGCTCGCCGTGCGAGATTTTTGGCGAGATCCGTCGGTCCTCGCCCAGCTCGGTCGACCGAGCCCACCGCCACAGCGTCGCGGACGAGCGCGGCGGGAACTCTACGTGCCGGTTCTCGTTTCATTTGACGCGCCGCTGAAGGCCGGTGAAACAGCAGCCGTTACGCTCGAGCACGAGATCGACTTGGTTCCGCTAGTGCATCCCTTGAGCTCTTCGTTTCGCACGGGCGGTTCGGCGCTGTCAACCGTTTTTCCCGCGGCGGGCAACGTCGCCGTCACGGTAACGTGCCCAGCGGGAATTCAGCCGATCATCGCACCCGCCCCACATACTATCGACGTTGCCAAGGATGGACTCCGCACTTTTCACGGTCGGCTCGGCGGAGACGCGACGATGGTGCATCTGGCGCCGGTCGATCTCACCAAAGACGGCGCGCCGTGGCTGAGTCGTTTCCCGAACCGTGACGGAAGAGTTCATCAGGACCTCAGTGAGTTGATTGAGAAGACACGGAACCGGACGGTCCGCCCGCTATTGATGTCCGCTCTCTACTCGTCGCTGCTGGATGCGAAGAAACCCTGGGAAGCGGAACAACTCGCTGCCAGGATTTCCCGCGATCATCCGGACTTCGGTACGCTTCTCAAGTCGCTGCAGAGCAACATGCATAAAGCTCGTCGAGCTCGAGAACTGCATGAATGGGTGCTGGAAAAATGCGCGTCGCCGCGACTGAAATCGGACGATGACCTCAAACGTTTTCAACAGCGTTCGTCGAACGACAACGACGTGTTAACTCCGGTAGCGTTGGCCGAGCTGGCCAGTCGCGTCGCTTTGCTCGAGGAAGACGAGCTCGATTTTGACGAGCGGATGGGACGTCGATTCATATTCTGCCAGGCGGGGATCGACACTGAATCGAATTTGGCGGCTCTATTGAAGTTGGCCAAATCGCATCCAAAAACGGCGCTCGAGTCGCTGAAGCTAATTCAACACTTGTCAATCGCCGACAAGTCGGCGGCGCTGCCGTTTGTGTTGGCGCAGATCGACGTGAAGTTGCGCGAGAAAGCTCGCGCCGGCAAAGTGACATCGACCAGCTTTGAATGGCGGCGTCAGAACGCCGCCTACCACGCGTTGTCGACGTTTCGATCGCCCCAGGCTGCGGCGGGGATTATTCAGTTTATTCACCGGGCGGGAGATGCTCTGCTCGTGCAGGGGGCGACTCAGGCGTTGGCGCACATGACGTTGCCCGACCGATTTGACGAGCTCGCTGGCATCGCCGACCACGTCGCCGCCGCTTCGGAGAGCGCTTTCATCCAGTACCTCGATCTCGTGCTGCGGTCCGATCCCAGCGGAGAAAAGGCCCTGCCTCTGCTCAATTCGTTGCGCGAAAGACACCCCCGGCTGGCCCCGCGCGTGATGCGCGCTTTGGGGCGAGCTGGATACAGGATGCAGTTGTCCGAGGCGCTTGCCGCTTATCGCACTTCGAACGACATCAAGGTAGAACTGCCGTCGGCGATCGAGGTAATCGCCGACTTGGCCAACCCGCAAGACATCGCCACGTTGAAGTATCGCCGCGGCTTGCCGGATTGGATGGGGGAACGGCTCGTTTCGATCGTCCGATTCAAAGGGGGCGACAAGACTCTGTATCCGTTTGTCGAGTCGTACTATCTGGAGCACGTCCGGGGTAAAGAGGCTCACAATCATCTGACGTGTGTCGCCGCGTTTGAACGCATCGGCGATTCTCGGGCGATCCGGCGCCTGCGAGAGATCTTCGACACCACCGAACGTAAGCGAGACGCGGCGGTGGCGATCGGTCACCTCCAGCTCCCGCGAGCCGCTCGGCGACCGCCGACCGACAATCCGCTGGACCTTCCGTGGCGGAATGCGACCGCGCCGAACACGTCAGCTGCTGATCGCGGCGAAGCTTGGCGAGTCTTGTTGGCCGATCCAGAAGGAGCCTTTCGCCGCGCGATGCAATACGGCGCGCTGCGCAGCGCGATCGACAATCCAGAGCCTGCGTGGTACGCGGCGGATCGAGACCGAGTCGCCTTCGTTGCCCGCTTCGGCGATGTCGCCGCCCGCGGTTTGCTCAAAGAGAGCGAAGGATGCTCGCTGCCTCAGCGTTATCGGCTCGCCGAGTTGTTGCGCTTCGTACTGCCTGAATCCCGCGCGATCGTGGAGCAGGATGCGAGCGATGCTTCGATCGATCGCGACCGACGGTTGACCGCGCAACGCGCGCTTCGCCTCGGCCCGCTCGCCAACTGATCTGGCGGACTACCAGATGGTCATCGAGTCGGCGAACAATCGGGACAGTTCGTCAGCGCCTGCTTCCACCGGCGAGAGCTTTGTCACGCGGTGTTGCGGCAGAGTTCCCTCGACCAGCGCGGGAATATCGTCGTTGCCATAACCGATCGCCGACAGACCGTTGGGAATTCTCAAATCCTGTAGATACTGAACAACCTGATCGGCCAGCACGGCGGCGGCGTCATCGGGCCCGGCGTCGCGAACGTCCGCTCCCAGTGCGGCGGCTGCGCGAAGGTGCCGCTCGGGCGAGGCCGGAGCCGTGAACCTCGCCACGGCCGGCGTGTTGAGGATCACGGAGATTCCGTGCGGCGCGATCGGATGGTCCACATTGTAGCCAGCCGGTTGATAGTCCCGGATCATACCAGCGACCGGGTACGACATGCCGTGCGGCAAATGGACGCCGGCGTTGCCGAAGCCGATGCCGGCGATCGCGGCGGCGATCATCATTTGGCTGCGAGCTTCGTCGTCCGACGTGTCGTCAAAGGCTCGTCGCAGGTAATCGCGGACGATCTCCAAGGCTCGCAGCGCCCACATGTCGCTGATCGGATTGGATCCCTGGTAAGCAGGGCGTTCGAGCGGACGCGCGGGTTTGGGACGCGTGTTGAACGGGATCGCCGTGTACGACTCGAGCGCGTGGCTGAGCACGTCGAGTCCGGTTGCCGCGGCGACCTCCGCCGGCATGGTGCGCGTGTTCTCCGGATCGACGATGCCCAGGGTGGGCTTGAGAAAGCGGTGAGCGATGCCGGTCTTCGCCCGTTTCTCGACATAGTCGAAGATCGCTACGCCGGTCGTCTCGCTACCGGTGCCGGCCGTTGTTGGAATGGCGATGAGCGGCTTGAGGGGTGCGGGAACCGGTCGCCCCGCGCCAATCGGCGCGTTGACATAGGCGAAGAATTCGGCGGGGTGCGTCGAGTAGAGATTAGCCGCTTTCGCGGTGTCGATCGCGCTGCCGCCGCCCACGGCGACAAAGGAGTCGTAACCGCCCTCGGTGGCGGTCGTCGATGCTCGTTGAAAACTGACGTCGGTCGGTTCCACGACAACGCCGTCGTACACATCAAACCCGACACCGGCCGATCGCATCGATTCAAGGACTGTTTGCCCGACAGGCAGATCGATCAGCGCGGGATCGATGATCACTAGAGTCCGCTTTAACTGCATGTCGCGCAGATCGAGTCCAACTTCGCGCGTGCACCCGGCGCCGAATCGAATGTTGGACGCCGACATTTGAAAAGCGTTGTCGCGTTCAGCGCTCATCACTCCCTCCCCTTCGTCCTGACGTTATCGATTGTAGCCACGTTGTCGATTGTAGCTATGTTCGCCAGAACGTGGAGGCGGTTCGTTTGATGGGAAGCTTCGTCGCGACGCCCCACCGTCTGGCGACGGTAGCTACGTTTTGTGGCTGCGTTGTCGATTGTAGCTACGTTCGCCAGAACGTGGAGGCGGTTCGTTCGATGGGAAGCTTCGTCGCGATGCTCCACCGTCTGGCGACGGTAGCTGCGTTGTCGATTGTGGCTGCGTTGTCGATTGTAGCTACGTTCGCCAGAACGTGGAGGCGGTTCGTTTGATGCGAAGCTTCGTCGCGACGCCCGACCGTCTGGCGACGGCCACTTCTCACACCCAGGTCGCGCCGGCGTTTTCGTAGCACGCCTGCATCACCGAGTTGGTTTGAGCCCCGGCGGCTCCGTCAATCAGGGGCGGGCGTCGCTCGCGGATCGCCCGCACGAAGTCGGCGATTAGTGGTGAGTTGAAGTTTTCGTGAGGCGGGTGCTGTTCGCGGCGCACGCCGGCCGCTGTTTCAATGGCCAGACCGCCGTCGTTGAGGGGCGCGGAGATCAACCGTCCCGCGGTGCCCAACACGGAGAATTCGTCCGGGTCGACGCCGCCGCCGAAAAAGACGCGCGCTGTGGCCGTGCTTCCGCCGGAGAACGTCATCGCCAGGACGGCGCAATTCTCGGCGGCGTGATCGGCGGCGACCGTTGAACAGACGCCGCGAATCTCCGCCGGCTCGCCGCAGAGGTGGAGGAAGAGATCGATGCGGTGGCTGCCGATGTCCATCAACGCTCCGCCGCCTCCCCGCTCCAGATCGACTCGCCACGCACCGTCTTCGTCCCCGCGAAAAAGGAAAGGCGTCGCCGTAATCGCATCCACGTGCAACACGCTGCCGATTTCACCGCTCTCGATGAGCTGCCGGATGCGCTCGACGACAGGGTAGAAGCGCCGATAGTAGGCGACGCCCAGACGCACGTCGGCCTGCTCACACGCCGCGATCATCTCCGCGCACTCCGCCGCGCGCATCGCCATCGGTTTTTCAACCAGCACATGCAAGCCGGCATTCGCGGCGGCCATCGTCTGCTCGCGATGCAACGAGACGGGCGTGGCGATGTAAACGGCGTCAAGGCCGCCCTGCTCGATCAACTCCCGCCAACACGTGTGCCGACGTTCGACGCCGAACTCTCGACCGAAGTCCGCCAACCTCGACGCATCGCGGCGACAGAGGGCTGTCAGTTCGCTGTCGGGGTCGTTGAGGATTGCTTGAGCGACGCGTCTTTTTACGACATCGCCGCAGCCGATCACTCCCCATCGGACGGCCGGAGCATCTCGATCACTCATCGCTTCTCCTTGGCCTCGTTGGCCGCGTTGTCGATGTAGGCGAGCAGATCGAGGATCTCCGCCTTCGAAAACGTATCCAACAGGCCGCTCGGCATCGGCGAGACGAGCGACGGGAAGCGTTCATCAACCTGGTCTAGCGCCACGTCGGTCTTGGCGTTGAGGTCGAATGGATTGACGCCGATCACCAGCTTGCCTCCCAATTCCGCAAAGACTCGCCCTGTCGTAACTCGACCCTGGCTATCGACGACGGTTGTGTTCTGGTACTTCTCGGCGACGACTTCGGATGGAGCGAGGATGGAGCGGAGGATGTCGTGTCCGGAGAATCGTTTCGTGACGTCCGTCAGTTCGGGCCCGAGATCTCCGCCACCTCGCACCACTCGATGGCACTTCCCGCAAAGCGCTTGTTCGAAGACTTGAGCTCCTTGTTTCAAATCGCGATCGGCCATGCCGCCCGGTCGGTGCAACTCGGCGACCGAACCGGCCAGGTCATCCATCTCCCAACGCTTGACGAACTCCCGCTTCTTGAGCTCCGCTAGTTGCGACTTCGGCGGTTCGGATGGCGGCGGCTGGAGCACGGCAGCCAGTTCGAGTTTTTCTTTTTCGTCGAGCCCAGCGACGGCGTCGGCGCGAATTCCGTCGATGAACTGCGGCATGAAGCGAGCTCCATAGAACTGACGCGCATCTTGCAGCATGGAGAAATAGCTGCGCCGCCGCGCTTTCGTCCAGCCGCTTTTGGCTAGTCGCAAGGCGAACAGGTAGGAGAGTTTCTCCTCTTGAGTCTTGGCTTTCGCCAATTGCTTCAAGACCGATGGTACGGCCAGGGGCGAATCGAACTCGACCAACAACTCGCAGACGATCTGGTCGATCTCGGGGTCGCCACTGGGAAATCGCGATTCCCAAGCGCGGCGCAGTTCACTCTTCTGATCGGCGGTCATCTCGCCCAGCCGGCCGACGCCGACAGCGGTCGCCCGCGCGATCGTCAGCGGCGCAGCTTTGTCGGAGGCCTTCCAGGGAAGTTGAGCGAGCTTCGATAAGCCGCGACGGCGATCGGAGTCATCGCCGACTCGAACCAGCGCCAACAGCGCTTCGGCTCCAGCTGCCGGATCATCTTCCCTCAGCGCTCGATCGCGCCATTGGTCGATCGGTTGATGCTCGAGCGCAATTCGCGCCGCGTAGCGAAGCCAACGATCATCGCTTCCCAGACTCGGCCAGATTCGCGGAACGGCGTCCTTCAGCGGACGATGGAGCGACTCGAGACGGCGGCGCTGTGAGCGCGCTTTCGCAGAGGCGGCCAGCCGCGCGGCTGCGGCGGGCGTCGGTTCGACGACTTCATCCAACGGACCCGTGTAACGCACGCGATAGAGTCCCGACTGAGTCTTTCTGCCTCCCGTGATGAAGTACATGGCTCCGTCTGGTCCGAAGGCTACATCGGTGACGTTGAGCGGACGGCCTTTGACAAACAACTCCTCTTTCGCGCGATAGCTGGCTCCGTTGGGGTCGAGGTGAATCGCCAGGATTCGCCCGTACGCCCAATCGCAGACGTAAAGCGCTCGCCGATATTTCTCTGGAAATTTCGCCTGCTGACCGAACGCGACCGCGGTTGGCGATCCCAGTCCGATGTCGAGGGTCGTCGGCAAACTATCGGCGTAGAAGCCGGGCCATTTCTTTACGCCTTGCCGCCAACCGTAGTCGCCGCCTGAGACGATGTGATTAATCCGCGTCGGCCGGTACCAGGGAGCGCCCACGTCCCATTCCATGTCGGCGTCGTACGTGAACATTTCGCCGTCGCCATTGAATGCGATCCCGAAAGGATTGCGAAAGCCACCCGCGACCAACTCCCATTTGCGGCCGTCGCGGTCTGTGCGGATCACGTGTCCCGCCGGCGGTTTCACACCGGCGTTGAAGAGTTGCCGGTCCCAGCCGGCCTGGAGCAGACGATCTTCCTGAAAGTTCCGATGGGGCGAACCCGAACTGACGTAGTCGTTGGGTAGTCGGACATCGTTGCCGTGGATCAAATAGATGTGACCGTCCGGCCCCAACGCCAAATCGTTGCGACCATGGCCGACACCTCCGGGCGTCTTGCGCAGCAGTTTCGCTTCGTCGTAGACGCCGTCGCCCGTCGTGTCGCGGAGGCGGTAGAGTCCCTTCGAGTTGTTCGCGTTCGCATACAAGGCGTCAAAAGCAAACAACAGACCGCGGCATTCGAGCAACGAGTCTTGCACGGTCTCCAACTTCGTCTTGTCGTTGCTCGCTTGTGTCAGCCGCAGCAGCCCCTTGTCCTCGCGGGCGAGAATGATTCTACCGGTTGGATCAAACGCCATGCTGACCCACGAACCTTCGTCCGGTTTGGCCGAGCGAATCAGCGAGACCTCAAAACCGGGCGCCGCGGTAATTCGCGCCGCGGCGACGGCCGCCCGAGAATTCAGCGCCTCCCGCCATTGGTCGTAGTCGTCGACGATTCGCTGTTGAGCGTTCGACGAATCGGCCGCCGCCATCACAGTTGCCGCGAGGATGAGGAGCAGTTGGCTTGCGGGCGCGAACGTCTGTTTCGACATCTCACTCTCCGTGTTATCGAGAAACCAGTCGCTCTAGGCTAAGGTCAGCGGGCGTCGCCGTCCACTTGTTCGAGCCAGTTGATCAAGCCGCTCGTCAGTCCGCTCGTCATGCGAACGGGTGAGCTGGAATTCGTCATCTCGCTCATTTGTCGCAAAGCGGTTACCCTGTCGCCATGTCCAAGCCTTCCAAACCCGGTCAATCAGGGCAACCGCGTCGCCAGCTCAACCTCTTCGACACCATCAATATCATTATCGGCGTGATTATCGGGTCGGGGATCTACGAGACAACGCCGGACATCGCCAGCAATACCAGCAGTTCGACGGAGTTGATCGGCGTTTGGATCTTTGGCGGTGTGATAGCGCTGATCGCCGCGTTTTGCTACGTCGAGTTGACGACGAGCTTCCCGCGGGAGGGCGGCGACTACGTCTTCCTGTCCAAAGGGTTGGGCCGCCATTTTGGATTCTTGTTTTCGTGGGCCGAGTTCTGGATCATTCGCCCAGGCAACATCGGCATGATGGCGTTCGTGTTCGCCCGGTTTGCGCGTGAAATAGTTCCACTCGACGTTCCCGCACCGTGGCGCAACGTCGAGATGATCGCTTACGGGTGCGGCGCGACCGTTGTCCTCACCGCGCTCAATCTGCTCGGCGTTACATCTGGAAAGACGACACAGAATGTTCTCAACGTGGCCAAGTTGGTCGGCCTGCTCGCGATCATCCTGACGGCGTTTTTCTTGCTGCCCGCCGCTGCTCCGCCCGCCGAATCGGCGAGCGCCGAGCCGTCCGAGGCGACGACCGAAACGGCAGCTGACAAGGGTCCTGCTGATCCGGCCGCCGCCGATTCATCCGACCAGGCGAAGGGGGACACGTCGAGTGAGTCGTCCAAGTCAGTGCGGTTGGCCATCCTGTTGGTGTTGTTTAGCTACGGCGGCTGGAACGAAGTCTCCTGCGTGGCGGCCGAGGTCCGCGATCCGCAGAAAAATATCTTCCGCGCGTTGGCCTTTGGAGTCTTTGCCGTCGCGGCCGTTTACGTACTGGTCAACTTCGCGTTTTTGCGAGCGCTGGGGTTGGCGGGCGTGGCCGGGTCCGAAGCCGTCGCCGCGGACGTGATGGCGCTGCGGTTCGGCGATGTCGGCCGCGTCGGCATCAGCATTCTGATTTGCGCATCGAGCTTAGGGGCGATGAACGGTGCGCTGATGGCCGGCTCGCGCATCTTGTTCGCGGTTGGACGCGACCACAAACAACTGTCATGGCTCGGCGGGTGGAGCGGTAGGTTCGACGCGCCGATCGCCGCCTTGGTGCTGCAGACATTGATGATCTTGGCGCTGATCATCGGCTTTGGGCGCTACGACGATGGGTTCCAGAACTTGTTCGATTTCACGACCCCCGTCTATTGGTGTTTTGCAACGCTCGTCGCGATCAGTCTGTTCTTGCTGAGGCGGCAGAAGCCCGACGTCGACAAGCCGTACCGTGTCATCGGCTACCCCGTCACGCCGATCGTGTTCGTCGGATTATGCCTGTTCCTCAGTTACTCGAGCATCACGTACGCGCGCGACAATTTTTCAGTGGAAGCGTATTGGTCCGCCGGAATTCTGCTCCTCGGCGCCTTCGCCACGCTGATCGTTTCTTTCGGAAGAAGTGACGAGAAGCCGGACAAGTAACTCCCGCTCGATCTACATCGATAGATCTTACATCGATAGATCGCCACGCCCGTTGCCCGCGAGCTACTCGTTGAACGCAAAGATGTGAGCGTCGAGACGATGCAGCACGGTGAACGACTCGGGCGCGATGGTCGCCAGCATCGCGTCGTGAGCTCGATCGAATTAGCTGTCGCTACGTTCGCCAGAACGTGGGGCCCCGCCTCCGCCGCTACGTTCCGCGTGGGGCCCGCATCCGCCGTAGCTACGCTCACCAGAGTGATGTTTTCGATGCCCGCTACCACGGGTATGCCAGAATAGAATACCCGTTGCACCCCCTGTTTGGCCGGGAGGGGCGGGTCGTTCGGCAGGTCAAGTATGCTCAGAGGACCTGCCTCGAGATCATGATCGATCA
>JASMLW010000201.1 GCA_030748485.1 Pirellulaceae bacterium
GACTCCCAAAGGCACGCGGACCTTGGCGATCTCCAGTCCGTTGGGTCGCCGCGACGACTCGATCACCTCGCCCGCCGGGTCGGGCAGCGCAGCGACTTCCTCAAGCCCGACTGCGATCCCCTCGATACGCTCAGGTGTCAACCGAAGCCGATCGATTTGAGCTTCCGTTAAGCCAAAACCGGGAGCGGCTTCCAAGTCCTGCTGGTTGGCCGCTGCGATGTCCGCGGCGCGCGCTCGCAGCGCTGCGGCTGACGCCAGCAACCATTTGTTCTTCTGGTCACCCGTCAAGCGGACGAGCGCGGCGGAGGCCTCCTTCGCCGCCCGCGCGGTCGCTTCGCAGTATTCGGTCAACTCTGTCTGTGCGGCTGTCGCCATGGACGCCCTGTCGATCGTCGAGTGTTGGGTCGAACCGCGAAAGTATCCCGTAAGTCGCCTGCAGGGTCAATGTCGTTCAGGCTCAGCGCCAGTGCGGCCGGGGACGAAAAAACCTTGCGATATAACGACTTGCGGCATCACCCACAGGTGCTAGCAAACATAGTGTCCACTTCCCGCACTCCATCGACGTGCTAAGGTGAATTGATGGACTCCCCGAACCGCTCGACTTCATTATGGCCCGCTCGCGCCGCGCGTTGGCGACTGGGTTCCCGAGTGCTCGAATTCGGCGCGCGGCCGCTCATCATGGGCATCCTCAACGCCACGCCCGACAGCTTCTCCGACGGCGGCAAATTCGACCGTTATGAGTCAGCTTGCGATCACGGCCGCGCGATGGCTGCCGCAGGCGCGGATCTCATCGATATCGGCGGCGAGAGCACGCGGCCGTATTCGACTCCGATCGCGATTGACGAAGAACTCCGCCGGACAATCGAAGTTGTGCGAACACTGTCCACCGAACTGGCGATTCCGATCTCGATCGACACGTCCAAGTCGGCGGTGGCCGCCTCCGCAGTGGAAGCGGGAGCTGAGATCATCAACGACGTCACGGGAATGGAAGGTGATCCGCGGATGGTCGAAGTGGCGGTGGCGTCGGGCGCCGGGTTGTGTGTGATGCACATGCAAGGGACACCGCAAACGATGCAGGACGCGCCCCGCTACGAAGGCGTTGTCGATGACATCCAGGCCTATCTGGCGGAGCGAGTGAAACGGTTGACGGCGGCGGGGGTGTCGGCGGAGTCGATTTGCCTAGACCCGGGCATCGGCTTTGGCAAGACGCATCAGCACAACCTGACTTTGATGGCGAACGCCTGGCGGTTTCATTCGCTCGGCCACCCGTTGCTGTTCGGCCATTCTCGGAAGGGGTTCATCGGCAAGGTGTTGGGCGATTCCAAACGAGGACGAACGTCGGCAACAGTCGGCGCTTCATTGGCGTTGGCTCGCCAAGGCGTGCAAGTGATTCGCGTTCACGACGTGGCGGCGACGCGCGAGGCGTTGGCGCTGTTCGCCGATTGCGGGGGCATCGATGGCCGCGCCGGCCGATTGGACACGTAGCGAATGGAGAACCCATACGAGAGTCCGGCGAGCGATGTGATACGGCCGACGCTACCGATGAGCCCGTGGTTGCAGGGAGCCAGTGTGGGAATGCTGGTTGGCGGCGTGCAAGGCGGCACGTGTGGAACGATCGCCGGACTGTGTCACGGAGTCGTGCTCGACATCTTCATGACTTCGACGTCAGCCGGCGGATTCTCGATCGGGACGCTGCTGTTGCTGCACACCGTCCTGGCCGTCATTTTTGGCGTCGCCGGTGCAACTGCCGGAGTTGTTTTGGGCGTCGTGCTCGGCTCGCTCGCCGGTAGAGTGGCCCAGGCAACCTTCACCAGGCTGTCGGTCATCTCAGCCACTGCCTTGGGCTCAGTTATGGCGGCCATGACGCTCGGCTTGGGTTCCATCACGCAGGTCGTCTCGGTCGGTTTTTGCGCTGTGCTTTCCGGTGTGGCCGGACATCGCTACGGTCTCGCCTTCGCAGATCGTTGTCGAGACGGCAGTCTGCAGCAAGATGCGGAACTGCGTGACGAAAGCGCGGATGGCGACGGAGACGGCGGCCGAGGGGGCGATTCTCAGTAGTTGGGTTTGGCGACCCGACCTCAAAGCGGCGTGTATTCCATCTCCTGAACGACGCGCCGCGCGATTGCCCGAATCGCCTCTTGCTGAGCTGTCACCATCGACTGGCCCGCTTCGGGAATGAAGTTCGACTTCTCGTTGACGCTTACCGCCGCTGACGGCAGGGCGATCGAGACGCGTTGCATCAGCGCATTCCCCGCCCGATCTCGCCATTCAACTTCCACGTAGAGATTGACGTCGAGGTTGCGAGGTTCATCGTTGAGGTTTTCGGCGAGCACGTGTTTCGTCTCTGACAAGACCCGGCCGCTGAGCAAGCTGTCGGCGTCCACGGCCGCGACGACCTTGTAATGCGACTGCTGTTCGATCTCCTTCACGACGGCTTCGGTCAGCCATTCGCCCAGGTTGCGCCGCAAGGTGTCGGACTTGAAGATGGGGACGTGAATCGTCTGCACGTCGTTGCGGAAGAGGGAGCGTGAGCCGATCTGGTAACCGGCGCAGCCAATCGTGGAAACAACCGTACAAGCGACAACGGCCAGACGAAGGCTACGCGAGTATGATCGTTTCATCCGTTCAACGTCGTGTGTTGGCGGGTGCGGTGGCAATCAGCGGTTTCGTATCTTCGTGAGACGGAAATGCGTTGACGAGCCAGCTGAGACGTTGGGGCGGCTTGGGCGGCTCGGTGGCGACCTGAGCCAATTCAATTTGAGCCTGTTGTGCGAACGGTGTGTCCGCGAATTCATCCAACAGCTGCCGATACGACATGCCGGCGGCGCGATTCTGGCCCAGTCGCCGATAGTACTGCGCTCGCTTCCATCGACGCTCGGCCATCAGGAATCGAGTTTCGGCGGCGGCGCGGCCCAGGTAATCGCGATGCTTGGCGGCCTGATGGGGAAACTGCCGGTTGATCTGTTTGATGATCTTGTCGGCTTCCACCAACGCGTCTTCCGAATAGTCCGGACCCTGGTAGCTCTTCAACTTGGCTTGGACGCCGAGAAAGTGCCCCAGAAACTGGTGCTCGCTATTGGGAAACGTCTTTCTCAAGTCCGTATAGAATTCGTCGGCTTTCATGAACTTACCCGCGCGAAAGTAGGCGTTGCCGGCGGCCATCGTGGCGTCGTCGGCCAGTTTCCCGCGAGGATCGTCGAAGCGAATGCGGTCGAAGATGCGAATCGCGTTGCCATAGGTGTCGCGCCACGGACGCTTCTCGTCACTCCAGTTCACGTAGTAGAAAGACTCGGGTTGGAGTTCGGCGAGATCGGCCCAATACATGGCGACGGAGAAACGACGCGCGGCGATCTGATCGATGTACTTGGAGTTCGGGTACTCCTTAATCAACAACTCAAAGGTGTCGTTCGCTTTGGGGTACTGGTCGGCGAAGAAAAAGCCTTGACCGGCCCAATAGAGCGCATCCTGACGCAAGGTCGAATCGGGCCAGCGACTGGCGGCCGCCTCAAACATCGCCGCTGACCGCTCGAATTCACGCGCCCGTTGATCTCCTTGCAGTTGAGCCGCCTGGCGGTAAACGGCCTCCGCCTCGGCGTACTCTCGCTTGGCGAGCGTCGGGTTTGGACCGTTTCCAGTGGCTTTCTTGAAGGTCGAACTGATGTTGTCCGGAGAAAAGTCCGCCAGTCCCAAACGGTCGTCCGACTCGGGGTTGTTGACCATCTCGCCATTGATCTCGCGGCGCGACATTTCATACGCGGCCATCGCGTCGTCCTGCGGGCGAAACAAGCTGCAACCCGAGTTCCACAGAGACGCGGTGGTGAGCAATGAAGTCAGGGCGTAAAGGCGCAATCGGCTCAATCGATGCATTTTCACGGACGTCCTTGTCCCAAGATTCCTCAACACACAAGGCGTCCAGCCCAATCGGGGACGCCTCCGTGGTCTGTTGTCTGTTGAATTGAAGAGCTATTGGTAAGGTAGGTAGCTGTGCATACGCAGTTGCCGCCCCAGTAGGTTCACCAAAAAACGGTTCATCACGCCGCGTATCTCACCGCGCAGCGGTGTGGCGATGTTTTGACCGCATACATTGTTTTCTTCACCGGCGTTTTCATCACCGGCGTGTCGGAGTTGTTCCATCGCTCCAGCACTAACGCTGACCACTTGACGATGGCCCGCGCGGCAATGGCCGCACAGGACGCCACCGGCCAATACACCAAACGCTACTCGCTTCGTCTCCTTCACCTCGTCGCCACAGCCAACGCAAATCGAAAATGACGGCAGGTGGCCGAGCACTCTCAACGCCGTCAACTCAAACCGCAGCAAAGTGTCGAGCACATCCACACCTTGTTCCAGTTCGCGCAAGGCGGATTCGGCGTTCTGAAAAAGTTCTGGATGGGGATCGGCGGGGTCTGTCAGTTCGTTGAGCAATTCCGCGACGTAGTAGCCCGCATAGAGATGTGACAAACCGCGGGCGGCGGCGCGAAATCGTTTCTCAAGCTTTGCTTCCGTCAGTAGGTCCAGTGAATCGGACGACTTGTGGAGGAACACTATTCGACAGAGCGAGAGCAGGTCAATAGCAGACTCGAAGGGGCCTTGGGGCCGTCTCGCGCCTTTGGCTAGAGCGCTTATTTTCCCTAAACGATCGGTGAACAACGTCACCACACAGCTCGTTTCGCTGAAATCAATCACGCGAATAACGATGGCGAAACTCTTTTCACTCGACATACGACTCTAGTTCTCGTCGGATCGTGTGCGCGGATCGTGCAGCGACGATTACAAACGATTGCGGGGAGAATTCCAAATCGGCGGTCCCTTTCATCCGCGGCCGGCTAGGCGGATTCGGCCGGCCGCTCGGTGGGGCGATCGACCAGCAGCTTGACGATTCGACGTCTGTCGGCTTCGATGACGACCAGCCGCACGTCATCGGCCTCGACGATTTCGCCGACCGAGGGGATATACCCGAGTTCGGCGATCACAAACCCTCCGAGCGTATCGTAGACGTCGGATTCTGGAATGGCCGTTCCCATCTGTTCGTTGAGGTCGTCGATCTGCATTTTGGCGAGCACCTCGGCTCGGCCTTCTCCGAGCAGACGAATCTCAATCTGCTCCACCTCCCGATCGGACTCATCGCGGATTTCACCGACGATCTCTTCGATGACATCTTCAATGGTGACGACCCCGGCCACTCCGTCGTACTCGTCGCTCACCAAGGCGAGGTGATTGCGGGTCTGCAGAAAATCCTGGAGCAGGTCATCCACGGGCGTAGTCGCCGGCACAAACCAGGGTTCCCGCAGCAGCTCGTGAACGGCTTTTCGATCCGATTCTTGTTTGGCCAGTTCCGGAAGGAGATCTTTGACGTAGAGCACGCCGACGACGTTATCCAGTTTTCCTTCGAAGACGGGGACACGAGTCCGTCCGGCTTCGATAACGAAGTCGAGTACTTCGCCCCAGCTCATCGAGGTCTCGAGCGCATTGACTCGACTGCGGGGAGTCATGATGTTGGCGACGCGCGCATCGCCGAGTTCGATGACACCTTCGATCATTTCCCGCGCATCTTCTTCCAGCAGCCCTTCGCGGAGGCCCGTGTTAACGATGGCGCGGATTTCGTCTTCGAACGCTTCCTCCTCTTCGTCGCGGTTCTCCTCACGGCCGGCGGCTCGTCTCATCAGACTGTCCATCACTTTGACACCGACGGTGAGCGGCCACATGAGGCGATCGACGACGACCCATGCGGCCCACGTGTGAAACAGGAACGGGGCGGACCAGAGCCTGACGACAGCCCAGGGAATCCAGCTCCCGACGAGCAGCAGGATGACGGTGATCGCGATCACCGCTCGCGCCAACTCGCCAGCGGTCGGTTCGGTCGGCGGGGTCGGAGCCTGAAATAGCCAGAGCGCACCGGTGACGACGAGCATCACGGCGGAGAGAATGTAAAAGCTCTCCGCTCCCAGCGCTACGTCGTCGTGTCGAGTCACGATGACCTGAAACAGATCGAGCTTCTTTCGTCGCCGGCAATACGTCTCGAGTTCATGATGCGAGAAGTCGTGCAGCACTTTGACGCCAATGGCTGAGACGGCTGTGAAGGCGAGGCTGACGGCGGCTAACCAAAAGAGTGCGACAGGTGTCACGCCGATCCTCCTCGCGGTGGAGAACAATCCGGCGGGCAGTTCGACTCTTTTCGCTGCGGCGCGCCAAAGCGGACCAGGTAGTTGTCCTCCTGCTCGCGCATCGACTTTCTCTTCTCTTCATCGTGGTCGTCGTATCCGACTAGATGGAGTGCGCCGTGCAGCACGTAAAGCAAGAGTTCGTACTCCGTCGCCCAATCGTAGTCTGCGGCCTGACGCTCGGCCATATCCGCGCTCACTACGATCTGGCCGTCCATTTCGTCAGCGGTTGACTCGAGGACGAAGCTGAGTACATCGGTCGGGTAGTCGTGATTCAAATAGCGCCGATTCAACTCGTGCATTGTTCGGTCATCGACCACGGCCAGGCTGATCGACCCCTGGTCGACGCCGTGGTCGGCGAGGACGGCGCGGACCGCCGAGCGCAGTTGATCGGCGGCGATGGGGATCCGCGTCTGGCGGTTCGATAACTCAACTTCGAGCATGTTACAAATCGCCCATCGGCTGCGCCAAATCGGGTCGATTCCAGTCTTTCCAGATGCGCCAGAATTCAGGCAACTCATCATATCTCTCTTCGGCGAATGCACAGATTTCGCCGAGCGTCATCGATTCGAAGGAAACGAGACTGCGACCGGTCAGTTCGGCGAGTTCCGCGACGGCCTTGCCGAGGGCGGTCGCGGTCGACTCTTCGACGGAGAAGAAGTCTTCATTTGGGGTCGGCAGTGGTTGCATGGTCCGGCGTGCGGCGGTCAGGCCGTTTGTTGATCCGGGTATTTGACGCGAGCATGATATACGGCGGTGAGAGATTTCACGAGGCTGTCTTCGATCGTGTGCAATTCCTGCATCGTCAGGGCGCACTGTTCGAACTGGCCGTCGAGCAGTTTTTTCATCATGATCTCCCGCACCAAGCTCTCGATCCGCGCCGGAGCCGGCTCGACAAGCGACCGCGCGGCGCTTTCGACGGCGTCGGCGAGCATCATCACGCCGGCCTCGCGAGTCTGCGGTTTCGGGCCCGGGTAGCGAAAACTCCCTTCGTCAACTTCGCCGTCGTCAGGGTCGTTCTGCTTGGCCGCTTGTTCGTAGAAGTACTCAACCAATGTCGTGCCGTGGTGCTGCTCGATGAAGTTGATGATGGTTTGCGGCAAGTGGTGCTGGCGCGCCAGATCGGCTCCGTCTTTGACGTGGGCGATGATCACCAACGTACTCATCGCCGGAGCCAGAGACTCGTGGCGGTTATCAGATTGTCCCTGGTTTTCGACGAAGTAACCCGGCTTGAACATCTTGCCGATGTCATGGAAGTAAGCTCCCACGCGCACCAGCAGCGCATTGGCTCCGATCGATTCGGCGGCCGACTCGGCCAACGAGGCGACGTTGATTGAGTGGTTGTAGGTGCCCGGCGCCCGTCGCGCCAACTCTTGCAGCAGCGGGTGAGCCTGATCGCCCAGTTCGAGCAGACTCAGGTCGGTTTGGGTCCCGAAGATCTTCTCGATGAACGGGAGCAAGCCGGTCATCAGGACGCCGGCCAAGACGCAACAGAAACCATGCCAGGCGGCTCCGGTCAGCAACGCCGCCGCAAACGACGCCTCGGCGCTCCACGCCAAGCCGACGGGAAAATTCAGCCGCGCGACGTTGGAGAGTCCGAACGCCTGTCCGACCATCGTGCCGACGCCCATCGCCGTCAGGAACGTCACGACCGCGGCGCAACACCCTACGTAGATCAATTTCGTCCGGCTGCGGACGCGCGACAGCAAGAGGATGGACACGCTCACCGACGCCACCAAGATTACAAACTCGGCCAGCCCCTGGCCCAACGACAGCGAGACGATCAAGGCCACCACGGCGGAAAGCAGCAGCGCCAGTTCGCGCTCGTAGGCGATTGCCACGGTCATGCCAAACAAGACGAGCGGAATGCTCTCCGCCCGCCACTGGTCGCTGGCCGTCAACCAGCAGGCGGCGATCGAAATGACCGCCAACGCCAGCATCGTTGCAAACCGTCGCAAGCTCACCAACAGGATCCGCTTGTTGAAGAACAAATAAGATCCACACAGCATGAACATCGCCGTGTACATACCGAAAGCCGCCAGGCTTTGGCGAATCATCTGGCCGATCGTCATCTGTGCGCGCTGCGCGTCGTGTTCGATCCGCAACAGCTCGATATCGCTCAACGTCAGTGGTTGGCCGCCATCGGCCAGTTTGGCTCCCACTCGGTAATCGAGCGTCGCCGGCTCCACCAGGTCGACCAACTGCTTACGAGCCGCCTCACTAGCCACCTCGTTGATCACGAGTGTGACGGGCAGTCCTTTGGTGTCGATCCAACGGACTACGAAATTGGTGACGTTGTCCGCCTGATCGGCCGGCACTCCGCCATTGCCAAACGCCTCGCGCAACCGGGAGACGAGCCCCGTCTTCGCCTCGGCGATGCGCACGTCGCTCACTTCGACTCGGTGTACGAACTCCGGATTCCCGACCGGGTGAATCAACACGGCCTGTTGGCTGCCGTCTTGCAACTCGTGGTCGAGAGTTTGCAACAAACCGTCATTGGCGAACGGCGCGAATGCTTGACCCACCGATTTGACGAATTCGGCGAGCTCCATATCTTGCTCAAGGCTCGCCTTGATGTTGTCGTAGAGCGCATTGCGCATTTCAACTGAAAGCGGATCGTCGGCCGTCAGCTTGTCCCAATAGTCGTCGCTCAACTCGCTTGCGTCAGCCGCATTTAACAACTCAAAGACGTCGTCCTTGAGAGCTTGTTGAAGCTCCACCAAGGGCCGCCCGTCGTGCGCGTAAACGCAAATTGCCTCGCTCCGCTTTTGCCGCTGACGGGCCTCCGTCTTCTCCTCGTCCGGAATCGAAAACGGTAATCGCGCCACAATGTCCCGCGGCGGCAGGTATCCCGTGCGGTAGGAAAACGGCGACGACCACGCGCCGGTGATCGCCCACAGCGTGACGGCGGCCAGCAGGCATAGGGCGATCCGCAGCAGTACGTCACGGCGGCGAATCAGCGTGAAGAAACGCGCCGTTTGGCCCGGCGGTAGCTCCAACGACGCCACGTGTTCGGATCGAGTCCGTTTCGGTGCGGTTTGAGACATGGGCGGTTATCGACGCGCCTTTCGCTTCCCGCGTGATGGAGACTCGTCAACGTCGTACGCTTGAACAATCTCTTGCACTAATCGATGGCGCACAATGTCCGCCCTCGTCAAGCGGATCTCGCAGACGCCCTTGATCGATCGCAAACGCCGTAGAGCGTCCGTCAAACCGCTCCGCGCGTTGGATGGCAAGTCCACTTGGGTGATGTCGCCCGAGACGATGATCTTCGCTCCCTCTCCCATGCGAGTCAGAAACATCTTCATCTGACTGACCGTCGTATTCTGGGCCTCGTCGAGAATGACGAACGCTTCGTTCAAGGTTCGTCCACGCATGTACGCCAGCGGGGCGACTTCAATCACGTCCTGTTCCATTAGACGCTTCATCTGGTCGTAATCAATCATCTCGTGCAAGGCGTCGAACAACGGCCGCAGGTAGGGATTGATTTTTGCGTGTAAGTCGCCTGGTAGGAATCCCAAACTTTCGCCCGCCTCGACCGCTGGGCGAACGAGCACGATGCGGCGGACCTGCTGCTGCTTGAGCGACTCGACCGCCGCCGCCACCGCCAAATACGTCTTGCCGCTGCCCGCCGGTCCAATCGCGAATGTCAGGTCGTGCTCGCGAATCCCCCGAACATAGGCCGCCTGCCCAGCGGTTCGCGGCTTGATCTGCTTTCCGGTCGTCAGAATGTCGAAGGAGCTGACACCGGAAGTAGCGGATATTCCTTGGATTTCGTGGAGGATCCGCGTGAAATCGTCACCATCCACCGAACCCCGCCGTTCGACCAGATCCTTGAGTTGCTCGAGCACTTCAGTCGCTTTGGAAACCGACTGCTCGTCCCCAGCCACGCGGATTTCCCCGTCACGATGCGTGACGTCCACGTCGAAAGCCTGGCGAATTCGATGGAGATGTTGGTCGCGGGCGCCAAACAATGGCAACGCTAACTCGGGCGCACCCAACGGTACTGTCGCTTCAATCATGAAAACTCGACGCTGATCAGCGCCGAACCACGAACTTTGTCAGCGGTTAACCTTTAACTATACCTAATCCTGGAGTGCGAATCGCATTTCACGTTCGCGGATAACCGTAAGTTATTTTGAGAAACGTTGTTACATCGTCGTTTCGCCCGCTGGAAAGACGTGCGCATCACGCTATAGAGGGGTGTTCGCCCGTCCGTGAACGGCGATCGAGCAGAGAAGGGGGCGGCGAACGGGCGCAGCGGGCGAACCCGCTGGCCAGTTTCGTTCGCCGAGCGAGGTGTTGAGCCTATTTGGCTCCCACCAGTTGAGCCTTGCGGCGCTCTGTGACGATCTCTTCCTGGATCGACACGGGGGTCTTGCGATGGGCGGTGAGTTCCATCGAGAAGTCGCCCTTGCCTTCGGTCATGCTGCGCAATTGAGTCATGTAGCCGAACGTTTCCGCAAGCGGCACATCCGCTTCGATGTAGGCCACCTCATTGCGGACTTCCGTCGACGTCACGACGCCTCGTTTGCCGATCAGATCGCCCACGACGGATCCCTGAAACTCTTCGGGGACTTCGACGGCGACCTTCATCACCGGCTCCAGCAGCGCCGGCTTGGTCTGGGGAAAATGCTGGCGGAAACAGTTGACCGCGCACGTTTGAAATGCTCGGTCGGAACTATCGACTTCGTGGTACGAGCCGTCGTCGACGACGACTTTCACTCCCACGACCGGGTACTCCGCAACTGGTCCGCGGGTCAGCGCCTGGCGAAAACCCTTTTCGACCGAGGGGAGATACTGCTTGGGAATCTTGCCGCCCACGATATTCTCCTCAAACACAAAGCTCTCCTCGGCGTCCAGGGGGAGCGGCTCGATGCGGCCGACGATGTGGGCGTATTGGCCCGAGCCGCCGGTCTGCTTCTTGTGTTTGTAGTTGAATTCGATCGTTCGCTGGGGAGCCTCGCGGTAGGCGACCTTCGGCGCGCCGACCTCGACGTGCACTTTGAACTCGCGTCGCAATCGATCGAGGTAGACCTCCAATTGCAGCTCGCCCATTCCGGAGATCAAGACGTCCCCGGTTTCCTCGTCTTGCCCGACGTGGAACGTGGGATCCTCTTTGCGGAATTTGGCGAGCGCTTTGGAGAGCTTCTCTCCATCGCCGCGATTCATCGGGTCGATGGCGATCGTAATGACAGGAGCGGGGACGTAAATCGATTCGAGCGTACAGTAGTTGAGTGTGCTGCAAAACGAATCGCCGCTTGCGCAGTCGACGCCGAGCACAGCCACGATGTCGCCTGCGACGGCCGAGTCGATTTCCTCGCGTTTGTCCGAGTGCATTCTCACGATGCGGCCGAACCGTTCTTTCTTGCCCGTCCGCTGGTTGTAATAGAAGCCGCCTTTCTCGATTGTGCCTTGATAGACGCGGAAGAAGGTGAGTTGACCGAACGCGTCCTCTGCGATCTTGAAGGCCATGCCGACGAACGGCTTGTCGCCGACCGGTTCGAGCCGGAGCCGCCGTTCGTGGTCGTCCGGATCAAGCCCGTTCATTTCGCGCGACAAAGGCGAAGGCAAGTAACGAGTGATCGCGTCGAGCAGGAGCTGGACACCCTTATTCTTGTACGCCGATCCGAGGAACACGGCGGTCGCGTCCTGGAGCGTCGTGGCGTCGCGCGTGACCCGATGAACCAGCTCATCCGCGGGCTCTTCTTCGGCCAGCAGGATTTCCATCAGTTCGTCGCTGTACATGGCGAGCGCTTCGAGCATCCGGCCTCGCGCCGCTTTGGCTTCGCTTTGCAACTCGGCGGGAATCTCCTCGTGGCGAATCGTCTCACCGCGGTTGCCGTCAAAGTAGACGGCTTGCATGGTGATCAAATCAATCACGCCGGAAAAAGTCTCGCCCGCGCCGATCGGGTACTGCATCAGGATTGCATCCGATTTAAGTTTGTCGCGAATCTCGTCGACAACGCGCAGCGGCTCGGCGCCGACTCGATCCATCTTGTTGATGAAGGCGAGTCGAGGCACGTGGTAGCGTTTCATTTGGCGATCGACGGTGAGCGATTGCGTTTGCACGCCGCCGACAGCGCAGAGCACCAGCACGGCTCCGTCGAGTACGCGCAAACTGCGTTCGACCTCGACCGTGAAGTCGATGTGGCCGGGAGTGTCGATCAAGTTGATTTGGTGCCCGCCCCATTCGACGGTCGTGGCCGCGCTGGTGATCGTGATGCCCCGTTCGCGCTCGAGCTCCATGTGATCCATCGTGGCGCCCGAACCGTCTCCGTGGACCTCTTCCATTTTGTGGATGCGGCCGCTGTAGAAGAGAATTCGCTCGCTGAGCGTTGTTTTGCCCGAGTCGATATGGGCGGAGATTCCGATGTTTCGTAGTTTCTCAAGGTTCATTGCAGCACCAAGTGACAAAAATGGAGCGACGTCGGCAAGCATCCCACAGGTTAGAGCTGGGGAGGGTGGACCGTCGCAAGTCGATCCGCCGACGCGCCTTCGAGCCTGGGCGGGAGGGAACAATCCGCGCCAAACGACAATCTTAGTTCAAATCGCCCCCCGCGAAAGGGCAAATCGAACGAGGATTCATACAGCTGGAGTGAGTTTCATGACCATTTCACCAACGGCCCAGTGGCCTAGTGGTCCCCTTCTTTGATTCGTCTGGAGTCAGCGACACGGGAAGGATGTCGCCGGTTCGCCCCGGGCTTGGCGCAACTCGGGCCGCCGCGCGGAGGACGGGAGGCCGTTTTCGAGTGTCGAGGCGCGCCAAACACCACGAATTCAAGTAGTTATCGGCTCTCCCCCGCCGCAGGTTGAACCGCCGTTCGCAATTGTTGCCGATACGGTTTCTGCTGGTCGTAAAGTTGGTATCTCTTCCGGAGCACTGGGACCTCGACTTCGGGTGCGATCTGGATCGCCTTGGCCAGGTTTTCCTTGGCGTCGGTGAACTTCCCGGCACTGGCGTAGGCGGCCGCCAGCGTGTCGAGGTATTTGTAGTCGCTGGCGCCGTCGAGCACGACCGCCTTGTTGGCCGCCTCGACCGCCAACTCCGAGTTGCGAAACCGCTCGTCGGGGCAGGTGGCCATCAGCCACGCGGCGCTCTGGTAGGCGCGTCCTGAGTTGTTGTCGATCGCCACCGCCTTGCGATAGTCGGCCGCCGCCACGTCCCACTGCCCGCGGGCTCGGTACGCGTCCCCGCGATTGACGTAGGCGTCGGCGTTGCCCGGAGCCAGCTGCAGCACTTTGCTGTAGTCGCGAATCGCTTCTTCGATGCGGCGGAGTTGGAAGAACGAGTGCCCGCGGCTGGTGTAGGCGCCGACATCTTTGGGGTCGAGTTCGATCGCTCGGTCGTAGTCGCCGATCGCCTTGCCGTACTCACCGATCTCGTAACGAATCTCGGCTCGATTGAACCAGCCGTTGATGTACTTCGGGTTGAGTTCGAGTGTCCGCGTGAAGTCGCCGATCGCCTCCTCGTACTTGCCGACCATCGCGTAGCTGACTCCCCGATTGTGCACCGCCTTCCAGCGTTTGGGGTCGAACTCGACCGCCTTTGAGAAGTCTTTCAAGGCGACCGCATCAAGCTCCTCAGCTTGTTTCAGATCTCCGCTTTCAGTTAAGGAGGCGGCTTTGTCGGCGTTGGATTCGCCCCGCTTGTTGTACGCCCAAGCTTCCAGCCGATTCAAGTATTCGTAGTTCGGCTTGGAGAGCTTGTAGGTGCGCGCCTTTTCGCAAAGCTCAATGACCGTCGTGAAGTCGTTCAACGTCTTGGCCGTCTTCGTACGCGCGTAGATACCGCTGATTAGCTGCTGTTGCTCTTTCTCGTCTTGAGCGGCGGCGACATTCGCCGACAATAGGGCGGTCATCGAAACCAAGATCGCCGCGACGAGCGCGCGGCTTGAAACATCCGTGCAGATTCGAAACTTCATTTCACCCTCCGTGGAAACTACGTCCATCCCCAATGGCCTTCCCTGCCATCATCAGGATGAACGCATGATTGGTTTTCTCGTATTGGATCGCGAACGGGTTTGAAACGTCGCGACTATTCTTGCGGCTCAGTCATCCTCATCGGATCAAGCGCTTCGGTTAACGTGGCCTCGGGCAAGATGCCTTGTTCGCGGCAAAGCTGCCGGATCGTCTTGCCGGTGCGAAAAGCCTCTTTAGCCAACTTGCTGGCCTTTTCGTAGCCGATCAATGGATTGAGGCTCGTGACCATCGACAGACTCTGCTCAACCGCAGCTTCGCACGCTTCCTGATTGACCTCCAGACCTTCGGCGCAGAAGTCAACGAAGGCGGCGACGCCCGACGCCAACAGCTGAATGCTCTCCAGCGTCGTGTGGCCCATCACGGGCATCATGATGTTGAGCTGGAATTGGCCGCCGGCGGCTCCGCTGATGGCGATCGTCTGGTCGTTTCCCATCACCCGGGCGGCGACCTGCATCAGACTCTCACACATGACCGGATTCACCTTGCCCGGCATGATCGAACTGCCAGGTTGCCGACTGGGCAGTTTTAGCTCGTAATAACCACAGCGCGGGCCGGCGCCGAGGAATCGGATGTTGTTGGCGATGTTGAACAGGCTGCCGGCGATTGTCCGCAACTGGCCGTGGCAGGCCACCAGGCCGTCGCGTTGTGCGTTCGCTTCGAAATGGTTGAGCGCCTCGGTGAATGCGACGCCCATTTTTTCGGCGAGCACGGCGGACACGCGCTTGCCGAACTCGGGGTGCGTATTGATGCCGGACCCGACGGCTGTGCCGCCCACCGGCAGTTCACAGACCGCGCCGATCGCCTGTTCAGCGCGCTCGATGGAAAGTGCGATTTGCCGAGCGAAACCACCAATCTCCTGTCCCAATCGCAATGGTGTCGCATCCATCAGATGCGTTCGGCCGATCTTGATGATCTGATCCCATTGTCGCGCCTTCTCGGCCAACACATCGTGGAATCGCTGCAACTGGGGAACTAGATCGTTGTGGACGCCCACCGCCACCGCCACATGGATCGCGGTTGGAAACGTGTCGTTGGTGCTCTGCCCCATGTTGACGTGATCGTTGGGGTGGATCGACTTGTCGGCGTCGAACCGATCGCCGCCAGTTAATTCGATCGCCCGATTCGCGATCACCTCGTTGACATTCATGTTGCTCGAGGTGCCCGATCCAGTTTGGAAAACGTCGATCGGAAACTCGTCGTCGTGTTTGCCTTCGCCCACTTCCGTGGCGGCGGACAGCAAGGCGTCGATCTGCGCCGATTCCAGTGGAGTCTTTCCGGCTGGCAGTTTTTCTAGATCTCGGTTGGCGATCGCGCAGGCGTACTTGACCCAACCCATGGCGTGGATCAGTCCGCCCGGCAACGTCCAGCCCGACACGGGGAAGTTCTCGACCGCGCGCTGCGTTTGCGCGCCGTAGTACGCATTTGACGGGACTTGGACCTCCCCCATCGTGTCGCGTTCAACCCGCATTTCCGACATCGTCTTCCTCTCTCCCGGTGTTCCCAGCTGGCGACAATCACCGTCCCTTGGGTGCCGCAATTGAGGTCAATATACACCGGGGGCCCTGGCTGGGCATGGGGCGGATCATAGCGAGAATGGGCCCGCGGTCCAAGGCGAATCGGACGCGTTGGGTGAGTTAAACCGAGGGGTCGTCTTGCCTTAGCATGGGCTGCAGTTCGTCCACGAAATCGCGCACATCTTTGAATTCGCGATAGACGCTAGCAAATCGTACGAAGGCGACTTGGTCTAGGTTGCGCAACCTCTCCATCACCTGCTGGCCCAGCTGTTGCGAGCCGACTTCGATGTCGTGATGCGTGTAGATGTGATTCTCGATTTCGACAATCAACGACTCAATCTGCTCGTCGCTGATCGGCCGTTTCCAGCACGCGCGGGAAATCCCCTGGCGGAGTTTTTCGCGACTAAAGGGGTCGCGAATGCCGTCTTTCTTGACGACCTTGACGGCCATTTCCTCAATCCGCTCATAGGTTGTGTAGCGCCGCTTGCAGCTGAGGCACTCGCGCCGCCGCCGGATGGCGAATCCGTCTTCCGTCGCGCGCGAATCGGTCACGCGGTCGTTGTCGACAAGACAGTACGGACACTTCATTTGACGGACGCCGAACGGGGAAAATCAACCGATGGATTGAACCGCACTATACCGGAACCCATCCTCGCGGAAAGCAGTAAAGCTGGAAAATCGTGGGTGGAACGGGCGTTTTGGAGAGACGGGCAGGGGAGTGCGTAAGGGATCGAACCTCGCGACGACGAGATTTCGCGCCAATTCCTGTCTCGCTCTCAGCCCCTCCTTGTTGCCCCAGTGGCTCGGGTAGCCGATATTATGTCCGCCGAATATTGCCTGAAGGGAGAGTCTATGAGCGACGAGTCGAAACCCGAAACGCCCGCGGATCGAATTCGCGGAGCCGTCGGCGGCGGAACCGACGATGAAACAGAATCGGATTGCTGGTCTGGCGGCTATTCCGGTAAGGACATGATCGGATCGTGGGCGCTGGGTCTGCTGGCCACCGTCGGGATCGGTGTGGTTTGCTTCGGGTTCATCCCCACCGGCGGGCCGATCGCATTCGCCGTCATCGCCGGGTTGATCTGGGTCTACCTACTCGGGCTGCTCGCCTACCGTAAGCTGAGCTATCATTACGAGTTAACTACTCAGCGGTTCATCCACAAGGCCGGCATCCTCAGGCGGACGACCGACCGCATCGAGGTGATCGACATCGACGATGTGCGATTCGCCCAGGGTATAGTCCAACGCATGCTCGGCGTCGGCACGGTTTCCATTTCATCCAGCGACCGCAGCCACCCGGAACTGCATATGCGCGGCATTAACGATGTGCAGAACGTGGCCGACTTGATCGACGATGTGAGGCGGGCCGAGCGTCGTCGCCGCGGCGTACACATCGAAGCGATCTAGCACGGTGGCGCGAGGGGCCTGACGAGAGAACGTGCGGCCAGCTCGAGCGCGCGATGGTTACCGTTATTTTTCCGTCCAGACGCGACGTTGCCGCGAGCTGGGGATGCCCATCTTTTTGCGGTACTTGGTGATCGTCCGGCGGGCGACCTTGAGGCCTTTCTTCTCCAGCTGCGAGACAAGATCGTCGTCGCTGTAGGGTTTCGACTTGTCCTCTTCGTCGATCACCTGTTGCAGTTTGAGACGAATCTTGTCCCAGGCGACATCCTCACCGGATGCGTCTTGCGTTCCGCCGACAAAGAATCGTTTGAGCGGAATGATGCCTCGAGCCGTCTGGATCCACTTGTCGTCAACGGCGCGACTGACCGTGGTGACATGAACGCCAACTCGGTCGGCGATCTGTTGCATTTTCAACGGCACGATGAATTCGGGACCGTGGTCGAGGAACTCTTTCTGGTGATCGACGATGGCCTGCGAAACTCGCGTCAAGGTGCTGCGCCGCTGCTCGATCGACTCGATGAACCACTGGGCGGAATTGATCTTCCGTTTGATGAACTCGCGTTCTTCGGTCGTCGCCGTACCGTTGGCCAGCCGTCGTCGGTAGTAATTGCTGATGTACAGACTTGGCGTGCGGCCGTCCTCGAGCCGAACTTTGTAAGTGCCGTTTTCGTCGCGCTCCACGAATACGTCGGGGGTGACTTTGGGTACGTGGACATCGGCCCATCGCGCACCAGGTTTGGGATTGAGTTTTCGCAGCGCCTCCCAGGCCTCCTGGATCAACTCGATCGAATACCCGGTAATCCGCTGGATCTGCGGCAGGCGATTGTCAGAGAGATCTTCCAGGTGTCCGGAGATCAACGTCTTGAGTTCTTCGTAGTACGGATCGTCTGGGTCGAGTTGCAGCAGCAGGCACTCGCGGAGGTCGCGGGCGGCGACGCCGGACGGGTCGAGCGACTGCACGGCTTCCAGCGCCCGTTGCGCGTGCTCGCGCATTTCCGGGGCGGCGTCTGGCGGCGACAAGTCGTCCAGGCTGGCGCGAAAATATCCCCCGTCCTCGGCCGCCAGCGTCGACACGATCCGAATCGCCAGCCTGCGAACATCATCGCTCAACTCCAGTTCGCTCAATTGGTCGAGCAAATAGTCGTTGAGTGATTGCGGTCTGGCGGCGATGTTGGCGATCGTGTCGTGTTTGCGATCCGCTTCCTCGTCCATCCGGTTGGCCGACCGACGAGGCTGTTCGTCGAAATAATCGGGCACGTCCTGGTCGAGATTCAAGAGCCGTTCGAAGTCCTCGGTGTTGTTGTCGTCGACGACCATTTCCCGCTCGCCTTCGTCGGTCGTCTCAGTCGTCTCTTCGGCAGTGGACTCGTCGGGAAGATTGGGGTCCTGCTCTTGTTGCTCGAGCACCGGGTTCTCATTCAGCTCTTGTTCAATCCGCTCTTCAAGAGCCATCATGGGCAGCTGCAGAATCTCCATCGCCGGGATCATGCGCGGCGCCATGATCTGCTTTTGGATCATGCGCTGATTGATGCCGAGTTG
>JASMLW010000202.1 GCA_030748485.1 Pirellulaceae bacterium
CGCCTCGCGCCAGTCGAGATGCGCCGGTTTGGGGTGAACGTAGACGGCGGGCGCGACGACCTGATTGGCGAGGCAGCCGTCGTCCGGCATTCCCAGAATCCGAAAGGCTGAAGACTGCGCTCGCTGATCGGGGCCCCAACCCCAACCCGGATTGATCACGACGTCGCGTCCCAGCATTCCCTCCAGGTCGGCCGAACCGTTCGCCGACACCGTGCCGGACCCGTCTGATCCGAGCACGACCGGGGTAGTTGTTCCCGGATAAAGTCCCTGAGTTATCCAGTAGTCCCGCCGATTCAAAGCGGCGGCGCGGACGTCGATCACCACCTCGCCATGTTCCGGGACGAGCCGCGTTCGCTCGAGCAACTCGAGCGGCCTGCCCACATCGACAAGCGTAGCGCCTAGCATGCCATGGCAACCCTCATCGCCCTCTGCTCCGTTGAAGTCTCCGCTCCCATCGTCGGTCGCCCAAACCGATACGACGCGACCTGATCAATCTTTCTTCTCCCGCCCCTTCTCATTCTTCTTCCGGATCCGCGCCGACGTGGGATTGTCCTTGCCGCCGCCCAGCGCCGCCGCCGGGTCCTTTTCCGGGACGCCGTACTGTTTGCGAAGGCGCGCGAGGTCCGCCAGCAAGGCGGCTTGCACTGACTTGTACTTTGGTTCGCCGTATACACTCTTCAACTCGTGAGGATCGGCCTTCAGGTCGTACAGCTCCCACTCGTCGATGTCCGGCTCGTAGAAACGGATTAGCTTGTAGCGGCCATTCGTTACGCCGTAGTGGCGACGCACGTCGTGCCAACCCGGGTATTCGTAATAGTGATAGTAAAACGACTTTCGCCAATCGGCGGGCGTCTCCCCGCGCAACAGCGGAACCAGGCTGCGTCCTTGCATGTCGCCGGGGATATCGGCTTCGGCCAACTCCAAGAACGTCTCCGCAAAGTCGAGCGGCGAGACGATCTGCTTGTTGACCGATCCAGCCTTCGTGACCTGCGGCCAACGAACGATGAGCGGAGTTCGCAACGACTCCTCGTACATCCAACGCTTGTCAAACCAGCCGTGCTCGCCAAGATAGAAACCCTGGTCCGAACTGTAGACAACCACCGTGTTGGCGGCGAGCCCGGTGTCGTCCAGATACCGGAGCACGCGGCCGATATTGTCATCCACGGAGGCGATGCAGCGGAGGTAGTCTTTGATGTAGCGTTGGTATTTCCACTGCACCAGTTCGCGGCCCTGCAGCTGCGCGGCCCGGAAAGCTCGATTCTTCGGTTCGTAGGCCGCGTCCCAAAGTTTGCGCTGAGCCGCTGTCAGATTCCTCGGAGCCACCAACTTCAAGTCCGAGTCGGTCATCGTCTTGGCGATCGACATATCCTGCGTCCGCGCCGGCGTCCCGCGACCCGCGTAGGTGTCAAACAGCGTCGGCGGTTCGGGAATCGTCACGTCGTCGTACATCGTCAAATGCTTGGGGCTCGGCTGCCAGTTGCGATGCGGCGCCTTGTGTTGATACATCAGCATGAACGGCTCTTCCGACTCTCGCTCCCGCAACCACTTTAGCGCTAAGTCGGTGATGATGTCCGTCGTGTAGCCGACATGCTTGACGCGCTTGCCGTTGCGAAGCATCGGCGGGTTGTAATAGGGACCCTGTCCGATCAAGACTTCCGCGTAATCGAATCCCTGCGGCGGCATATGTTCGCCGAGATGCCATTTGCCGATGACGGCCGTTTGATAACCGACTCTCTGGAGCAGCTTGGGGAACGTCTGCTGAGCGCCGTCGAACTTGTTGCCGTTGACGAGGAAACCGTTGACGTGAGAATACTTGCCGGTCTGAATGACAGCGCGGATCGGGCCACAAATGCTGTTGGGCACATAGCACCGCTGAAACAACATGCCTTCGCGAGCCAACCGATCGATGTTGGGCGTCTTGTTGATCTGCGAGCCGTAGGCGCCGATCGATTGATACGCGTGATCGTCCGTGAAGATGAAGAGAATGTTGGGCCGCGCCGCGTGTGCTGCATTTGAGAGAGCCGCCGCCACGGCCAGCAGGGACCAGAACAAAAACTGACGCATCGATTTTCTCCAGCACGAGAAGCACCTGGCCGAGGACCGTGCAACCACGCCCCGCCCGCGGTCCAGTCGAAGTCCGCGATTATAGCCGTCGCCGCCGCCCGGCGACACGGAGTGGAAGCTTGACTTCGGCTGTGAGTTTCTTAACATCATGTTAAAAATATAACACTGGACCGAACCACCTGGGTGACCGATGGCGGAGGAAGCGTTGAGCCGGCGCGAACGGCAAGTCTTGGAGATTCTCTACCGCTGCGGCAAAGCGACCGCCAAGGATGTCCAGGAGGCGTTGCCCGACCGGCCGGCCAACGCCACCGTGCGGACGATCTTGCGATCTCTTGAACGCAAGGGCCAAGCGCGCCACGAATACGATGGGCCGCGGTACATCTACTCACCGATTGTCTCACCCACGCGCGCCAAACGTTCGGCGGTGAAGCGTTTGTTGAGCACGTTCTTCGACGATTCACCGGAGAAAGCCGTGGCGACCTTCATGGACGTCGCATCCACAAAGCTGTCACCTGCTGAGTTCGACCGGATCGAGGAGATTGTCCGCGAAGCTCGATCGAGGAGCCGTCGATGAGGATTTCGATCGACGAGTCCGCCGGGATGCTCGTCGCCTTGCAATTGCGAGTCGCGGTGGTGCTCCTGATCTGGTGCGTCGTCCGACGGTTAACGCATACGTCGTCCGCCAGATTACAAAGCTGCCTCGATCGTCTGCTGGGCGCGATCCTCTGTCTGTATGTCGTCGAAGAAGTTGCTGCGACGGGGCCGCCCTTGGAGCGCCGCGTCCAACTGCGGCTGCAAGTCGAACGTTCGCGGCGCGGGTCGCCCCGCAGCTTCTCGCTCGTCACAGCCTCCGCAGTTTTGTTGATGGTCGCTGCGCACGGAGTTGCCTGGCGGCCCGCCACGGCGGAGGATGACGCGGCGCGAGCAGCTGGGTTCGAGTTGGAGTCGCTGGTCTGGCGACCTGAGGGGTTGATCGACCTTGCAGGCTCAGCGCGAGGCGCTCATTTTTGGGATTCGACGACCGTCGCCTTCAGCCCGGACGGCCGTTTGATCGCCACCGGCAGCGGCAACACGACGGGCGTGTTGCATCTTTGGGACGCGCCGACGCTGCGCGGCCTGGCGCTGGTGGATCGATTGCCGGGTGGTGTGGAATCAGTCTCTTTCTCCCTCGATGGAAAGTACCTGGCGGCGGCGATCAACAACTCCGTTGTCCGCTACGATGAAGACCGGTCGGCGGAAATCCGCATCTGGGAGTTGTCCGCCAACGGTCTCGGCAAAGAGCACCGGTTGACCGGATTCAAGACATCGTTCGCTGCGCTCGACATCTCTCGGCGGCACGTGATGGCGGCGGCGAATCGGCGGGGGCGAGTTCATATTTTTGATCTGTCGGGCGAGCACCCCCTCGAGCGGCCTTCGCTGACGGCCCAGTCCGTGTGGTCGCTCGCGTTTTCACCCGATGGCCGGCGACTCGCCGCCGGCGGATCCAAGCGGACGTTCGTATGGGACATGAGCGGACCACAGCCGCAACGGCTCGGCGATCTTGACGGCGCCGCGCTGTCGCTGGCCTTCTCGGGCGATTCGAAGTTACTGGCGACGGGATCTTTCGCCAGCGACCCCATGATCCAGCTGTGGAGTTTGTCCGGCGACGAAGCGACGCTGGCGGCGGAAGCCGCGTTGGATACGAAGCGGGGAATCCGCGGCGTCGAATTCGTCGGCGACACCCTCATCGGCTGTTTGGGGCGCCCAGAGAAAGCCATGGTTTGGTCGACGGCTGATGGAGGATTGCGAAGACTCGACAATCCGCCGATCGGCGATTGCTGGGCGGCCGCGTGGAACAAGAAGACAAATCATGTCGCCGTGGTTGGCGAGGGGCGACTGGAGGTCTGGGATTTTAACACCTCCCCTCCAGCCCGAACTGCGGCGAGCCAATCGGCGATCGACGCGCCCCGATTTCGCAATGCGGCTTTCCTCGAGAATGACAACCTGCTGGCCGGTCTGGTGAGCGACAGGCCGGCAGTCTACGATCGCCGCCGCCGAGAGTTGGTTTTTCAAACGCCGCACGTCGCAGAAACGCCGCTCTCGCTCGTCGCCTCCTCCTCCGCCGACCTCGTCCTGTCGCTTTCGCGCCAGGAGCAGACGATTGAGCAGCTGCGGGCGAAGGAACCCGCGCCGATGTACTTCTACGCGCACCGGCTGCAATCGGGTGAGCAGCTGTACCGCCGTGTCCTGGTCACGTCCAACACCGCGCCGCACTTTCGCATTTCGCCGGACGGTTCGAAGTTTGCTCTGGCTCAGCGGGAAAGCCCGCTGGAGCTGCGCGACGCCGCCACGGGTGACATGCTGCTGTCGTCGGCTAAACCACTGAGCGGCGCGGTAAGGGCTATCCGTTTTCTCGACGGCGACCGCCTGCTGGTTGTCACCGTCGCGAAAGCGGAGCTCGACGAGCAGGCGGCCAGTCTGCAGGTCTGGAACCTCGGTGAATCAGCGCTGGAAACGGGCCCGACTGCGCGGGCCTGGATGGGGGAGCAGGATGGCCGGGTCGTCGCGTCAAACACCGGGCGCGTCGTGGCCGTGCAACGACGCGACTGCGTGACGACCGTCATGCGTTTCGACGGCGAGAGATTTCATAAGCACTTGCGGTTTGATCCACAAGACGGCCAACTGTTCATCGATTCGATCTCGGATGACGGTCGCTGGCTCAGTCTGCACAACTGGGGCAGCCTCAATGGAAACTCGATCGCTATCTGGGATACGCAATCGGGTTCTATTGCGCGGCGATGGGAGTACCCCGGCGCGATTTACGGCACGGCGTTGAGCTCATCGGGGACGACCTTGTTGAGCGAGCATCACGGTGGCGAGCTGTATCTGTTGAGTTTCGATCCGTCTCAAGTTGTTCCGCCAAAAACTGCGGCGGCCGCGCAGAGCGAGCCCGCCCCCGATCTCACTCCGGGTCAAGTGGCCGCGGGCCGACGTCGTTTCACTTCGCTCCTAGAAGAGTTCCGCAAACAACGCGAGCAATACACAAAAGACCTGAAAGCGGCCACAGGGGAGCAGCGGGTCGAAGTGGTGAAGGGCGAACCCCATGGGCCGACGGCGGTGAGAATGATGGAGATAGCGAAGGAGTTTCGAGGCACGCGAGTTGAGTTTGACGCGCTCATTTGGATTTGCCAGACGAAGCGCGTGGTGGGAGCGCGCCTCTACGGTGAAGTATGGCGGCTCCAGGGTGAAGCCGCTCGCCGGTTGCTCGACGCCTATTTCGAAGAGCAGCGGCTGGCCGAAGTCGTCTCGGCGCTGGTCTGGATGGCCGACCGAGAGCGGGCGGGCCACATCGCTCGCCGGCTCGTCCGCGAAAGCCCCCATCGAGAAGTTCAGGGCCGCGCATTGCTGGAGTTGGTTTCGTACTTCCAGCAGCGAGGTCGTTTCTTTCCGCGCCGCAGTAGGGCGGACAACGGCCCGGCGATCAAGGAAGTCTTGAAGATCATGATCTCCGATTATCCGGACATCAAGACGCCACGGGGCGTCACCTTGAAACAGTACGCAGAAGAACGACTCGCTGTCGATTGAAGGAACTCCGTTGAACTCGACGGACTCACAACCTGAAGGGGCGCGGCGACGGACGCGGTGGACGCAGTTCGGAACGCGGTCCGTGCTGGTGCTGGTGGTCGTCGCGAGCCTCGGACTGTTCGCCTGGCGTTCCGCTGTACGGCCCCACCAAATCCAACGCGAAATGATCTCCAAGCTGACCGAGCAGGGGGCGACGTTTGAATTTCGCGCCGGCGGGATCGAGCCGTTGCGCCGCATCGATGAAGAGTTCTTCATCGACATTTACCAAATCGACATGAGCGAAGTTGAGAATCCCGAAGCGATTCTGCGGGACGTTTTGCAACTGCCGCGGCTCGAGACGCTCGTATTGGGCGGTCCGGATATCACGGCGAAACACGTCCGCGCGCTGGCCGCCCGAAAGACTCTCAAAACCGTCGTACTCGACTCGGCGAATGTGACTCAAGATATGCTTGACGACTTGCAACGATCGCTGCCCGACGCCGTGGTCCACCGCAGCCACCGTCGCTTGCTCCGCGCGGTCGAGGACCAGGGCGGGCGAGTCAGGGTCGTTGATCTGGAAGTGGACCGGCTGGGATTGCCGGCGCGGCATTTCGTGGAGGTGCTCGAGATCGACCTGAGAAACTGCTCGATGGAAGCAGACGAATTCGCCACCATTCCTCTCGTGACGACTCTGCATGCGCTGCGCTGCGGCAATCGGCAGGAGCCGGGATTCGTGAGCCGATTGGGCGGATTGACCGCGCTGCGATTTCTGGGCGTCTCCAACACGTTGGCGACCGACGACGACCTGCAGGTGTTGCGGAACTACAAACGCCTCCGCTCACTCGAACTGGGGCGGAACATCACCGACGCCGGCCTCCGCCACGTGTGGGGCATTCGACCGCTGCGGTATTTGAATCTCGCCTCCACACAGGTCACCGACGCCGGCCTCGAACACCTGACTGAATCGCCCCATCTGACGACTCTGAATCTCGAAAGCCGACCGATCACCACCGCCGGGCTCGACCGGTTGATTCAACTGCCCCGCCTGGAAACGCTGTACATGCGGTTCTGCAGCGATATCGAAGCCGACGGGTTTGACAAGTTGCGGGTTTGCGATTCACTCAGGTTGTTGGATGTGCGGGGTACGCAGTGCGCACCCGCAACGGCCGAGGAACTGCGACTCCACTTGCCGGTGTGCAACGTGATGTTTCGCCGCTGACCGGTCGGGAGCGGCTAGTCAGTCGTGACGATCAGCCGCGTCTCGATGCTCACGCGCGTCGTGGTCCCCATATTCCGTTTCACTGTCGCGGAGAGCGAGTCGACCGTGTAGCTGGAAAGCGGCAGTGAGTTGGCGATGACCAAGTGAACGCCACCAGCGGTCCGCCGCGCCTCGATTAACGTCGCGTCGCCCGGCAGTCGCGCTTGCACGGCCGACTTCAGTTCAGACGATAGCTCTTGCCGCGGCACAGCTTCGAACGCGCCGATGGCGGCCGCCAAGATCAACAGCGCCACGACAAGGCGAAACACCCAAGACTTGATGACGCCGTGGTCGTGCGTCGGTCGAATGCCTACGGCCCAGAGCGAAGCGGCGGTGCCGAGCACGATCGCCACAATGTTGGTCAGGAACAGGAGCAGCGCGCCCGCCGCCAGCGGTCGTTCGCCAATCGCAGTCGCCAGCCCGGCTGTCGCGACAGGTGGAACCAGCGCCGCCGCAATCGCCACCCCCGGCAGCGCGGAAAGCAGACTGGGCCGCGTCATCGCATACGACGCCGCGATACCGCTCAAGAATGCGACGATCAAGTCGAGCACATTCGGTGACCCGCGCGAGAGCATTTCGTTCGTCGGCTCCGCGCCCAATGCGACCAGCCCCAAAGCGATTCCCAGGAAATAGGCGAGCAGGAAACCGTAAAGCACTGTGCGGCAAGTTCGCACAATCAATTGACGGTTGCCCTGCACCAAGGCGAGACCGGCTCCGACCAGCGGCGTCATCAATGGCGCGACGAGCATCGCGCCGATAACGACTGCGGCTGAGTTTTGCATCAGCCCGAGCGCCGCGATCAGCGTGGAAAGAAAGATGAGCGCGACGAAGTCAAAGTCCCATTGCGAACTGCCCTGGATCTGCTCCACGAGCGAGACTCGCTGCAGCCTGTCCAGCTGCGGAACGATTCTCCGCAAGCGCTGCGACACTCGAAATCGCCAGCGACTGGTCAGCCGATGTCCGGGCCGCACGACGGCGACGGTCGGCGCTTTCGGGTCCGCCAGCACAGTGTCCGGAATCGTCGATGTCGCCGCGCCGCGGGCGGCCGCGCGCCGGCGAGCTCCCACCACCACCAGGTCGCACTCGCTCTGGGAATACTCAATGACGCCATGGGCCACATCGGAGTGCACGAGAGTCCGCGCCAGGACGTCGCTCTTTTCGCCCAGCGTGCGGCGGACGATCTTGGCGGCAATGTGCCGGCCCACATCGGCGGCGAAGTCGTCGACGTCCGGTTCGATATAAAGCGCCGTCAATCCGCCGACGCCCTCGTCGCGCAGCGTCTCCGCCATTCGCAATGCGTACTGTGAAGGAGCGTCTCCATCGGCCGGCACCAGGATCCGAACTCGCCGCGTCGAGTCCTCGACTGCGCGTCCAGGCCGCAATTGCACGGTCTCGCAAGTAGCTCGCTGCAGAACGGCGACTTCCCAGGCGGTTTCCGGGTCCAGCCCCTGGTCGGTGAGATGCCGCGGCAACACCAACTGCGCTATCTTTTGCGCGGCGACTTCGGCGAGTACTTCGGTCGACTCATCGCTCGTCGCAATTTCGATCACCCGCGCCGTCACCGGAGCAGGCGGTTGTGATGGGCTGTCCTTGGCTGAGGCTGAGGCTGCGTCCTTTGCGGGATCGTCGGCTTTGGAGTCCGCCGCCGATTCGCTGGGCTCGACAACGAAGCTCGGCGATTCGCCCAAGTATTTGAGCGTGTTGAGTCCGATCGAACTGCGGGGCTGTGCGCGGCGCTCGCCGTCGTCGCCGGTCGACTTGGGTGGCACGACGACAATGACCAGCAACTCAGCATCTCGCGCCGACGCGAATCGCGCCGCCCATGGCAAGCAGGGGGCGATCTCCCAGTCGTCGTTGATAACGATGGCCACGGTCATGGCGTCAGTCGATTACCGATCGTCCCAGCGGGAAACCGAGTTTGACCCGAAATGCCCGGTCGGTTAGCGTGAGCATCCGACGACGGTGTGACCGTCGATGTCAGCGTGGAACGATACCTGTGCTGAGAACGAGAAGCAACCGTGCTATGGATTCGGGGATCACCGGGGCTTTCTCGGCCCCATGTTTCTTTGTGCCCTCGCGCCTCCGAGTGCGAGTTCTCTTTCGCAGCTCGCTGAAAGTTGCGCTTGAAGAATCTCACACTGAGGCACGAAGACGCGAAGCTCTCGTTTCCCCAACGCCACCAGCCGATCCGCGAACTCCGCTAGGGCTCGATCCTCTGGACGAATCAGAATCCGGCGTCTTTCAATTCGGCGTAGCCTTTGCGCAACGGTCGAATGTCGTATCCCAGTTCTTCGAGAATCTTCGTCGCCGACAAGACGCGACCGCCCGATCGGCAGTGGCAATAAATGATCTTGCCTTGGGGAACGTGTTTCTCAAGCAACTCCTCCCGCCGATCGCCGGCGTTCCGCAACACCGACAGCGGAACAAGCTTGGTCTGATCGAGATGCCCGGCCCGCCACTCGCCCGGTTCGCGAACATCGATGATCGCCGCCACGCCGCTCTTCAATTGGCTGCGAACCTGCTCGAGCGTGTCGACTGTGTGACCGCTGTCGGTCTTGCGGTCACTGGCGGTGAACTCCATCCAATAGGAAGTCTTGAGGAACTTCAATTCGCGCGATGTTGTGAATCCGGCGAGATGGATTTCACTGACAAACGTCTCTTGATCCGCGCGGACGTGTTTGAGAATGAACTCGCTGCTGACACCCTCTTGGCGATGGAAGTCGACGACGACAACTCGCCCGCCGGGCTTTAACGCGTTTCTTATCGACCGCATCGACTTGTAGGGAAACTCGAAGTGGTGGTAGACATCGCAAATGAACGCCACGTCGATCGAGTTGGGCGGGAGCGCTGACGACTCGGACGTGCAGACGATCCCTTGCACATTGCGGAGTCCCGCCTGTTCGCAACTGGCCGTTACGTGGTCGACAAACTTCTTGCTGATATCGACCGCCAACACCTTGCCGCTCGGACCGGTCTGCTTGGCGATCAGGCGAGTAAACAATCCCGTTCCCGCGCCGATGTCGGCGACGACCATTCCCGGCTTGATGCGGCACTCGCCGATGATCTTCTCGCGGTGGTCGTAAACCTCGCGCCCCTCGCGCTCAAACCGCTCGACGTAACGAGCCACGTTGGGGTTCTGGAACGACTTGTTGATGCCGGGCCGCACACTCTTGTCTTGAGCCGAGACGGGCGCGGCCGCGAAGGCGAGACAGATGATCAGGCAGGTTCTGAGAATGGGCATGTGATGCTCGCGAGAAAGGTGGGAATGCTGGTTCGTCGCGGAAGGTTGGAGACTAGTCGGACAGCGGAGCTTGCTTTTCGGAGAATGGCAAAGTGTCAGGCGTCACCCGCACGCCCGAAGTAACTCGCATCGTTGTACTCGCGCCGGCGGCGTACTCAATCTGGATGAAGAAAGCCGTCCATCCCTTGGCCGGTTTCTCGACGCGGCCGTAGTAGACCCCCCGTTCGTCCATTTCGAGTTCGCTGCTCTGATACGCTCGCCCAATCGACATGATGCGGAAATCGCGGGCGGCTGGGTTGTTCGCCTGCCACAACAGCACGCGCTGCGCGGACGTCTTGGTCGTTACGCGGATGCCGCCGTCGTCGACGAACTTCCACTCGTACTCTGGCCGCTCTTGGTTCTCGACGATCGACCGATGGAAGGCGATCAATGTCTCGATGGCCTTGGTTCCCTTCAAGGAGTGATTCGCGTTGGGGACGTAGCAGAGATGCTTCTCCCCACGCAGTTCGTCGAAATAGAACCGCGACGAATCCGGCAAGAAGAATTCGTCTCCCGTGGCGTTGATGATGCACTTGGGGATCGTCAATCGATCGCGATAACGGAGCGGATCGACAATCGACAACAAGTCGTCGTAGCGGGGATGGTTGCGGCGATGAGTTATCTTGTGGTTCACGTAGTCGCCGATCGCCGGCGCCCAAAAGCCGTAGGCGGCGTAGTGGTGGTCCATCGAAACCTTGACGTTGAGAACGTCGATGACAATCGGCGCGATCGCGACAACTCGCTTGTCCACCGCGCCGGTGAGCCAGGTTGTCCAACCGCGTTTGGAGCCGCCGGCGACAACGAACTGGTTGACCTTCAACCCGCCGCCCTCCTCGCCGGCCAAGTACTCTTGCACGCAGTCCATCGCGCGAACGGCCGACTTGACCATCGGCAGTCGCGGCAACCAGGTCGCCTCGCCCGTCTCCAGGTACTTACCCCATGCGTAGGCGATCAAGTCGTCCTCGTATCGGCCCTTGCCGTCGCCGTGAAACTCAAGCGGCTGATTGGGGACCATCTTCAACTCGATGACGACCGAATTCGTCGCGATCGCGACCGCTGTCAACATCTTGTCAGCCGACGTCGGATGGCTCTTGCCGTTGCGGCCGCCGCCGATGTACAGCAACGCCGTGTCGGCCCGCGCCGCCTTGGGCCTCACTACAGTCACCCAGTGCTTCCACACCGAGCGGCCGACGTCGTCCGACCCACGCCACGATTGCGACGTCAGTTCGATGACGGTGGTGTCGAGCAACCCGTTCTTTGTGCGGTGAGCCACCTGCCACTTGTACACGTCGTCCGCCGCCGCGATGTACTCGTCGAGCGCCGTCCGGCGGCCGCCCGGACGCAGGTTCTGAGCGCGAGCCGCAGCGGATGCGGCGATCACTGCGGCGAACACTGCGACGAACAGAAGCGACGCTCCGGCCGCACGAATTGTCGAAACTTGTTTGATCATGTCTTGCGTTAGTCGTCCTGGAGATTGGCGGATCTTCGGTCTAGAGTCCGAGTGTGGCACGTAGTTCGGGCGAAGGGAACCCATCCGCTCGGGCACATCGCAAAAAGACGTCGGCCGGAGTTTCCTCTTGACTTTACCTACACGTGTCGGTAAAGATACCTACACCTGTAGGCATTACGCGAATGAGGAGATTGACAGCCGATGGCTCGAAAACGCGAGTTGGCGCCGCTGACGGAGGCGCAGTTGGAGATCATGGACATCGTCTGGGACCGGGGCGAGGCGACGGTGGCGGCCGTCTGGTCGGTGCTCGGCGAGCGGCGGGAAGTCTCCCGCAACACGGTGCAAACGTTGATGACGCGGTTGGCGGATCGCGGTTGGCTAACCTCCCGCGCCGACGGCAACACGTTCGTGTTTCGCGCCACCGAGCCGCGCGGTTCGGCGCAGCGCAACCTGCTCCGCCGATTGATCGACTCGGCGTTTCAGGGTTCGGCGGAAGGACTTGTGATGGCTCTTCTCGAGGACGGCGTCTCGCCGAGCGAGGCGGCCAGGATCCGCAAATTGATCGAGGAGAAGTCGCCATGACCGGTTTACTCGAGTTGCTCTATCCTGGCGACAGTCTGTCACTTCTGGCGATGACATGGATTGCGCAGTCGACGTTGCTGACGATCGCGGCGTGGGGCTTGGCGCGTCTGTTGCGTCGCTGTGGCGCGGCGGCCGAGCACGCTGTTTGGAAGTGGGCGTTGATCGGACACCTGGCGCTGCCCGCGATGCTTTGGGCGACACGAGGGTGGGATGTGGGAATCCGTTGGTCTCCGCGAGCGGCGGCGGTGGCGAGCTCGCCGAGTTTGGAGTCGCCGAGTTCGGAGTCGCCGGTGCCGTCAGTCGTCGACGAACGTATCGCTGACGATTCAGTCGCCGCAGCGGTTGAAACCGAAGGCTCGCCGGCCGCAATGGAAGTCTCACCGCCGGAAGTCTCACCGCCGCCGTACACGGCGGCCCGTCTGCTTTCGCCTTACGCTGAGTGGACTGACCGACCGGCTGAGGATCGGCTCACGACGGTTCACGCGTTGGCCGTTTGTGGGATCGGGGTCTGGCTTGCCGGATCGTTGTGGTTGTCGATCGTATCGGCGCATCAGTACTTGAGGTTGAGACGATGGCGGGCGCGATCGCAGGCGTGGGGCCGGGGCGAAGCGGTCATCGCTGCGGCTCGACGTCGCTGCCGGTACGACCGCCAAGTCGAAGTCCGCACGTCGCTCGACGCCCCGGCTCCGCTGGTTTGCGGATTGTGGCGACCGATCATGTTGGCGCCGGCGAGTCTGGTCGAGCAACTGGACGAGTCGAGTTTGGAGGACGTGTTGGTTCACGAGCTGGCTCATCTGCGCCGCGGCGATTTGTGGTGGGGCGGGCTGGAGCGGGCGGCGCTCATCGCGGCATGGTGGAGTCCACCCGTGCGGCTCGCGTTGCACGGACTATCGGAGTCGCGCGAGCGCGTGTGCGATATCTATGTGATCCGTGACGGCGATCGACGGCGGTACGCCATGGCGCTGGTCGCCGCGGCGGAAGCCATCAAACGGGGAGCCGTGCGCAGCGAAATGGCTGCCGGTCTGTTCGGTAATTCTCGACGTTTTGAGCGGCGAGTCGCCGCCTTACTCGATTCCAGGAGCAAGAATGTGACTCAAGTACGACTTACTTTCACCGCGATCTTGGCGACGGTCTGCGCTGTGTTTCTAGTCGCCGCGGCGTCGCTGCGCCTGCGGGCTCAATCGGATGACGACGCGATTGCCGCGCCTCCTCCTGTTTCTTCAATCGCGGACGACGACGGTGGCGACGTGGCGTCGAAAGCACTTCAGGCCGCCAGCCAGGCCGGCTCAAAACCACCAGATCCGCCCAAGACCGAATCCGACGACAATCCCGAGCCGGAGAAGGAGCCCGTCAAGCGGTGGTGGTCAAACAAGAGTGAAGGCGCCGTCTGGGCCGAGATCGGCCTGCAGTGCGAGGAATTGGACAAGGCGGCGAAGCTGATCATCGAGCGGTCGCGTTACCGCGGCGGGTTGCGCGTGGTCGCCGTACGGCCCGCGGGCCCGGCCGGCAAGGCGGGGATTCGCCCCGACGATTTGCTGGTGGGTTTGCAGCGTTGGGAGATTCGCAGCGATGACGATCTGAAATTTATCTTGCGTCATCGCGACCAAGGCTCGGTCAAATTCTACGTCCTCCGCGCCGGGAGCACGCTGTATGGTCACATCGAGTTGGGGCCGCCGGCCAACGCCAATTCCGTGCCCGCTGAGCTGAAGGTTGTGCGGACCGGGAAGCTCGATGTGACCCGCGCTGCGATACTGGTCAGACAGATCAGCGACTTGATGGACGAGAAGCTGGAGGTCACGGTCGACCAGCGAACCAACACGTTGATCTTGCGCGGCCGCGCGGAGACGGTCAGAGCCGTTCAAAATGTGCTCAAACAGGTCGAAGAAATGTCGCGGGCTTCACGGCCGGCGAAGGGCGCCGCCGACCGGGAAAATCCCAAACCCGAAAACGCCGGCGTTGACAAGAAAACGGAACACCCGCTCGTCTCCACCGCGCGGCGGGCCTACGAGACGTCATTGATCCGTTACCGACAAGGCGCGGAAGGCGCGAGCATCGCCGAGCTTTGCAAATGGTCGAGTCGTTGGATGGAAGCGGAAATGGCGGCCGACTCGACCGATCAGCGAACTCCCGTACAAAGTCATCTAAAGCGCTTGGGCGACCTCGGCTCCATCGTCGACGCGCTGTTCGAGGCCGGCCGCGCGACGACCGATCAAAAACTGGATGTCGAATTCCACATCGAAAAGGCCAAGTTCCGCCTCAAATCGAAAGAGTAGCGTCGACCTTGCAGCGGACCTGCCAGGAGTACCTTTCGGAGGCGTGTGGTCCCGCTTGGCTGGAACCTATTTCCCTTTGAGCAACTTGGCGTCTTGCTCGGAGATCGGCGGAGCCTTGAGCGATTGCAGGAAGCGAATGACGGCGTTGCGATCTTCCAACGGCAACTTGAAGAATGCGTCGGTCGACATAGTCGATTCTCCGCCGTGCAGGGCGATCGATTCGATGAGCGTGGCCGCGCGTCCATCGTGCATGTAAGGCGCCGAATCGGCGACGCCCCACAGCGGCGGCGTGCGATACTCGCGCCAGCTCTCCTATGTCGCCCGCTGAATTCTCGCCCGCGCCTTGGCGTTGTCGATGACCGTCGTGCGAAAGGTGATCGACCTCCCGTAATACGAAACGCGGCTCGGCCGCTTCGTGAGAATCTCGGCGGGAATCGACTGGTAGAACGACGCCGGCAATTCCGGCCCGACCGGATCGGACATCTGTTGGCCCATGTCGTGGAGCAACAGATCCGTGTACGCATTCTTCGCGGGTCCGATGTTCCGCCGGTGACATTCCCCGCACATCACTTGCGAGAACAGCTGCTCGCCGCGTTTCACTTCCGCAGCCTCAACGGGATCGGCGGGAATGACCTGAATCGGCGCGGGCAAGCTGGCGCAGAAGGCGACCAACGCTTGAACTTGAGCTTCGTCGAGATCGTGGAATCTGTCGCTCCGGGGCGCGGGATCGAAAGGATCGGTCAACTGCGAATCGGCGCGCGAGTGCAGACCCAATTCGGCGGCGCAGGCGCCGGTGACAAAGTCGCGCAACGATTTCGTCTGGCCGCGCCAACCAAAGCGTCCGACGCGATCCAACCGCTGGCCGAGCGGAGCTGGACGCCCGCTAACTCGACCAACTCGCTGCTGTTCTTTGGCGATTCCGCGCATCGTCGCCGCCTTTACGCGGTCCAACAAACCGTTGCCAAACATGGCGGATGAGTTGCGCTGAACGTGCTGAAAACGCACCCCATTCACCAGGTGCTCGTTCACGGGCGAGTCGCGCATCGCGACCAGGTACTTCCGCGGGTCGTCCCACAGCGACACGATGTCTTCACCGAGAAAGATCGACCGCAGCGCGGAATAGCGAGGCTCGGTGCTCAACCTGTGCAAGATGATGTTCGACTGCAATCCGCTGGGGCCAAAAAAGCCCGCGTGCAGTGAAGCGACGTTGCGGTTCAGCTGGGCCGCCTCCGAGGATGTCTCGGGCGGCTTGAGCGCCAGGACGTCGACGTTCTTATCGATCGGGCCGGCACCGCCGATGCCGCCCATTTTGTGGCACGCCACACACGACGTGTCGTTGTGCATCGGCCCCAGACCGTCGCCGTTGGGGCTGAGCGGATCGTTCGCCTTCCACTCTCGCAAGAACAACTGCTTGCCGGCAGCTACCTGCTCGTCGTCAGCAGCTTGGCCCACCGCCCCGCAAAGACCCACAACGAAAAGCAACAACGACCTTCTTCGCCAATTCTGCATAGCGCCGCTCCGGTTTTGCCGCCCGCACCGCTTGCCTCAGCGCAGGCGACGCGCTGATCTAGAAATGCCCGTCTGGAAATGCCCGTCTGGAAAATGACTACATTAGTAGCCAACCGGATTGTAGCAACCGTCAACCGAGCTGCCAAATCAATTCTCGAGCGACAGCCGATTGCGGGGGATGGGAGGATTTAAAGGAATCTCACACAAAGACACGAGGACACAAAGAAGGGAGAGTCGGCGGCGCCTTGGTCAGACAATCTCGCGAAGCGGTTTGCCGCCCTCTAGGACAACGGCCCGAGGCCGCCCGCGCGAATCGATGTACATCGTGTTCAGGGAAACGCCCATGTGGTAGTAGATGGTCGCGGCAAGGTCGCCAGGCGTGACGGGACGCTCCTTGATGTGCCCGCCGTCGCGCTCGCTCGCGCCGATCACCTGGCCGTGTCGGAACCCGCCTCCGGCGAGCGACATCGACATCACAACCGGCCAATGGTTGCGGCCGTCCGTGCTGCCTTGCGTTCCCATGTTGGGCGTGCGGCCGAATTCGCCCATCGCGATAACCAAGACGTCGTCCAGCATGCCTCGCTCGTCCAGATCGCCGACCAGCGTGGTCAGCAGATGGTCGAATAAAGGAAGCAAGGGCTGGAGCCCTTTGGAGATGCCGCCGTAGACGCCGCCCGGTATCCCGTGATTGTCCCACGTGCCCGAGGCCGTGTGGTAACTCAAGTCGAGCGTGACAAACGCGACTCCCGATTCGACCAACCGACGAGCCAACAAGGTTTGTTGGCACCACAGGTGATCGCCGTAGCGGTCCCGATATGTCTGCGGTTCGCGAGAAATATCGAAAGCCTCTTGCGCTCGCTGCCCGAGCACCATTTCGAAAGCTTGTTGTTGGTAGACGCCCAGCGCTTCGACCGATCCGGATTGATCGAGGCCGTATTTGATTTGGTCGAGATTCTTAATCAACTCGCGGCGGCTGGCCAGCCGGTCCATATCCAACCCCGACGGCAACTTGAACAGGTTGGCTCCCGTCTTGCGATTGAGAGGTTTGCCGAGCAGGTCGTACTCGGGCAACACGGTCGCCTTGTTGCCGACCATCGGGTCGTAACGTTTGCCCAACCACCCGCCCCAAGCGACGTGCGTGGGATGCTTCATGAAGACGACGTAAGGAGGCATGCCGGGATCGTTGGCTCCGTGATGTTTGGAGACAACCGAGCCGATGGCTGGATACATCGGGCCGTTCGGGTTGACTCGCGGAGCCGCTTCGCGGTTGCCCGTTTGAATCACCTGGTTGGGTTGGTGGCTACTGTGTTTGGGGTCGACCGAACGAATGATCGTGAACTTGTCCATCATGGCGGCTTGCTTCGGCAAGTGCTCGCACACGTGGATTCCCGGCACGGCGGTCGAGATCGTTTCGAACGGCCCGCGGTTGTTAAACGGTCGGTCGGGTTTAGGGTCCCATGTATCCAGGTGGCTGGGTCCGCCTGTCATCCACAGCAAGATGACACTCTTCTTTGAGATCGGCTTTCCCTGCCGCGCGGCGGCGGCTCGCGTTTCCAGGAGCGATGGCAGGCTGAGACCGGCGACCCCAGCCATGCTCGCCTTCAGCATGTTGCGGCGGCTGCAAACCGCCAGCCCTTCCCGCTCGAGAGGGTAGTAATCGGCGAACGCATGATTGGCGTGCGAAAGTTGATGCGTCATGGCTTCCCGTCTCTAAATCCAGTCACGCCAACGATTATCGGCTGTCGGCTGCGCAAACTCAACGCCCGTTTCAATCAAGTTGCCGTGCGCCCGCTCGACCGCCGCGCTAAGTGCTTCCCTCATCAAATCTTGAGTTCGGGTATGGCTTGGCGGCGGCCGCCTCGCAACAATCGTACCCATCGTGGCGGGACCCGTTTCCGTGCCCGCCGCAAACGTATCGACGACGGAGTTGAAACGATGATGAGCGACATTTCGCGCTGTGTGGCGACCGCTCTACTGCTTGCCGGATTCACGGCGGCCGCCCGCGCCCAAGCGGAAGTCACCTTTCCGCCGAGCCTTCCCGGCGGCGTCGAGTTCGTCAGCGACATGTCTCGCGAGATGCTTAAACCGGGAGCCACTTTGCGCGAGGGCGTGGCGATCGCAGCGACTCCGCCCACTGTCGATTTCTACTACTACCCCGGTCAAACGTACGCAGCCAAGTTGTGGTCGGCCTGGGGCGAGAGTTTAGCGGTCGCCGGCAAGTGTTACTCGGCGATCGGCGATCACGACGGGCCCCGCGGCAACGCGTTCATGTACGAGTACGACGTGCAGTCAAAAAAGCTGCGGTTGGTCGTCGATTTGAATCAGACGCTGCGAGTTCCCGAGGGCCAATACACGCCGGGCAAAATCCACAGCCGCATCGACCGCGGCTCCGACGGCTGGCTCTATTTTTCGACGCACCGCGGTTCAACTCGAGTAACTACTCCGGAAAACGGGTTTCGCGGCGGTTGGATCGTCCGCTATCACCCTGAGTTGAAGAAGTCCGAGATCGTCGTTCACGCACCACTGCCCGAACAGACGCTGCCGACGAGCACGCTCGATCCCGATCGCATGATCTACTACGCCGGAACGCAGGACGGAGCCAATGAGAAGGAGCCGCAGTTCCTCGCCTACGATCTAAAGAAGCGCCGCGTGCTGTTTCAGGCCGATCGCGGTCCGGCCCGCTACGCCATCTTTGCTCGCTCGACCGGGCGAGTCTATTTCCACGCCGAGAAAGGAGACCGTTCGGGCAAAGCCCGTGCGCTGGTGCGTTTCGATCCGGCGGCGCCCGACCGTCTCACCCCGACGAAAGCGATGCTCGGAATGCGGGCGGCGACAGTCGAGACCCCGGCGGGAAAGGTCTACACGATCGACGCCGATCATCTGTGGGAGTTCGACACGAAAACCGAAACGGCTCGACGACTCGGCGACGCGGCCGTCGGTGAAAAGGACTATACGACGAGCTTGGATCTCGATCGCAAAACGAATCGCTACGTCTACTACATTCCGGGCGCTCACGGGGGAGCGGAGAACGACGGTTCGCCGCTCGTACAATACGACGTCCGCACCAATCGCCGCAAAGTGATCGCGTTCCTGTCTCCTTACTACCATCGCAAATACGACTACACTCCGTCCGGCGCCTACGGAGTCGCCGTCTCGCCCGACGGCGGGCGAGTCTACATCACCTGGAACGGCGCTCGTGGAGCCGACGGTTCACGCAAGCGCGTGCGTTGGAACACGTGCGCGTTCATGGTCGTTCACATCCCGGCGTCGGAGCGCAAGCCGTAGCAGCTGGCAGCTGGCTAATGACTAATTGGACAGGTAATCGTAGGTCGTGGACGGGTCTCCAGGCCCGTCGAATGGAACGCGATGGCGCGGAGCCACGTGAGAATGGGACGCGATGCGCGGGGCGACGCGAGAATGGGACGCGATGCGCGGGGCGACGCGAGAATGGGACGCGGCGGCGCGGGGCGACGCGAGAATGGAGCGCGATGCGCGGGACGACGCGAGAATGGAACGCGGTGGCGCGGGGCGACGCGAGTGTGGAACGCGATGGCGCGGGGCGACGCGAGAATGGAGCGTTGGTTGCAGCTGGAACGCCTGGTTCACCCGCCCTCAAGGGCGGGCCTATGCCGCCTGCGGCGGAATGGGGCGTAAACGCCCCTCTGACTCTTTGACTCGGCGGCGTCCTGCCTCCTTGGTCATTCCTTAGTCATTAGT
>JASMLW010000203.1 GCA_030748485.1 Pirellulaceae bacterium
GAACGCGATGGCGCGGGGCGACGCGAGAATGGAGCGTTGGTTGCAGCTGGAACGCCTGGTTCACCCGCCCTCAAGGGCGGGCCTATGCCGCCTGCGGCGGAATGGGGCGTAAACGCCCCCGGTCGTGCGCGGCGAGGGTGGAGCGCGATGGCGCGGGGCGACGCGAGGGTGGAGCGCGGTGGCGCGGGCGACGCGAGAATGGAGCGCGATGGCGCGGGGCAGCGTGAGGATGGCACACCGTGGCGCGGGGCGACGTGAGAGTGGAACGCGATGGCGCGGGGCGACGCGAGAATGGAGCGTTGGTTGCAGCTGGAACGCCTGGTTCACCCGTGCTCAAGCACGGGCCTATGCCGCCTGCGGCGGAATGGGGGCGTAAACGCCCCTGGTCGTGCGCGGCGGCGTCCTGCCTCCTTAGTCATTAGTCCTTCGTCATTCCTTAGTCACTAGTCATTAGTCATTAGTCATTTGCCACCCCCTCACCCGCGGGTGATTTCGGAGACGCGAACGGCTCGGTGCTCCTTCACTGACAAATAGCACGCGTCGACCAGCGCCATGGTCTTTAGATTGTCGCGTCCGCTGATCTCGGGTTCGGTGTCGTCTTCGATCGCACAGAGTAGTTGGGCCATCGTGCCGGCAAACGCGTCGGGAAACCAAACTTCCCGCCATCGCGGCTGGAGCCAATAGCCGGGGCGCTGATTCGTCGTGAAGTCCAACGTCGAGGGCGTCGGGTTCGGGTATTCGGGCCAGCCGATCGTGCCTTTCGCCATACCGTCGATCCCTTCGACTCGCCAACGGATATAGATGTCGCTCTCGGCCCCTTCCCGCGCAGGCCCCGCCCAAACGTCATCCCAGGCGGACGCCCGAAACCCATTCGCGTATTCGAGAATGTAGAGGCAAATCCCGTCCGCGTGTTTGAAGTCCTTGGACGTGCGCGGGTCTTCGCGAACGCTGGCGAACACCCGCACCGGATCGCCGAACAGGAATCGAAACGAGTCGAGATGATGGATCGACATCGTTCGCAACGTCACCCAGCCGAGCCGTTTCTGCCAGGGCATCCAGTGGGGGATGGCTCGCATGTCGATGCTGGCGAAGACAGGTTCCCCCAAATAGCCCCGATCCAGCAAGCAGCGGCAGGCGCGAATCGACTGGTCGTAGCGCATGTTCTGATTGACGCCCAGCACGATACCGCCGCGTTTGCAGAGCCGGACGATCTCTTTCGCTTCGGCGTAGTCCATGCCGAGTGGCTTTTGAGCAAGGACACCGCGAATGTGCGATTTGTGCCGGACGATTTCCCGAATCACTTCAAGCTGCACGTCGGGCGGGACGGCCACATCGATCACCTCGATGTTCTCCACCGACAGCAGCTCGTCGACCGTTTCATAGGCGCGCAAATCGTGTCGCTCGGCGACCGCCGCGGCGTGCTCCGGCGTCCGCGAGGCGATCGCCACCGGGTTGAAGCCGGCCGCTCGATAGGCCGGCAAATGGCAGTCCGCCATAATGAATCCCGAGCCGATGCAGCCGATCGGAGTTCCCTTTTGTTTGGGAAGCCGCGGTGAATAGTCGAGGTCGAGTGAGACGCGAGGTTTGCGTTTCGCCATAGCTAGTTGGACCGAGGGCCAGGAGTTTTGTGGAGCTACTTGTGGAGGGCTGCTTCGACACTACCCGCGCAGCTCGACCGACTGCATCAACCGGTCGGTCTCGCGGTACGCTTCGGCGACCCAATCGACGATCTTGTCCGGCTCGGGAGAGTATTCGAGCTCGATCGAAACGGCGCCGTCGATCGCCAGGTCCTTGATCTCCCGAAGGTACGGTTCGAATTCGACGACTCCGCGGCCGGGAGGCAGGTCGCCGTGCACTTTGCCGTCGCAGTCGGAGATGTGCACGTGGGCGGCCTTCCCTTGCAGCCGCCGCAGTTCCTCGGGCGCGACATCGGCGAGCACCAAGTGCGAGACGTCGATGTTGGCTTTGACGGCCGGGTGATCGCAGTCGTCCAGGAACCTCACCATCGAGTCGACCGAATTGACCAGCGACAACTTGAACGGTTCGAGCTCCAAAGCGATTTCGACACCCAAGTCGGCCGCGTAGTCGCCCAAGCCTCGACAGGCCTCGACTCCCATCCGCCACTGCTCGGCGGGAGGTATCACTTCCTGTTGCCAAATGTACTCGCCCAGTACGAGCAAGAGGTTGTCGGCCTCGTACTCGTAGACCAAATCCAAGTACGCCTTCACCCGTTCGACATGGAACCGCTGCACCGACGGATTGAAATCGATCAATCCCACGGCGACGCAACAGATCGATACGATCGGCAAATCAAGCCGGTCGCACTCGTCTTTGATCAAACGGCGTTCGCGGACATCCGCATCTAGCGGATCGATGAAGATGTCGACCGTGTCGAAGCCGAGCTCCTTTGTCTTTTGCAAACCAAAAACCGTGGGCTGGTCTGCTTGAACCCATGCCGAATTGATTAGTCCTAGTTTCATCTGACACGTAGGTGGTTGAGTTTGGGAATTCGGAGTATCTAGCTGCATCCTCTGATGATCAATACGACCAACGCGATGAGGATGAGTCCGGCGACGACGAGACACCCGGTAACGCGTTCCAGGCAAGATTCCAAGGGATTGGAAAAGAGGCCGCCGAGCAGTCCGCGGACGAGCAGCGCCTCGGTCTCGCGCTCCTCCCGTCGGTTTTCGTCCTGGCGCTGTTGCCTTTCCGACTGTTGGCGATGCCGCTGTTTCTCCGTCGCTCGGCGTTCGCGTTCCAGTTCGGCCTCGGCCTCCAGCGTCTCCGCGTCCTTCGGCGTGTCGCGAAACGTCGTCTCCGCACCACAGAATCTGCACGTCAACGTTACATTGGGCGCGGCGTCGGCGAGCGGCGCGCCGCACTTGGGGCAGTTCATGGCGTGGGATTTCACGGCGCACCGGCGATCGATAGACGGGAAAGTTCGAGCCGTGAATGATATCGGCTCGATCACCGATCTCAAAACGAATCAAAGCCGTCTAGCGCTCCAACGATGCAGTGCGCAGCGGCGCGTCTCGTGACTTGTCGCCCCAGGCTCGACGCTGAGCAGCGTCCGTCAAGTAGCGTCCGTCAAGCGGCGTCCGTCAAGCGGCGCTCGTCGCGAGCCTCTCGCCAATCGTGTTCGGCCATCATGCCGACCAATTCAGCGAACGACGTTTGGGGGACCCAGCCGAGAATATCTCGAGCGCGCGAGGCGTCGCCGAGCAGCAGGTCGACTTCGGCCGGTCGAAAGTAGCGCGGGTCGATTTCCACGTGCGGGTCGACGGGCATCCCGACGTGTTTAAATGACAGTTCCAGGAACTCGCGGACCGTGTGCGTCTCGCCCGTGGCGATGACGAAGTCCCGCGGTTCGTCCTGTTGGAGCATCAACCACATCGCCTCGACGTAGTCGCCGGCGAAACCCCAGTCGCGTTTCGAGTCGAGGTTGCCCAAGTACAGTTTGTGTTGCAGGCCTTCGCGAATCCGTCCGGCGGCGCGAGTGATCTTGCGAGTGACGAAGGTCTCGCCGCGGCGCGGCGACTCGTGGTTGAAGAGGATGCCGTTGCAAGCGTACATGTCGTACGCTTCGCGGAAGTTGACCGTTTGGTGAAACGCAAACACTTTGGCGCAGGCGTACGGACTGCGGGGATGGAATGGAGTTGTCTCGCGCTGCGGCGTTTCGGCCACCTTTCCGAACATCTCGCTCGATGACGCCTGATAGAAACGGACCGGCCTGCGGGAGTTGAGTTGACGAGCGGCGTCGAGCAGGCGGAGCGCGCCGACGGCGCCGATATCGACGGAGTAGATCGGCTGATCAAACGAAACGCGCACGTGACTCTGGGCCGCCAAATTGTAGATCTCGTCCGGCTCGATTCCCATCACCAAGTTCGTCAGACAACCGCCGTCGGCCAAGTCGCCGTGGTGCAAGTGAAGCCGACCTTCGTCGTGCGGATCGTTGTAGATGTGTTCGATGCGAGTTGTGTTGAAGGTGCTGCTGCGGCGAACCAAGCCGTGGACTTCGTAACCCTTGGCGAGCAGCAGTTCGGCTAGATAGGACCCGTCTTGGCCGGTGATTCCAGTGACCAGGGCGCGGCGGCCAGCGTACTTTTGATTTGAATTGTCGGCGGCAGCGTTCATCAAATGTCCCTTCGTCGAAACTCGCCCGTCCAATCGCTTGTCCAGGCTCCATTGTTAATTCGCCAATCCGCCCGAGCGGATCTGTTTACGACGCCCCTCACCTCGCTAGGCGGCGCGCGACTCGCGGTCGCCCTGCCGGTTCCACCATGCGATTGTTTCCGTCAGCCCGTCGCGCAACGACGTTTCCGCACTGAACCCGAACGCCGCGGTCGCTCTCGTCGTGTCCAAACATCGTCGCGGTTGTCCGTCCGGCTTGGTCGCGTCCCAGCGTATCTCGCCTTCATACCCGCTCAACTCACAGATCAACTCGGTCAGTTCGCGGATCGCAATCTCGGCGCCCGAGCCGATGTTGACCGGCTCGCCGCCATCGTATCGGTCCGTGGCCGCGGTAATCGCCTTGGCCGCGTCGCGCACGAACAAGAACTCACGCGATGCTGAACCTGTGCCCCAGGCCTCAATGAAGCGACTCCGCGTCAGCTGGGCCTCCTGCACTTTGCGGATCAGCGCCGGGATTACATGACTGCTCGCCGTGTTGAAGTTGTCGCCCGGCCCGTACAGATTGACCGGCAACAGATTGATCGCATTCATGCCGTACTGCTGCCGATACGCCTGCGCTTGGACCAACAGCATCTTCTTCGCCAAGCCGTACGGCGCGTTCGTTTCTTCGGGATAACCGTTCCATAATTGGTCTTCGCAGAACGGCACCGGCGTGTGTTTTGGATACGAGCAAATGGAGCCGATCAGCACCGTCTTGGCGACTTGGGCGAGTCGGCACTGTTCGACCAACTCGATTCCCATGATCGCGTTTTCGTAGAAATACCGACCGGGGTTCTCGCGGTTGGCTCCAATGCCCCCGACGACCGCCGCCAAGTGGATCAACGCATCCGGCCGGTGGTCCTCCAGCATCGAGACGATCGCGCCCCGGTCCCGCAGGTCGTAGTCAACGCTCCGCGGAGCTACGATCAAATTCGGTTCATGCTCTTGCAGTTCCCGGCAGACTTCGCGACCGAGGAAACCAGCTCCGCCAGTTACCAAGACGCGTTTCCCTTCCAACCAACTCATATCTGATCCTGCCGGTGCAAAAAAACGACTTCTCGAATGTCGCAAGTCGGCGAAATTTCTAAAAAATACGTTCCCAACGCAAGGCCAATGGCGCGTCAAGCAGCGCGCGCCACCGGTTGCTCCCCAAGCTCCTGGTAGACTTCCATGTAGCGGCTCGCCTGCAGCAGCGGCGAGAATTGTTCGCGCACCAACGCCCGACCCTGCCGGCCCCACAGCGCCTGCGCCGCCGGTCGCTCCAGCAACCAGCCGATCTGAGCTGCCAACTCCTGCTCATCTCCAATGGCTGCTAGCAGCCCCGTCTGGTGCGGAATCACGTAGTCCTTCACACCGCCCGCCGCGAAGGCCACCACCGGCCGACCGCAGGCCAGCGCCTCCAATCCCGTCTGCGGCAGGTTGTCCTCGATCGATGACATCGCAAACACGTCGCACGCTGTGAAAAGCCTCGCCATCTCGGTCGGGTCACCGAGAAAACCGGCGTTCCGGATGGGTGGCGCTCCCCTGGACTGAGGGACTTCTCCACGCCCGAAGCAGAGCCCAATGACTCCGCTCGTCGCGCTTCCCAACCGTCGCAGCGAATTCAGCAGTTGCGGAAAACCCTTGCGCGGGTTGGTGATTTCGTCTGCGCCAAAGGCCACGATCTTCGCATCCTGGGGCAGCCCTAACTCGTGCCTGGCGGCCGCGCGAATCCCCGGTCGGAAGAGGCTGGCGTCGACTCCATAGGGGATGTAGTGAAAGCGGGCGGCTGCGGCGGTCAGCGGGCTGCGCTGAGCTTCTCGCCAGAGCCAGCGGCTGGGCGCGACGAAGTGCATGCGGCCCTGTCGCTGCTGTCTCAGCTTGATAGCAAAAGTCTCGGACGCCAGGTCGTTGGCGGCTGGGGCGGCCAACTGCGGACAGTGCTGGCACGTTGTCGAGTACCGATCGCATCCGTTCGTATAGTGACATCCACCTGTCAGTGCGTTCATGTCGTGCAGGGTCCACACGAGCGGCCTGTCGGCGAGGTGAGCGAACAGATCTCGCCAATCGAACCGTCCGCCGCCGATCCAATGCAGGTGAGCAATGCGAGACGGATCCACCTGGGGCCACAGTCGCTTGCTCGCCGGATTCCTGGCTGGGCTAAAGATTTCGAGTCCGGCTGGGCGGTTCTTGAGCGCGGCTCGCAACCGCCGACGTTGACGAAATCGCGACCACTGATGCGTGACGGCGTTTCGTTTAGCTGGGGCGAGCCGGTGGTAGGATTCGCGATTCGCGACGGACTCCAGTTCGGTCGAGCCGGCGTCGGCGAAGTGAAAGTGGCTATCGACGCCGATGTCGAGCAGTCCGTGGTGAACGCGGCGGGCGGCGATGGCGGCTCCGCCCGCGACAAACGAGTTGTAGTGGTCGACTCGCAAGACGGAGCTTTCGGCGAGGGGCAGGTCAAGGTGGGGCGTTGCGGTGTGCGGCGAGCAGCTGAATACCAGATTCGACGATCGTCGTAAACACAGATAATTCATGGAAATGCGTCGACTCGCGTTGACCCCGATTGACACCGCAAGTATCGTCCTCGCGTCAAACTAGCAACCGCCTGGGCGGTGGCCCGCTTATGCCGCAATTCATTTTGTTAGATCACTCGCTAACGTCCTTGGGCGGGCACCACTACGAGTACGCGATACAGATTCTTCGCGCGGCGCGGTCGGCCGGTTTTGACTTGGTGCTGGGGTGCGGCGACGAGTTGAGCGACTGGAGCGAATTCCCGTCGGCTCGGGTCTTCCCTGTCTTTGGGCACACGACGTATTCTCGCTGTGGAACGATGAATCATCAGCGAGCGCCGCTGCGGCGGCTGGACGCGGTTCGCAACCCGTTCCCCGGGCGGCCGCTGGCGTCTTTGGCCGGCTTCGTTCGACACAGCGGCGAGTTGATTCAAGACATCAAACGCCGGGTCGCCGGGCCGCGGGAAAGGTCTTCTTTTGTCGCCGCGTGCCGCAAAGTTTTCGAGCAGATCGATGTCTCCGCCGACGATCACATCTTTGTTCCAACGGCATCAGAATTCGATCTCGGCAGTCTCGCCGAATTCCTCACCGAGGCCGATCCGGCGGTCCGCGGCGCTCACTGGCACGTGCAGTTTCATCTGAATTTCTGCGAGGGACGCGAACCGACGTTCGCGAATCAGCGGCCTCGTACGGCCTATCTTCGGGGGCAAGTCGGCGCGGCGGCCAAACGGATCGGCGATGTCGATACGCGGTTCTATGTGACGACCGATCAGTTGCGCGAGCAGTATCGACTCCTCGATCTTCCCAATCTGCAATCGCTGCCGTACCCGGCGAATCCCAACTGCCGTCCGACGCCAGCGACCGGTCGTGATCGGTTGCGAGTTGTCTGTGCGGGGCGTCCCCGCGCCGAAAAAGGATCTCGTCTACTGCAAACGATGATCGACGCGATCTGGACCGAGTATCTGGAAACGAACCGAGTGCAACTGATCGTCCAGGCGGCTCCCAACTCGCTGTCGCTGCGATTGCCGGACGGGCGAACGCCGGCGACGCTGAACGAGCAGTTCGAGGCGGATTCGGCGGTCGCCTTCGCGGCGTATCCGTTGGACGTGGAGGCGTACGCAGGGTTGCTCCAATGCGCCGACATCGGGTTGTTTCTTTACGACGCGGATGAGTACTACGCGCGTTGCAGCGGCGTTCTAGTCGAGATGTTGGCTTGCGGTAAGCCGGTCATCACGCCGGCCGCTTGTTGGCTCGACGAGCAGATGCGAGATGTGAATCGAGCGTACGTACGGAAGGTCATCGAAGACTCTTCGCGCGAACTGGTCGCGTTGGCGGCGCGGCGCGAGTGTTCGCTGCAAATCCCGAACGGCGCCACTATGCTGAGCGTGACGATCGACCCGAGCGGGCGACCGGGGCGTTACTGGGAGGTGGTCGTCCACCAACGGGATCAACGCGGCATGGTGACAACCAGCGATACTCGCGTGCTCGGTGACGAACGAGGCGATGCGGCGTTGTTCAGTCGGCGGGGTCGCTCGGTGACGGCCGTTTGTCAAATTTCTCCGCTCGACGAGACGGGTGAATCCGCGCCTCCGATCAGCGGTCATTGGTTGCGACGCGAACGCCCCACGCCATTGGGTGCGATTGGACAAGCGGCGGACGCCAGCCATGTAGCCGAAGCGCTCCGCGACGTGGTCGATCATTTCCCGCACTATCAATCGTCGGCGGTCGGATTCGCCAATTCGTGGCGACGGCGGCACGCTCCGATGCGGACAATTGAGCAGCTGACGGGAGGAGCCGTCGCGGCATCGCGGGCGGCGTAGCAGATGGCGTCCCAACCGGAAGTTTCACTTCTGATATCTACGTTTGAGCGGCCGCGACATTTGGAGCGAGTACTGGCTTCCGTCGCGGCTCAGCGAGGAGTGGCCGGCCGTTTCGAGGTCGTCGTCAGCGATGACGGATCGGGTGACGACACATTCAATGTAGTGCGAAGATTCGCGGACCAGGTCGAGTTCCGTGTTCGATTCACTACGCATCCGCACCGCGGATTTCAGTTAGCCCGCTGTCGCAACGAAGGCGTTCGCGCAAGTGCGGCGCCCTACCTGCTCTTCCTCGATGGCGATTGCATCATTCCAGAGGACCACATCCATCGGCACCTCGACGCGCGGCAACGGCGCGTCGTCTGGGCCGGCTATTGCTGTCGCCTGAACCGGCGGACCAGCGAACAGATCGATGTGGCGGCGGTTCGCAGCGGCGACTTCCTCAAACTGATCCCCGACCACGAACTGCGCAAGTTGGCTCGACTACATCGCAAATCACTGTGGTACAACTTGATTCGTCATCCCACAAAACCCAAGTTGTTCGGCGGCAACATCGGGATCTGGCGATCAGATTACGAGTCGATCAACGGCTACGACGAACGGTTTGTCGGTTGGGGCGGCGAGGACGACGATCTGCGGCTCCGCCTGCGGCGCGTCGGCGTCCGCGTGAAGTCCATTTTGAAATGGACGCGCACCTACCATCTCTGGCACCCCCCTGCTCCATCGGCGCCTGGCAAGTGCTCCGAGGGCGTCAACATTCCTTACCTCACCAAGGCGGGCCGACCAGCTATCTGCGAACGGGGACTTTGGCTGCGAGCCAGTGACGGCGAGATCATTGACTTCGGTCGCCGTTCGATAGCGGAGACCCACGAGACCCAGGACCTCAGCGAACGCAACGTCGTTCGTCTCAACGATGCGCCCGACGCGACTCAGCAAGTCGGCTCGTGCGTCGCGCCAACAGAGGTGTTTTCTCAACGGCGAAGGGCATAGGTATGGCCACCGATCTGTCGGAGTTGACAGCGATTATCAACACGTTCGAGCGGCCCACCGCCGTTCGCCGACTTGTCCGCAGTATTCGGGCGCGACATCCCGAACTGCGCGTCGTGGTTGGCGACAGTAGTTTTCAACCGACGAAGGTGGAGCAGGTCGACTACGTTCGTCTGGATCCCGACGCCGGCGCGGGAGCGGGTCGCAACGCACTCTTGGAACGAGTTGAGACGCCGTACTTTTTGCAACTGGACGACGACTTTCAGTTCATCCGCCGAACTCGCATCGCACGACTCATCGCGCCGGTCGAGAACGACCTGTTCGACTTAGTCGCCGGCGACTGCATTCGCTGCAAAAGGAAGCTGCGCGTCTTCGTCAAGAAGCGGCTGGAACAGTACCACGGTCTGATCGAACTTCGGAACGGGACGTTGAGACTGACTCCCGGCCAGCGCGCGGTCAGACAAGGTGTGTCCGTGTGCGACATCGCGCCTCAGTTCTTTGTCGCGCGGACGGAGCAAATCGTCGCCGCCGGCGGTTGGGACGCCGACCTCAAGACGGAAGAACACGAGGAGTTCTTCGTCCGCCTGAAACAGCATGGGGTCCGCGTGGGACATCGCCCCGACGTGAGAGTCATGCACTGGAGTGAAATGCCGGCCAACTACGTCCCGTTTCGACTGCGCAGCTATCGGCCCCTGGCGGCGCAGAAGATGGGCGTCACTTGGTGGATCGACATGAACGGCGAGGAGACGACCTATCCGCCCGCCACCGCGGATCAGCGAGCCGCCTAGACTGTGGGCGTCTCCCCGCGCTGCTCACGGCCTTCTTCTCTTTGGCGGAACCAACGGTTGAAAGTTCCCCAAAACGGTTTTCGACGCTATGCTGAATGGGTGCTGAACGTCCTCAACTGAGACGTTTCCGCCGGCGCCACCCTTACTCGATTCGGTGGTTGTGCACTATGAAACGATCCAGATTCACGAAAATCCTGCTGAGCCTGTTGTTCGCTGTCGCGATGCTGACAGCCGTTTTCTGGAATCAGATCGCTGGGGCGTTCGGGCCGATGAGGCAGAATGAGAGCCAATGCTTGATCTGTCATCGCGATCGCGTCGAGAAGTGGGTGTGCGGCTCAAAGGTCAGCGACCAAATAACCACCAACCAGTACTCCGATTGGATCGATACGTTCACTCCCGCGGGCCATGCGCACGTCTGGAGTGGGGTGAGCTCTCTCCAGCGCAGCTATTGGTTCGGCGGCACGTCGATCGGCTGTGGAGGCATCGCGGCAATCCCGAGGATCTTCGAGCATCGTGATGATTTGGGCGAACGGAAAGCGCAACAACTGGCAGCGTGTTTCCACGATCTCGTGGACGGTCCATCGTCGGAGCTCGACTGGAGTGAACTCGACGCGTTCACGCAAACGGTCGTCGACGATCCAGAGTCATTGCTGCAGCCCTAGCCTCCACATGCAGACATTTCTTTCGAGACGAAACGTCTGTTTCGCGGGACATTCGAAGTGCCTAGTTGCCTGGGGGCCGCGCTGGTTCTCTTCAACTCGCCACGCTTTTCAACTCGCGCTCCAGTTCCTCGGCGCCGACGAACTGATGCGCGATGAAGCCGGCCGCCTTTGCGGCGGCAACATTGTCGGCGCGGTCGTCGGTGAAGAAAATGGATTTCGTCGGCAATCCGGCCAGGTCCGCCGCCCGCCGATAGATTTCCGGATCCGGCTTGAGCGACCCAAGCTGGTAGCTCAACGCGAAGACGTCAAAAAAACGATGGATTGAGTATTGCTCGCAGCAGAAATTCCAGTGAGCTTCGCACGTGTTGGACAAGACGCCCAGCCGCCGCCGGCCCGACTGTCGCAGTCGTTCGATCAAGACAACCACCGGCAAGTTGACCCGAAACATGTCGCTCACCGCGTGCAGCAGCAAGTCCTCCGCGACCTCGCGTTCGAAAGCCGCGTTGAGCTCAGCGACGAATTGAGAGCTGTTCAAGCGTCCCATTTCGTATCGAGCTTGCAAGTCGCCGTCGAGCAAGACTTGGCGAACTTCGTCCGCTGTGGAGTCGACCAGTCGAGCCACCTTGGCGCAAGCGATTTGGTGGTCGAACAGACAAATGACGTTGCCGAGGTCGAAGTAGATGAACTCGACCATCGCTAGCCTCCACAGCTCTACGCGCCACAGCTCTTCGCGCCACAGCTCTTCGCGCCACAGCTTCGTTGCTGCTACTTGGATTTGAATTCTTTGAGGCGGATCTTGCGATAGGACGCTTCGGCGGGCGGGCCACCGTGGATTTGCAGCCCGATCACGCCGGCGCGTTCGATCTTGGCGTTTTGTTCAACGTAGTCGGCTGTCGACACTCCGTTAATCCAGATCCGAATGCGAGGTCCCTCACAGCGGATGATCATGTCGTTCCAATCGCCGTCGCGGAAGACTTTCAACAGCGGTTCCTGCTTGCCGGTGACCAGGAACTTCCGTCGCCGAGACTCGTCGTACAGCGATCCCCAGATGTTCTTCTCGCCCATCATCCCAATATCGGATTGGTATCCGATCACCTCGTGGTGATTGGGGATCCGCTTGCTGCGAATTTGCACACCGGCGTTTTTCCCGTCACCCACCAGCTTGGCTTGCAGCCGCAACTCGAAGTCGCCGTACGTCTTGGTTGTGCAGAGAAACTCGTTGTTGGGGATGCGCTGCTTTAGATTCCCGGCGACGATCGCCCCCTTCTCGACGCGGAAGACCGCCTTCTTTCCTTCCCAGCCCTTGAGCGTCTTGCCGTCAAACAGTGGCTGAAAACCGCTCTCGTCGCCGAGCGACTGGGAAACGAATACGAACACGAGCAGCAGAGTGGCGGCTAGTCGCATGATCACCTCGGTTGGATGTCGAGAGCACGGAGACGGGTCTATTCGTCGGTGACGCAGCCTTCGGACGCCGTCTTAACCGTCTTGATATAGCGGTGCAGCGCGCCTCTTTGAGCTTTGAAGGGTGGTGCGGTCCAGGCTTCGCGGCGCGACGCGAGTTCCGATGCGGCGACGTGGACGTCGATGATGTTGTTGTCGGCGTCGATCGTGATCCGGTCGCCGTTTTCAATCAGTGCGATGGGACCGCCCAATTGGGCCTCCGGCGTGATGTGCCCGACGATGAATCCGTGCGAGCCGCCGGAGAATCGTCCGTCGGTCAACATCGCTACATCGGATCCCAAACCGGCGCCCATGATGGCCGACGTGGGGGTGAGCATTTCCGGCATGCCGGGACCTCCCTGCGGACCCTCGTAGCGAATGATCACGACGTCGCCCTTGTTGATCTCGTTCTGTTCCAACGCGGCCAGCATATCCTCTTCCGACTCGAACACGTTGGCTTTGCCGGTGAAGACCAGTCCCTCTTTCCCGGTGATTTTGGCGACGGCTCCATCGGGAGCCAGCGTGCCGCGAAGTATCTGCAAGTGGCCCGTCGACTTGATCGGCTCCTCGACCGTGTGGACGATCTCCTGGCCGGCGGACAAGCCGGGCAAATCCGCCAAGTTCTCGGCGATCGTGGCTCCCGTGACGGTCAGGCAACTGCCGTCGAGCAGATCCTTTTCGAGCAGGTATTTCATCACCGCCGGCGTCCCGCCGACCAGATGCAAGTCCTCCTGGACAAACCGGCCGCTCGGCTTCAAGTCGCAGATATAAGGAACGCGATCGCTAACCGCCTGGAAGTCGTCGATGGTGAGTTCGACGCCGACGCTCCGCGCCATGGCGATCAGATGGAGGACGGCGTTTGTCGATCCGCCGACCGCCATGACAACGACCATCGCATTCTCGAAGGCCTGGCGCGTCATGATGTCGCGAGGTTTAATGTCGCGTTCAAGCAGATTCAGGACGGCCTGGCCGGCGCGCCGGCACTCGTCTAGCTTGGCGGGATCTTCGGCCGGGATGGATGAACTGTACGGCAGCGACATACCCATCGCCTCGATCGCCGAAGCCATCGTGTTGGCCGTGTACATCCCGCCGCACGCCCCTGCTCCGGGACAAGAGTTCTTGACGATGGTCTGGCGAGTCTCCTCGTCGATCGACCCCGCCAGAAACTGGCCGTAACATTGAAACGCCGAGACGATGTCGAGCTTGTCGTCATCGCGTCTCCCCGGTTTGATCGTGCCGCCGTAGACCATGATCGCCGGCCGATCGAGACGTCCCATGGCCATCAAGCAACCTGGCATGTTCTTGTCACATCCAGGCAGCGCGATCAACCCATCGTACCATTGAGCCGACATGATGGTTTCGATCGAGTCGGCGATCAAGTCGCGCGACTGCAGCGAGTAGCTCATGCCCTCGGTGCCCATCGAAATGCCGTCGCTGACGCCGATCGTATTGAACCGCATCCCGACTAATCCGGCATCTTGGACTCCGTCCTTGACCTCCGCCGCCAAGTCGTTCAAGTGCATGTTGCAGGTGTTGCCCTCGTACCAGACGCTGGCGATCCCCACCTGCGCCTTGTTCATGTCCTCGTCGGTCATTCCCGTGCCATAGAGCATGGCTTGGGAGGCGCCCTGGCTTTTCGGTTGAGTTATTCGCCGGCTGTACTTATTGAGTTCCTGAGACATTTCCTGAGACATTGCCGTCAAATGGCCCCTGCTGAAGGAGGTGTGAGTTCAAATTCAAATCGCGCCCGCCTGGCGAGACAATCTCGCCGTTCCTCGCGTTCTTACAGAGTGCTGGGTTTGCCTCCGTAGCACGACTCCTTGCGGTGAGAACAATCTGGCATTCTAAGCTCACCGAGTCGAGCCGACCAGCACAGATCAAACGCGCGGCGTCTGATACGATGACGTCGTCGTTTCGGTGAGCGGATTGATTCACGCGCGAACGGGCGACGACCCCGCCGAGATCACCGCCGAGGATCGTGAGCACTTTTCCGAGGAGGAGTTGCGCCGCCAGGTGCTGAGCGAACTGCTCATCGCCGAACGGTTGCTTCCCGGGTCGCTTGACCAACTGGTCGAACGAGTCGAGCATTTGCGGCGAACGGCCCAGTAGCGCGCCCGTTGGCTCCGTCCAGCACCATCCGCTATTTGTCGTCGATCTTGCACGGGGATATCCTGCCGCCGGATTCGTGGTCAGCGCGGATGAAAATCGCCCCGCTGTGTTGAGCGGAACGCCCGTTGTCGCGACTTCGTCGCGAAGTCCAGCCCGGCAGGCAGGACCTACTTATGATCGGCACCAACAACACCGGGCACCGGCAAGATCCCCCGGCCGAGACCGCAGCCGGCATCAAGGCGATTATCGATCGGCTCGAAAAGAAACTCCCGAAGACGAAGGTCCTGCTCTTGGCCATCTTTCCACGGGGAGCCAGACCCGACGACCGGCTCGGCTCGTCAGCGCCCGAGCGGCCGGCGCTCGGATCCGACATTGTTCGCGCCGTCGCCCAATTCACGACGGATGTTGGCCGCGTATTTCTGTAGTCGCGCAACGACGTCCGGATGTCGATCGGCGACGTCGGTCGTCTCGCCGATGTCCTCCTCGAGATTGAACAGCGACAGGCCAATCATTCTCCGCTGAGCTTTCCCGGGAATGCCGCCTTCACCACCGATTGGCGAGGAGTAGGTCTGGGGAAACATCAGTTTCCACTTGCCGCTGCGGACGGCGCGAAGTCGGTTGCCGCCGCCGTAATGAAAGAACGCCTCGTGGGGTGATTTGGCGTTCGGCTTGGCGAGCATTAAGGCGGAGATGTCCTTGCCGTCGATCTTTCTTTCCGGCAGCGGGGCGTCCGCGAACTGAGCGAACGTCGGCAGCAGATCCATGACTCCGGCGACTTCTCCGCATTCGCTACCCGCGGGAATGCGCCCGGGCCAACGCATCAGGCAGGGGACTCGAACGCCGCCCTCAAAGAATGTCCCCTTCCCTTCCCGCAGCGGTTTGGCGGAGCCGGCGTGGTCGCCGTAGAGCAGCCACGGACCGTTGTCCGACGTGAAAACGATGCACGTGTTTTCGTCGATGTCGTGCTTCTTCAACGCGGCCAGAATCTGGCCGACGGCCCAGTCGATCTCCGACAGCACGTCGCCGAACAGACCGCGCTTGGTGGCGCCCTGGAACTTGGTGGACGCGAACAGCGGCACATGCGGTTGCGGACTGGGCAGGTAGACGAAAAACGGACGTTCGTGGTTCTTCTCGATGAACTTGACGGTCCGTTCGGTCAGTCGTTTGGTCAGCGTGACTTGGTCCTTGGCCATCACTTGGGGGTTGATGATTTTCAATCCTTCGTAGAGCGGCAAGTGGGGCCATCGTTTCAGTCGTTCGGCCATCGGCAAGTGCCGCACGTTGGGGTGGAACGGCCACATGTCGTTCGAGTAAGGAATCCCGAAGTACTCGTCGAACCCTTGGCTGGGAGGCAGGAACTGTGCTTCGTGTCCCAGATGCCATTTGCCAAAACAGCCGGTCGCGTAACCGCGCTGCTTAAGCACTTCGGCGACCGTCATCTCGGCTGGATTCAAACCGGCTTTCGACTTGGGACCGAAATTGCCGCCGATGCCGACCCGCGTGGGGATGCAGCCGGTCATCAGCGCGGCCCGCGATGGCGTACAGAATGCGCGTCCCGCGTAGAAGTCGGTGAACTTCATTCCCTCGCGAGCGAACTGATCGAGATGAGGCGTCTCGTAGCCTTCCGCGCCGAAAGGGCCGATGTCCGCGTATCCCATGTCGTCGCAAAAGATGACGACAAAATTGGGAGCGCGCTCCGCTGAATCAGCAGTCCCGATTCCCACGAGCAGCGAGAACGAGGCGAGCAACAGTGCAATCGGTCGCATAAGAATCATCCCGGTCAGTTAAGGCGTTGAGGTATGGAGTGGTTCATCATATTCCGCCTGCGCATCGTACTCGATCCCCGAACCAGATTCGTCCCTGTAGAAAACTTCGTTGTCCCCGCCCAACCGCGTTGCTAGGATACGCCCGCCCACCTCTTCACCTCGGCTCCGCCTATGCAGCCACTCCAAGGCGTTCCCAAACACCTAGCGCGGAATCCCGGAGCTCGTGATCGCTGGTTCGTTTTGAGCCTGCTGTTCGTTAACTACTTCGTGCTGTACGCACATCGATTCCTGGTCAATTACATTCAGGTGCCGTTACAGGAAGATCTGGGGCTGAGCGAACTGCAGCTGAACGCAACGACGTGGGCTTTCCACGTCACCTACGCGCTGGCTCAGTTGTTTGTCGGTTACTTGAGCGACCGATTCAGCCGCCGCACTGTGCTGATCTCGGCGTTGGCGGCCAGCACGATTGCATTTTCGGCGATGGGATTGGCTCAGGGTTTTTACGACATGTTTGCGTTGCGAGTCGCATTGGCGGCGACGCAAGCGGCCAGCGTACCGGCCATCGCCGGCATCATGGCCGACTGTTTCGTGCAGCAAAACCGCTCTCGAGCCGTCAGCATCTACCTGTTGTCGAGTCCGTTTTCGCTGATCGTCGCCGGCGCGGCCGGAGGCGCTCTGGCCGAAAACTTCGGCTGGCGAGTATCGATAGCCTGTTTTGGCGCCGGCGGATTCGTCGTGGTCTGCGTCATTGCTCTGCTGTTACGCGAGCCCGAACGGACCGAACGAGCCGAGAAAAAGGGTCTGGGCGTCGAGGGGGCGTCGCTTTCCCGCACGTTGCTGACCGTGCTCTCCGTTCGCAGCTTTCTGCTGCTCGCACTGGCCTATTTGATGGCCAGTAACGTGAGCCAGCAGTTGGCGTATTTCCTCCCGCGTTACTTCTCGGAGAGATTCGGAATGGATCTCCAAGAGAGTGGAGCGATGGCGACGATCGCTCCGCAGATTGGCACGGTGATTGGCCTGCTCAGCGGCGGCGCCTTGGCTGACTTGCTGGCCCGCCGCTGGCCGGGCGGCCGATTCGTCGTGCAGATTGGCGGCTTATGCTTGGCGATTCCGGCGATCTATCTGATTTCGTTTACCGACTCGACGTCGGTCATCCTCTGCGCGCTGTTTGTCTCCGGCATTGGATTCTGGCTCTACTTTTCCAACCTCTGGACGACGACGTTTGACGTCGTCGATCCAGCCGCGCGCTCGACCGCGATCGGATTGCTCAACGTCGCCGCCGGAGTGTTCGGCTCGTGGCCCTATCTGGTTGTCGGCAAGCTGCGCGACGACGGCGTGATCACCGACTTACGGACGGTGTTCTTCACGTTCGCCTGCGTGCTGATCGCGTCGGCTGTTATTCTGTTAATCATCGTCCAAGTGACGTTGCGGAAAGACCTCCAGTCACCCGTGAACGAATCGTTGTCGGAGTAGCTCACCCGCCTCAGCGACGAGCAAATGAAAAAGATCGCCGCGATTGTCACTGAGTTCTTTGCAGGATCCCACGCCGACGTGATGCTGCCAAAGTTCGTTTACGGATTCCCGACCGACGCCGACGACTTGATCGCACCGCGCGTGGAGCTTTCATCGATTTACATCGATCAATTCTCGGATCGCGATATCGGGCGAGAATTCGCCGCGGCGCACGGCATACCGATCTTTCCGAGCATCGTCAAAGCGCTGACCCGCGGCGGTGAGCAACTGGATGTCGACGGCGTGCTGTTGATTGGCGAACACGGCGACTACGCGTGGAACGAGAAGCAGCAGCAGATGTTTCCGCGCAAATACTTTCTCGAACAAATCTGCGGCGTGATGGCGACGAGCGGCCGCGGCGTTCCGGTCTTCAACGATAAGCATCTGTCTTACGACTGGCGCGACGCCCAGTGGATGTATGATCGCGCGAAAGAGGTTGGAGCGCCTTTGATGGCCGGCTCATCCTTGCCGCTCGTCTGGCGCAAGCCGTGGCTCGAGCACGAACTCGAGTGTCCGCTTGACGAGGCGCTTGCCATCGGATTCTCGGGCATCGACATCTACGGCTTTCACACGTTGGAAGTTCTGCAATGCATGGTGGAGCGACGCGCGGGCGGAGAAACGGGAGTCGCCGCCGTGACCTGTCTGGAGGGCGACGACGTCTGGCGAGCCGCCGATGCCGGGGTGTGGTCGCGGACGTTGGCGGAAGCGGCCTGTGCCGCGATCGAGAACAAACCCGCCGGTTCGATGGAGGAACACTGCGGCGAGCCCGTCGTGCTGTTGGTCGAGTATCGAGACGGTCTCCGCGGAGCCGCTTTGATGCTGAACGGATACGTCACCGACTTGGCTTATGCGGCGCGAGTCAACGGCGCGACCGTGGCGACTGAGTTCTTCGCGCAAGGCCATGGCGGTGAAGGCGAAGAGGGGCCGTACGCGCACTTCTCCTACCTGTCGCTGAACGTTGAGGAGATGTTTGTGACGGGGCGGCCGAGCTATCCGGTGGAGCGAACGCTGCTGACGACGGGAGTTCTCGAAGCCGCGCTCACCTCGCGGCTGAACGGGCACGAGCGTTTGGAGACGCCTTGGTTGGACGTTGCTTACCAACCGCGTCAGGCGCCCCCCTATCGACCGCTCGGCCCGCGGCCGGCCGGGACCTGTTTGAGCGACTGGCCGCCGCGTCGAAGCGACGAATGCTGAAGTTCGCGCGGTTGTTCCTGTTCGACCGCCGCAGTTCGTCGTTACGACCGCTACGGAGCTCAAGTCCACGCCAACGATTACGACAGGTTCCGCCGTCCAGCCCAGCGGTAACCGGTCGCCTCAATGTGACGCGACACGTTTGCTTTCTCGGCATGACTGGTTTTTTAAAGAATCGGTTGCCGGGCGACATGGACGGCGCCGATCTCAAAGGAGAATAAATCGCACTGGATGCGCGGAATTCGGCAGGAGGCCCTCATTCCTTTTCGAGGATCTCCCCATGGTCACTCGCTCTGTCACTGACACGCCGTTCGGATTCCGATTGACCTACGCCTTCAATGGCGAGGACTTCTGGACCGAGTACATCACGGTCGCTACTCCGCCCCAGCCTACTGCCAAGACTACTGCCAGCGGGTTGCGGAGTTCGCCCGCCTGGGCCGCGTGGTTGAATCGGTTGAAAGCCACTTTCGCACTCGTCTGACCTCCTCTTCTCCGCGAAATAACGCCAGGGAACTCGCGGCGCTACGTGACTAGCACTGACTGACTAGCACGCGATGAGCACTGACTAGCACGCGATGAGCACTTGCGTATCAAAGTCGCGAGTTCCTGGACGGGTGGGAATTTGTTCCTCAATCCGACCGTCGACAGGAAGAAGTCGACGAGGTCAATTGTCATTTGTGGCGTTGAGGATTCGGGGGCTTCCCTCAATCGACTCCAGCGACCAACGGGAGCGGGCGAGTGACTACCGAGCGGCAGCTCGCCTTGTGAGTGGCACAGCCACTTCCGCGAATTGTCGCCGATCGCCGATCGCGGATCGCGGATCGCGCCGATTAGCTCTGCCGCGCCATCTAGTAATGGGGTGGCTTCTCATCTGGGCTCGGTCCCTCAGATAGACCGTCTATCGCCGTTTCCAACGAGTCGATCCGCTGCGCCACTCTTCGTCGCAATTCCCCGCACTCGTTCGTCAGCTGCAGCACGGCCTCACTGAGCTGTGCGATCACTTGCTCTTGATTGGTGAACAGTTCTTCCAATCTCACGAGCCGATCTTCTGGGGAAACCGTCGCGGCCATGGTGTTCTCACTTCGCAATGCTAGAAACAGGCGGTTGAAAGCTCGCCGTGGTTTGATGGGGGAGGAAGAATTCTAACTTCGACCCGGCTAATCGAAAACGGGCTACTACGTTGGTTGAGTCGCCAGAGCACTGAGCCGACTGACGGCGACCTCGCGAGTTTTGCCAACGGTGCAAGGACTGGTTACGTTCTTGGAGAACCCCACCATCTTCTCAGCGCCCAAGATCGTCGAGTGGGGTCGAACAGGAGATGACTCGCCATGCCACGAACGGCCGTCCCCACTCTCATCGTCGTGCTGGGGCTGTACGCCACGGCCTTCGCCGACGAGCCGCGGGCCGATCCCGAAGAAGTGCGTCGCGGGCCGCTGACCGCCGCGGCCGCTCTAGAGACGTTTGAGATCGCGGCGGGGTTTCGCGTTGAGTTGGTCGCGGCGGAGCCGTTGGTTCGCGACCCGGTGGCCATCGATTTTGACGAACGGGGCCGGCTCTACGTTGTCGAGTATCCGGAGTTCAACCAGTACAGTTTCTCAGCCGAGTCCCAGCGCCGTCCCGGCGCGATCAAACTGCTCGAAGACACCGATGACGACGGAGTGTTCGACAAGTCGACGACGTTTGTCGACCGCATTGATTTTCCCAGCGCGGTGGCCTGCTACGACGGCGGTGTGTTCATTGGGGCGGCTCCTCATTTGATCTACTGTCAAGACACGGATGGCGACGGCCGCGCCGACATTCGCGAGGTTGTTCTGACCGGTTTTGCGCGCGACTTCGCCGGCGGCGGACTGCTCAACTCTTTCCGCTGGGGACTGGACAACCGACTGCACATCGCGACGAGTTTCGCGGGCGGAAACGTTCGTCGCGCGACGGCGGCCGCTGACAAGGCATTGTCAGTAAATGGACGCGGTGTGGTGCTCGACCCGCGCACCAAGACGTTTGAAACGACTAGTGGCGGCGGCCAGAACGGGATGGGAGTCGACGATTGGGGATTCAAGTATCTGTGCTCCAACGTCAATCCGATTCAGCTGCTGATGTACGACACGCGTTATGCGAAACGCAATCCATACTTCGCGCCGCGCAACCCGGCCGTCAACATCAACGCCGCCGAAGGTGCGAAGCTGCACCGGATCAGCCCGCTGGAGCCATGGCGAGTCGTCCGCTCGAAGCGGGTGGCGGACGCCCGCGGTGATGACGACGAGGGCGCGCATCCAGGCGGACGCTTTACTTCGGCAAGCGGAGTGACGATCTATCGTGGCGATGCGTGGCCAAAGGAGTATCGGGGCGACCTGTTCGTCGGCGAGGTGGCGAATAACTTGGTCTACCGCGCTCGGCTGAGTTACGACGGCCTGGGCGTGACGGCCTTGCGAGCAGATGAAGAACGCGAGTTCCTGGCGTCGACGGACACGTGGTTTCGCCCCGTGCAATTCGCCAATGCTCCCGATGGCAACCTGTACGTTGTCGACATGTACCGTGAGCTGATCGAGGGAGCGGCCTTTGTGCCGCCCGAGTTGCTCGCGAATCTCGATCCGCGGAACGGCTCCGATCGCGGCCGAATCTACCGGATCCGGGCGACCGGAGAAGCGAACGCCGAGCCCGCGGCCACCACGCGGCGATTGCCAAAGCGAGCGGACGTCGCTGCGCTCGCCCAGTTGTTGGACCATGAGAACGGTTGGCACCGCGACACCGCCTCGCGATTGCTCTCGGAGGTTGGCGACGTCGCCGCAGCTCGCGATCTCAAACGCATCGCGCGCGAGTCGCAGCGGCCGCAGGGGCGGATTCACGCGCTGTATGCACTCCAAGAGCTCGATCGACTCAGCGAAGCGATGTTGCTGTCGGGGTTGCGCGATGAGTCGCCCTTCGTGCGCCTGCACGCAATCCGATTGTGCGAGTCGGCGAATCGCGACTCGGTGGAGCTGCGCGGCCAACTGCACTCGATGGTCGCCGATCCCAACGAGCGAGTTCGCTTTCAGTTGGCGCAGACGTTGGGCGAGTTCCCGGGAGTGCGGACGCAAGAGTCGCTTGCCAAGTTGCTGGATCAAGACGGCGGAGATCCGTGGATGCGCGACGCTGTGCAGAGTTCATTGCGGGACAGCGCGGGCGCCGTTTTGCTGCAGCTCGCCTCGTCGCCCGACTTTCATCGACGGCCGTTCGCCGCGGAAGTGCTATCCGGACTCGCCAAGCAGATCGGCTCCCAGAATCGGCGGAGCGACATCGCCCTGTTGGCGGGAGCCGTGCAGGCGATTTCCGTCAAGGATATTGAGTTGCAGCGACGCGTTCTACAAGTCGCATTGCTGAACGCGACACCGGCGGTCCGTCGACAGCTGGCGGACGACGAACAGTGGGCGGCCGAGACAAAGGAGCTCATCGAAGCGGCTCCCGCAGCGGCGCTCGACGCGCAGCGCGATCTCGCTGCGCGCATCGACGCCGCCCGGTTGTTGGCCGTTGTCGATTTAGATGATGAAGGTGTGCTTGACGCGCTCCGGCGATTGCTTCACTGGCGTCAAGCGAAATCACTGCAGTCCGCGGTGATCGAAGCACTCGGCCGCCATCGTGATCGGGAGCGCACGCCGCAACTGCTGCTCGCCGCTTGGCCGACGCTTAGTCCCGCGCTGCGAATGCAGGCGGCGGAAGTCCTCTTCTCAAGAACATCGTGGACGATTGCCGTGCTGGACGCGATCGACCGAGATGCGATTGATGAAACCGAGATCTCGGCGTCGCGAGTCGCCAGCCTGTTGAACCACGAAAACGCCGGCGTCCGCAGCCGTGCGAGGCGATTGAGCGAGTCCGCGTCGCAAGTCGACCGCCAAGTGGTGCTGCAAAGATACTCGTCCGCCATCGGGCGCCGCGGCGACATCGACCGGGGAAAGAACGTGTTCAAGAACAACTGCTCCGCATGTCACCAGCTAGTCGACGCGCGCGGTCTTCAGATCAGCGCGGGGCCGCTACTGGCCGGCATCGGCGACAAGCGGCAGTCGGTTGTCTTGACCCACATTCTCGATCCCAACCGCGAGGTGTCTCCGAAGTATCTCAACTTCGTTGTCGCCATGGATGACGGCCGGTCGGTTGCGGGGATGATTGTGTCGGAGACCAGCAACGGCTTGCAGCTGCAGCGGGCGGACGGCCAGCGGATCGACATCCTGCGGCTGCGGGTCGAGTCGATGAAGTCGACGGGCGTGTCGTTCATGCCCGAGGGACTCGAGAAACAGATCTCCGTCCCCGGCATGGCCGACTTGCTCGCGTATCTGTCGACAATTCGATGAGCGCGACGACCGAGGCGGCTCTCGCGCAGCACGGTTCCGAGAATCTCAGCAAATCTCTTTCGCGTCCTTTCGATTTGGCGTTACAATGCGGCGGCTGTCAGGGGCTTGACGGCGAGACCCAATCCATGCGGCCTCCACTCACGCGGCGCGAGTTTATTGCGGCAAGCGGTTCTACGCTTGTCGTCGGAAATCTGTTGGCCGCCGATCACTCCCGATCGGAGTTCTTTCCGCCTGCGTACTCCATCATCCCCGTCGTTGCCGACGGGAAGTGGATCTGGAACAAGCCTCCTCCGGAAACGGGATATCTTGAACCGCGCGAGTTCGATGTGCGCGTGGGGATTCAGATGGAAGGCCGCGGAGCGACGAATCAGATTGTCGCCACCACCCCCGCCCCGGTCGACTTTCCCGAGCAGCGGATCACGGATACGAAGATCGATCGCGTCGGCTGCCAGGCGACGCTTCGCAAGGTCGATGAAGGTGCGGGTCAGCTGCTGATGGCCGCCCCCAGCCTCGTCAAGGGTCGGACGATCCGCGCGGTCGCGACATTCCGCGCTACGCTCTACAAGCAGCACCACGGTTTCGCCGCGCAACAGTTTCCCCAAAAGCAAACGGTTACCCGCGCGGCTCGCGATCAGTTCTTGGGAATTAGCCCGGGGATTCAGACGAGCGACAAGCAAGTGCGGCAGCTCGCGCAGCAACTGCAGACGGATCACACTCATCCATGGGAGTTCGCACACGCTTGTTATCAATGGGTGTGGGAGCACATCCGGGCTCGGCACGGAAAGTACACGAGTGTATCCGCGGCGCTGCGCGATCGGGTGGGAGATTGCGAGGAACGGGCGTCGACGTTTGTGGCGTTGTGCCGATCGGTGGGGATTCCAGCTCGCGTCGTGTGGGTGCCCAATCACAACTGGGCCGAGTTCTTGTTGACGGACAAGGCGGGCAAGGCGCATTGGATTCCCGCTCACACCGCCGCCTACCCGTGGTTCGGTTGGACGGGCGCTCATGAGTTGGTCCTGCAGAAAGGCGATCGCATTCAAGTTCCCGAAAAGCGGAAACGACAGCGATTGCTGTCGGACTGGATGCAGTGGCAGGGTGTGCGCCCGCAAGTCACTTACATCGGTGAGTTGATCCCGGTGGCCGAGAAGGACGCCGATCCAGGACCGGGCCGAAGGCGGAAAGAGGAGAATGGCCGCTGGGATCTCCTGGCCACCCATCCACTCGACGCCAAACTGCGCGATGGCCGTCGGGCGCGAATCACGCCCACTCGAGTTGAGCAGTAATAGCTGCAACCGCATCTCATCCGCCACACCGGAGACGATACATGGACCGGCGAACCTTCATGACTGCGACGTGCGCGACGGGAATCGGAGTTGCGCTGAACCAGACGCCCCAAAAGGAAACACTCCACGCTCACCAATCGCGAGCGGCGGCTGCGGCGACCACGTCGGAAGTGATCGGCGACGGCGAGTGGATCTGGACTCGCCCGCCGATGGGCGTGAAAGGATGGCTCGAGCCGCGGAAGTTTGAGTTTCGCACACGCGTGGAAATGCGAGCCACCGGGGCGGTCACTCAGGTGACGTCGACGACAGCGATTCCGGTCGAGCTACCCGAGCAGCGGATCGACGATGTATCGATCAACACGGTCAACTGCTCGGCCCGGTTGAGGCAGGTGGCTCCGCATGCGGCTCAGCTGGTCCTGCACGCTCCCTTGTTGCGGCCCGGTGCGACGTTGGTCGCCGAAGGCGTTTTTCAACTGACATTGCAGAAGCAGTTCTTCGACTATCAGAAGGATCAGTTTCCGGCGGAGCAAGAGTTTCCCAAGGAGTTTCGCAAGCAGTATCTCTACAACAGTCCGGGGATCCACACGCGGCCGACCGAGGTGAAGGATTTGGCGGAGAAGCTGGGCGCCGGTCACCAGCACCCGTGGGACAAAGCGCACGCATTTAAGCGCTGGGTGTGGGAGAACATCCACTCGGAGAAGGCGATGAAGTACACGGGCGTCGTATCGGCCATTCGCACGGGAGTGGGCGATTGCGAAGAGCGGGCGTGCACCTTCGCCGCACTGTGCCGAAACCACGGCATTCCCACCCGCACGGTGTGGGTTCCCAATCACGTGTGGTCTGAGTTCTGTTTGCGCGACGAGGCTGGGCGGGCTCATTGGATTCCCGCTCATACGTCGGGCTACACCTGGTTCGGATTGACCGGCGCTCACGAGCTTGTCATGCAAAAGGGCGATAAAGTCACGTCTCCTGACCAGCGCCGCGAGATGCGGTTTATTCACGATTGGGCGAAGTACACCGGTCCCCGCCCCGAGATCGTTTACACGGCGGCGCTGCACCCGTTGCCGAGTCAGCAGGGCGCCGATCCCGGTCCCGGAGCGCGCTTGAAGCGAGCCACCGGTCCTTGGACGGCCGGCGAACACGAGCTCGACAAGTACCTGCTCAACGGCGACGACGTCGACAAATCGCCGTTCAAGAAGTTCAAACCCCAAGTCGAGCCGTGGGAGTGATCGAGATGAGACGCGGTTAGGTCCTGCGGACAATGCCCCACCGTCTGGCGACGGTGTAGCTATAGCTATCTTGTCGATAGTGGCTACGTTCGCCAGAACGTGGAGGCGATTCGTTTGATCGGCAACTCATCCACGATGCCCCACCGTGCGACGTCCTGCGGCGGATTGGGGCGTAAACGGCCCTCGTCTGTTGGGAGCACCCACCAGATGGATCGTTGGATGCAGCCACGACGAAAATGTTGGAACGCGGTGGCGCGGGGAGCGCGGGAGTGGAACGCGGTGGCGCGAGGCCACGCGGGAGTGGAACGTTTGGTTTCAGCCAGCAACGCCTGGTTCACCCGTGCTCAAGCACGGGCCTATGCCGCCTGCGGCGGATTGGGGCGTAAACGCCCCTGGTTTTGGAACGCGGCAGCGCGGGGCGGCGCGGGAATGGAACGCGGCAGCGCGGGGCAGCGCGGGAATGGAACGTTGGTTGCAGCTGGCACGCGTGGTTCACCCGTGCTCAAGCACGGGCCTATGCCGCCTGCGGCGGATTGGGGCGTAAACGCCCCTCTGACTATTTGACTCGCGCCCAACGCCGGCATCCGCCCTCCTTAGTCATTAGTCCTTCGTCATTCCTTAGTCGTTAGTCATTAGTCCTTCCAAAACAGCCGCCTGCGGCGGATTGGGGCGTAAACGCCCCTCTGGCCCGTTGACTCACGCCCAACGCCGGCGTCCCTCGCGCTGCGGGCTAATGAGTGTTGTATCTCGTGCAGAGTCCATCAAACCCGATTCCGCCCGAACGAGCGAGCTCGTAGTCCGCCGCCGTTATCTCGACTTGCCGAGCTTGCCCGGCCAGTCCACCCGAGATGTACGAGAACCAAAACTTTTCACCATCTTTACGAACGCTCCACCCGTCGCCAAAGAACTCGTCCGGGGAGTTGATGGGAGTGTTGTTTAGTTCGATCGGTTTCTCATCGTAGAACTTGTTCATGGCTGTAGCCGGTTCATGTTGATCTCCCATCGGCGGCTCCAGGGATCTGAGTATTTTGACCTGAGCAAACTCTTCGTCGGTCAAGTCGCCGTGCGATTCAAGTCCTAGAAGTATTCGATTGACGTCACGGAGAATGGCCTGAGCGTCAGCACCAGACGATTCGTCGAGAGACTGCAGAGCCCACTCGAACGCCTCGACTCCTTGTCTCGTTTGTCGATTCTTCGCCGATTGGAGCAAGAACTCCAGCGATTGTGTCAATTGCGCCTTTACCATGTGTGGCTCATCATAAACCGCGCGGCTCGACGGTTCCGCCTGGTCGCCGTGAGTTAGGGCGGCGTGGATCCACTCGAGAAAGAAGCTGCAGGCGGACGTCTCGGAATCAAAGGACCTTTCCGAGTTGGTCGCGCCGCGTTCGCTGTAGTAAGTCCGCCAGGTCTCTGGCCCTGTCCGTTCCAGGCAATACGCTTCGTTGGGCAGGCCGCCGTGTAGCGAATAGGCCTCGGCGGGGACGCCTCGAGCGGCGAGTTGTTCACTGAGTTGATCTACGTTCACGAGTCTTCGCTCCGCGTCGTTATTCTCTAGTGTGTCACATGCGTGTCACTGTTTGGGCGCGTCACCCATCGCGCCCTTCGTCTCTCTTCAAGTACCCTCGATCGGCATGATCCGGAACGGCCAG
>JASMLW010000204.1 GCA_030748485.1 Pirellulaceae bacterium
CTCGATCGATACGCGTTCGTCGCGCGGATCACCAACCCGGGAAACTTGCTCTGCTTGCGGTCGAGGTTGGGGAGAGGGAACTGCTCGATCCGGCCTCGCAACTCGTAGACCTGTGGGTCGTCGGGCGACGCGGTCACGTCAGCGACGCCGAGTTCCCGTTCGGGGGTGACCGTGTCGGTGCGAAAACCGACCGTCACGCGGAGTCGCGGCCACCCTTGGCCGGCGACCTGTTCGGCGTGCGCGCGTACTCGAATCGCAAACTCACCTTCGGTCGGATAGTCTTCGAGTCGAGCGAGAAAGAGCCCTCTCCTGCCGAGGCGGTTGTTAACGGCCTGCTTGAAGCGTTTGCCCGTAACGCTCTCGGTGAATCGCTGTTCAAAAACCTGCGGCTTGTCACCCGTCACGATCGCTTGTCGCAGAGCTCCCCGCGCGGCCTGCGTGTAGTACTCCAACTGCAGAGGCGACATCCCCAACGAAGCGCCGTTGTTTGTGAATCCTTCGGGGGAAACGCCATCCGGAGGAAGGTTGGCCGCGTAGTCAAACTCGACGCCGAGCAGATCGCGCATCGTGTGCGCGTACTCGCTGCGGTTCAGGCGCCGCAAGACGACGCGCCGCCCCGTACTTCGCTGCTGTTCGATCACCTCGTCGATCCGCGTTTGGATCCAATCGACGATCTGACTCCGCTCGCCGTCCGTCAATTGAGTTTCTTCCGCTGGCGGCATCTCGCCGCGGTTGAGGGCGTTGAGCACATCGTGCCAAGTCTCGGCGGCCGGTCGATTCTTGAGCAGGTCTGGCGAGAGGTTGTCCAGCCTCACATCTCCATTCTGCTCATCCGGTCCGTGACAGCGCACGCACTTCTGCTGCAATACTTGCTTCACGGCCGCCGGCAGCGCCCGCTCGCTCCCCGCGCTCGAACAAGCGAAGAGAAAGGTCAGCAGCAGCGGAAGTTGGACGAGCCGAAGATGGGGCATCGATCGCGGTAGGATAGGTGGGGGAAAGTGACTGGGGATGTCTACATCGTGAGCAAAACGGTGAATTGCTGCAAGCCGCAGATTACTCGCAGCGTGGCGATCGGCGAACTTTTTCGACGGCTGGCTACTTCTTTTCGGGCAAACCAGTTTCGACGGTGACCGCCATGACAACCGGAGCCGTGGCGTCGGGCCCCTTAATCAACTCAATTTCGCGGATCGCGCCTTTGCGTTGGGGTTTCACTTGCAGATATCGAATCTGCCGCCCTTTGAGGTTGAATGCGAACTGCGAGCGAGGAACGTCCACCCGGCGAATGTAATCGGCGAAGTGCACGCCGTTCTTAAGTTCGACGTCCTCCGGTGCGCCGGACGCATAGTGGATTCGGACGATCATCGAAACCGAACCCACGCTGCCCAGTGGATGCCCCCAACCGCTAACGCCGCTCAAAAAGTGAATCGACTTCGCCGGCGCGTTCACTGGAAGAGTTACCTGCTTGGGCATGGTGGGCGGGAACTTCCCCTGCGGTCCGTGCAGCATGATGGCGTTGGGAGTCTTCCCACCTTGCGGATTGACGAGATGAAACGGCACGTCGCCGACACGTTTCGGTTGCCAGTCGGGAAAGACGAGTCGTTCGATCGCGGCGTCAGCGCTAAAGAACATGCCGCGCGATGTGACCGATGTGGCGACGCGGCGCAAATCGAGCGGAAGGTACTTCCCCTTGGCCGTGAGGAATTCGAGCAGATCGACGATTTCGGTGTCCGTCACGTCCTTCTCGAAGCCTTCGGGCATCACCGATTTTGGCGACGGGATCAGTTCGTCGATGTCTTCCCTGGCGATGGCGTGACGTTTCGCTTCAACGTCGATGACTTCAATTGCCGTGCGAGCTTCACTGGCCAGCATCCCGGTGAGAATCCGGCCGTCGGTGCGGACGACCGTGTAGAGTCGAAAGTTGCCTTCCACGCTGCGGCTCGGATCCAACACGTGTCCCAGCAACTCGGCCTTCGGATGCGCGGCCATGCCGGTCAAGTCGGGGCCGATGTTCTCACCCTCGGCGCCCAACCGGTGGCACTTGGAGCAGTGCTTTTTGTAAACCGCCTTGCCGCGGGTCAGGTCGCCCTGCTGCTTAGCCAGCGGCAACTTCGCCTGCAGGACCTTTTGTCGATCGGGATTGGGCAGACCGCCGCGAGCTTGCAGGATCTGTCGCGCTTGCCCGCGGATCTTGGCGTCTGGATGAGCGTTGAGCAGTTGCTTGTGCTCGAGCAGCAGGTCGGCCACGCCGATCTGATTGTCTTTGATCGCCGCCAGCAATTCACGCGTCGTCGCTGGACGAGCCAGCATGGCTCCGACGCCGGCGTCGCGAATGAGGGGCGTCGATGCCCCGATGTGTTCAATAATTCGCTCTCCCAGTCCGGCCGTCGAGCTCTGCGACAGTAGCCGCATGGCTCCCCGCGCCAACTCGGGAGAGGACTGTGGCGTCGCCACCGCGAGCAGCACGTCGACCGCGGCCGGATCCTGCGGGCGAAAGGCGAGTAGATCACCGGCGGCGGTCAAGCGATCGCGATCCGCCTGCTTGCTGTCTTGCACAACAAGCGTCAGCGCCTTGACGATGGTTTCGGTGTGAGCTTTGAGATTCCGACTTCCCCAACGATCGGCCAGCCGGACCAGCTGAGCTTTGCCACCCGCGGGCACTCTTTCCAGCAGTTTGACAAGCAACTGATCTTCATCCCCGCCGAGCTTCAGTGAGTGATCGGCCCGCCAGCCACTGGCCAGCCCTTCGACGACGACTGCGGCGAACTGAGGGTCGGCATTTGTTATGGCGGTGAGAACCTGACCGATGGTTGCGGCGGTGGGACGGCTGCGGGCGACGTGATCGGCGACGATTCGCGCAGCTGGGACGGCTCGGTCAATATTTGCTCCCGGGCGGCCAGCCGATGTGAAAAACTCGGCCGCGTGGCTGGCTGCGGCGGCAATCGCCGCGTCGTTCAGCCAACGATCGTCGCCCGCTCCACCGGAGCGCAGCCAATCGGCGACGGCCAGGCCGGCCGCCGGTGACGCCGGCATGTCGGCCAACGCGAGGACGGCGGCGAGCTGAACTTGGGGATGTCGATCATTGAGCAGATCCAAGCGGACGATCGCCGCCAGCGACTTCTCGTGCGGCGGCAACACCCGCAGTGCATTTCGTCGCACGCCGGCTGACGGATGCTGGAGCGCCTGCATGGCGGCGGCAAAGCCGCGCCGGCTGGAGTCGTCCATTTGGCCGAGCCCGTGCAACGTCCACAACGCGTGAATCGCGCCGACATTGAGGCCGATCTCATCCATCGAGTTGTCAGCGGCTAGCTCGAGCAACGCATCGACGACGTCCGCCTCGCCGCGCTCGACCAGCAGGCGTTGGGCGTGCAAACGCCACAGCATGGTCGGATGGTTGAGAGCGTCAACCAGTTGGGCGGGCGCGGCGTCCCGCAAGTTGGGCGCGGGCGCGGCGACCGCACCGTCGCCCGCTCCGGTGTAGACGAGTCTGTAGATGCGGCCGTGCTTCTTATCTCGCAGCTTCGACTCGTACGCGTTGCCTTTACCCGTCTTGAACCCTTGAGGTGTGGGGTTGTGTTGAACGATGTAGTTGTACCAATCCAGCACCCAGACGTTGCCGTCCGGTCCGACCTCGGCGGCGATGGGAGCCGACCACTGGTCGTCGCTGGCGGTCAGATTGCAGGGGCTTGTCGAACGAAAACCGGCTCCGTCGGGTCGGAGCACAAACGCGCCGACCAGATGCCCGGTCGGGCCGCAAACGAAAGCCGTACGATTCCACCACGTCGCGGGGTAGTTCCGCGCCGTGTAGAGGGCGTGCCCGGCTCCGGCTGTGTAACCGCCGTGGTGATCCACTTGTCGCACGTTCTCCGTGATCGCGCGAAACCTGAACGTATCGGCAATCGAGCCGATGTTGCTGGGAGCCCAGCCCCGCACGCGTTCGTAATAGCGATTGGCGATCGGCATGAAGACGCTTGGGTTGCGATTGGCGGTCGACCCGAAGATCAGACCGTCTTCGCTGATTCCCAGTCCCCAAGTGTTATTGTTCGTGGACCGCACGAACTCGATCGCTGCCGCGGCGGGCTTGTTTTCGAACGGCTCCATGTTGAACCGAAAGAAGCCCATGCGGAACGACTGCTGCTTTTCGCCGCGAATTGTCGGCTGCGAGTTGTTGTAACCCTGCATGCCCCAGAACGAATTGTCGAGCCCGTAGCGAATGTTGCTCACGCCGCCGTGGGTGTCGCCCAGCGTCCAGCCCGTGATCAAAACTTCGCGCAGATCGGCGACGTCGTCGCCATCGGTGTCTTTCAGATACAGAGTTTCGATCCCGTTCTGCACGATGACACCGTCGCGGTGAAACGCGATGGCGGTGGGGATGCTCAAGTTTTCGGCGAACGCGACAAAGCGATCCGCGCGACCATCGCCATCGGTGTCCTCGCAGATGCGAATCCGATCTCGCCCCTGTCCCCGAGGCTGCAACTCGTTGGGGTAGTCATACGTTTCGCAGATCCAGAGGCGTCCGCGTTCGTCCCAATTCATGGCGATCGGCTTTCCCTGCAGGTCCGGTTCGGCGGCGAACAACTCCATCTTGAATCCCACCGGCGTGACATAGTGTTTTTGGGACTCGGCGGGCGCGAGTGGCCGCTGCATCAAGTTGTGCGGTTTACCTTGCGATCCCCATTGTTTTCCCGGTTCATAGTTGGGGATTTGCGGGCCGACGTCGATGAACTCAAAAGGTGCGACGTCAGTGCGTTGCTTTGTCATCTGGGGGACTTCGAATCGCGCGGGGTCGCGATACGCGCCGGCGATTGCCGGATCCGATTTGCAGGCCCACCGCACTCCGCGTTCGACTAGATTCTGAAACCCCGGGTTCGACCACGTCCGCTGGTCGTGGCCCCAGGCCGTGTAGAAAACTCGCCCCTTGCCATGGGTGCGAATCCAGGTCCAGGGTTCTTTCTGTTGGCCTTCCGCCTGAGGTCCCTCTTCCCGATACTCCAAAACGGTGCGATTTTTTTCGTTGTGCAAGTGGTGAATGTAACTTTCGTCCCAGCTCGAGAATCCACTGAAACCGCGCATGATCGGATGTTTTGGATCAGCGATGCGAGTCGAGAAAACACCGGCGCCGTGGCGTTTGAATTGCCCGCCCATCAACGCCACCACCTCTGGCGAGTTGCGAAAACAGAATGTCGCGCAGTGGAGCGGGATGAACCCCTTGCCGCCGGCAACGAAATCCAACAGCGACTTGGCTTGCTGCGGGGAAATCGCATCGATGTTGGCGTAGAGAATGACGCCGTCGAAGTCGTCGAGAATTTTCGGCCGCAATAGAGTGACGTCTTCGGTGTACTCCATGCTGATTTTTCGCTTTTGGAAGACGGGCGCCAGTTGGCGGTATCGATCGCGCGGGCGATGGTGGCCCTGGTCGCCGATAAACAAGACGCGGATCGTCTCGTCGTCCGCAGCGAAGGCGCTCGAAAAGAGCGACAGGACTGTGACGGCGATGAGCGTGCGAAGGACAGTATTGGGTGAGGTCATGGTGGGCCGAGATCGAAGGGAGGAAGAGTTAATCGACGAGCAGGTCTTCATCATCCCATAGACGCGGCTCGCTGGCCACGTGTCGCGGGGCGCAGGGCGCAAACCGAGGCGTCTTCGTGATGTGCGAACCCATGTGAGACGCGGCTGTCTAGTGGGCCGTAGCGACACGCGCCTCCGTTCTCGCCGCATTTGACGGCTGCCGATGCTGTTATGGTTACCAAAACTCCGTCCCAAAACTCGCGAGGTCCTTGATGCCCGCCACGCCTTGCTACCAAGTCGACGCCTTCACCGACTCGCCCTTCGCCGGCAATCCGGCGGCCGTTTGTTTGCTGGACGAAGCGGTCGACGCCGACTGGATGCAGTTTGTCGCGCGCGAAATGAATTTGGCTGAGACGGCGTTTCTGACGCCGGGCGATGTCGGATACTCGCTGCGCTGGTTTACACCGACGACGGAAGTCGATCTTTGCGGCCACGCTACGCTGGCGTCGGCGCACATCTTGTGGACGACGGGACGGTCCGAATCCGACACAATCTCATTTCACACGCGCAGCGGCGAGCTGACGGCGACACGGCGGGAGGGGCGAATCGTGCTCGACTTCCCATCCACGCCCGCGAGCGAAACGCCCGCTCCGCCCGCGCTGATCGAGGCGCTCGGTGCAATTCCGCAGTGGGTGGGGAAATCGGTGTTCGATTATCTGGCGGTGTTCGAACAAGCGGACCAGGTGCGAGGGCTCGAACCCGATTTCCGACAGCTGGCGACTGTGGGCGCGCGAGGCGTGTGCGCGACGGCGATCAGCGACGTGGATAAGTACGATTACATTTCCAGGTACTTTGCACCCTCATTCGGAATTGACGAAGACCCCGTGACCGGGTCGGCCCACTGCATGTCGGGCCCCTTCTGGAGCGATCGATTGGGCAAGGGCGACCTCGTCGCGTATCAGGCGTCGGCTCGCGGCGGCGTGGTCGGCGTCGGCGTGCGCGGTGGTCGAGTTGAGCTGGCGGGAAACGCCGTCACCGTGCTGCAGGGTGAATTGACTTGCTGACCTGCTCCCCGCCTTTCTTTGCCCCGCAGGGGCCGCAACATGTCAGCCCAGGGCAGAGCGAGCCGCGCAGCCGCGAAGCGCCGCCCTGGGTAGGGAATCCCCCGACCCCGGCGCCCTGAAAGGGCACAATATTACCGATCAAATCCCAAACACACCGCTTATCGAATTCGAGCGCGCCGTGGTCGTGCAACCCATCCTTGCGTAAGGCTCCTGGCAGACCGCGCGCGCCCAGCCCAGCCTGCTCTCCTCAACTTTCACAAGAGGTGGTCGCCGGAGAAAGCCACACATGGCGGGCTCGTGCGACCGCGATTAGAATCGGGCCCGGCGACGACGATGTCCGAAGTCGGATGTCCGAAGTCGCTTGCTTACCACCGATTGACGAGACCACAAGGTTCCCCATGAGAATTCGATTCGCGCTATCAGCGATCTGCATCGTGTTGGCCGCCGCCGCCGCTCGCGCAGCGGACCGACCCAATATCCTCTTCATCTTCACCGATGATCACGCTCCACATGCGATCGGCGCTTATGGAGGGATTCTGCGGGAAATGAATCCGACTCCGAACATCGATCAACTCGCACGCGAGGGGATGCTGTTCGTAAACAGCTTCTGCACCAACTCGATCTGCGGTCCGAGTCGAGCTGTGATTCAGACGGGCAAGCACAGCCACATCAACGGCTTCATGCACAACGGCAATCGCTTCGACGGCTCGCAACAGACGTTCCCGAAGTTGCTCCGCAAGGCGGGATACGAGACTGCGATGATTGGCAAGTGGCATTTGAAGTCGCAGCCGCAAGGATTCGATTACTGGCAAGTGCTTCCCGGCCAGGGCGACTATTACAACCCTGACTTCTTAACCAAGAACGGACGCGTTCGCGTCAACGGCTATTGCACGGACCTCGTCACCGACATGGCGATCGAGTGGCTGGACCAGCGCGCCGCGGCCGACAAGCCTTGGATGTTGATGTGCCAGCACAAGGCTCCGCACCGCACTTGGATGCCGCCGATGCGACACTTGGGTCTGTACGATGATGTTGAGATTCCGGAACCCAAGACCCTGTTCGACCGCTGGGAGGACAACGCCAGTCCGGCCCGCCATCAAGAGATGGAAATCGATGGGCATATGAACTTGGTTTACGATCTGTTCCTCGATCCCCCGCCGAACTGGGACCCGAACAAGGGCAAGTCGATGGACCGCTCGGGATTCCGCAATCTGATGAAGATGACTCCGGCCCAGCGGGCGAAGTGGGACGCCGCGTACGGACCGAAGAACGCCGCTTTCCGCAAAGCTAAACTCTCCGGGCGCGATCTGATTCGCTGGAAGTATCAGCGCTACATGAAGGACTACCTGCGCTGCATCAAGGGCGTCGACGAGAGTGTGGGCAGACTGACGACTCACCTCAAGAAACTGGGGCTCGACAAGAACACGATCGTGATCTACTCCTCCGACCAGGGTTTTTACCTGGGCGATCACGGCTGGTACGACAAACGGTGGATGTACGACGAGTCGATGAAGATGCCGCTGATCGTCAAGTGGCCGGGCGTTACGGAGCCGGGGACGAAGAACACCGATTTGGTTCAGAACATCGACTACGCCGAGACGTTCTTGGAGATCGCCGGCGCGGCGATTCCAGACGATATGCAGGGGCGCTCGTTGACGCCGGTCCTCAAGGGCCAAACCCCGCCCGACTGGCGGAAGTCACTCTACTACCACTATCACGAGTTCCCCAGCGTGCATATGGTCGCCCGTCACAACGGCGTGCGCACCGATCGGTTCAAGCTGATCCATTTCTATCAGTTCGACGAATGGGAGTTGTACGACCTGGAGAAGGATCCTGATGAGCTGAAGAATGAGTACGGCAACCCGAGTTACGCCGCCGTTGTCGCCGAACTAAAGGGTGAGCTCGCCCGCTTGCAAAAGGAAACTGGCGACGACACGGACATGCGGGCCATGTCGAAGGAATGGCGGGCCAAGTACCGCTAGAGCTGGAACGCCTGGTTCACCCGTGCTCAAGCACGGGCCTATGCCGCCTGCGGCGGAATGGGGCGTAAACGCCCCTGGTCGTGCGCGGCGAGGGTGGAACGCGGTGGCGCGGGGCGACGCGAGAATGGAGCGCGATGGCGCGGGGCGACGCGAGGGTGGAACGCGGTGGCGCGGGGCGACGCGAGAATGGAGCGTTGGTTGCAGCTGGAACGCCTGGTTCACCCGTGCTCAAGCACGGGCCTATGCCGCCTGCGGCGGA
>JASMLW010000205.1 GCA_030748485.1 Pirellulaceae bacterium
GGCGAAGTCCACTACGGACGCTCCACTTACTTCAGCCCGGCGCCGGACTTCTGGCGAAGTCCACTACGGCTCGGAGCGCGGCTTCCTAATTCAACTCAACTCAACTCAACATTACCGCGGCCTTGGTCGGCAGCTTGCTGAATCAGAAGAGTCGTGCGGGTTGCTTTGAGCGCGTCGGCGCTGGTCAGCGGCAGGTCAGTTTCGCCTCGCGTCTCTGCGAGGAAGGCGTTCAGGTAGCCGCCCGGGTTGCCAGCGGGTAGCTCTATTTGAACGGCGTCCGTTTCGCCGTCGCGGTACAGTGTCAGCCGACTGTCATTCAATGACGCGACGAGCGTTCCCGCATCGCCCCACAGGCAAAACCGCCAATAGTGTGGGAAGGCGTAGGCGAACGAGTCGGGTGTCAGGTAACTGACGTCACATATGATCCCGGCTCCATTGGCGAGAGTCAGCATGGCTTGGCCGCATTCGCGAAAGCTGGGACACTCGGCGACCCGCGCGTTCCAACAGCGAGCTCCGACGACGGTCGAGATTTCGTGTCCGGTCGCCCAAGGAATCATGTCGATTGCGTGGATGGCGATATCGTTCAGCGTCCCGCCGTGGAGCCCGTCTTCAAAGTACCAGCCCGGACGTTTGCCGCGGAGCAGCGGATGCTGCCCATCAAAACTCATCGCCCGCAGTTCACCGATCGCTCCCTCTTGCAACTGTTGGCGGATTCCCAAGTATGTCGGCAGGTCGCGCATGTCGAGCATCATGCCCACGACCTTGCCGCTCGCCGCCGCCGCCGACTCAATCCGATCGAGTTCATCGAGCGAGATGCAGAGCGGTTTATCGCTGATGACGTGCTTTCCGGCCCGCAGGGCTTGTTCGATCAGGCCGGCGCGGTAGGCGTAGACGTCTCCCACGGCGACGACGTCGCATTCCACTTCGTCTAACAACGTTGCGTAGTCTTCGTGTGTGATGGCGACGGCGCCTTCGCTCGCCAGTTCATCGCGAGTCGCCGCATGCTGTTCACAGCAGGCGACGACATCGATGTCGTCGCGTTGCTGGCAGCGTTGGAACATGTCGCGAACGTGCGGGTGGCGGAATCCAACAAAGGCGAATCGAGCGGGCATCGGTGGCTCCGTGAAGGTGAATGCAAACGTCCGCGATGGACTGCATCGGCTCGGTGAGGCTTGGACATCGGCGCGTCGGCGCCGTACAACGTATCGCGCGGATGATTCTGGTCGCGAGAAACCGACCTCATCGTTTTAGCATGAACATGGTAGCCGATCGGCGACAAGCGATCACCAACAGAGAGCGGCGATGCAGATCCAAGCGCGACGATACGACAATCTGGAGCCGGTCGAGTTGACAATCGCCGGCGAACAAATCGAGCGGATTTCGCCGCTCGGCGCGGCCGGCGAGCGGTTGGATTTGCCTTATGTTTCCCCGCCGTTCTTTGATCACCAGATCAACGGTTACGACGGAGTTTGGTTTAGCGACGAAGAGTTGACCGCCGAAGCGGCCATCGCGACCGGCGCGGCGCACTACCAGTTCGGCGTCACTCGTCTTTTCCCCACGCTGATCACGAATTCATTCGCCGCCCTGTCGCAGGGTTTCGCGGCGTTGCGATCGGCATGCGAACAGGACGCGGCGACCGATCGCATGTTTCCCGGTTTCCATCTGGAAGGACCTTACCTGTCCGGTGAAGACGGTCCCCGCGGAGCCCATCCGAAAGATCAGATTCGGCCCGCCGATTGGGAGGAGTTTCAGCGATTGCAAGAGGCTGCCGGCGGTCGCATCTTGCTGGTGACGATCGCGCCCGAGGTGGAGGGAGCCATCGATTTCATCGAGCGAGCCGTCGAGTCGAGCCTGGTTGTTTCGATTGGTCATACCGCCGCGTCGCCCGAACAGATTCGCGCGGCTGTCGATGCGGGTGCGCGGATGAGCACTCACCTCGGGAACGGCGCGCACGGCACACTGCGGCGGCACCCGAATTACATTTGGGAGCAACTCGGCGACGCCCGTCTGGCGGCCGGCGTCATCTCCGACGGACATCATCTTCCGCCGAGTGTCTTGCGGACAATTGTCGCTGCCAAAGGGGTCGAGAATACACTGATCACTTGCGACGCGTCGGGTCTGGCGGGTCGCCCGCCCGGTAGGTACGAATTCGAGTCGGTTGAGGTTGAGGTGTTGGAGAGAGGACCGATCGTGATCGCCGGGCAAAGCCAGATCCTGGCGGGGTCCGGCGTACAGACGGACGTCTGCGTCGCCTTCATCTTGCGGGTCACCGATGTCTCACTCGCCCAAGCGATCGACATGGCCGGCCGCTATCCCGCCCGACTGTTCGAGCTCGACGAGATTCGGCTGCGTCGCGGGTCGGCGGCTGATCTCATGGTGTTCCGCTACCCGGAACGCGGCGGCGACCTGACCATTGAACAGACGATTGCCGCCGGCCAGGTTCGCTACGACGGTCGCTAACCGGCTTGATTCGTTTCTCACCACGTTTGCCGAAGACGAACAGATGAACCTACATGAGAAGTACGGCCTGCGCCGCGTGATCAACGCCTGCGGAAAGATGACGAAGCTGAGCGGCGCGATCGTGTTGCCGGAAATCGCCGACGTCGTTCGCGAGGCGCTCAATCACTTCTTCGACATCGACGAGTTGCAAGCGGCGGCTGGTCGAGTCATTGCTGATGCGAGCGGAGCGGAATCCGGTTGTGTTACCGCGTGCACTTCCGCCGGGATTACGCTCAGTGTGGCTGCCTGCATGGCGGGCGACAATCTGGGAGCGATTCTGCAGTTGCCCGACGCGACGGGAATGAATCGGCGCGTCGTTATTCAAAAAGGACACTGCGTTAACTTCGGTCAACCGATCACGCAGGCGATTCGGCTGGCGGGTGCGGAAGTTGTCGAGGTGGGAACGGTGAACGGCTGCTCCGAAGCTGAATTGCGGCACGCACTGGAGCGCGGCGGAGTTGCGGCGATCGTCGCCGTCGAGTCTCACCATACCGTCCAGCACGGTTGGATCCGGCTCAATCGAGTGACAGAAATCGCCAGTGAATACGGCGCGCCCGTGATCGTTGACGGCGCCGCCCAAGATATGCGGTTGGGTGAGCTAGTCGCTTCGGGAGCCGACTTGGTGATCACCAGCGCTCACAAGTTCCTCTGTTCGACAACGGCCGGAGTTGTCGCTGGGCGGCGCGAGTTGGTCGACGCTGTGTACGCGCAAAACCGAGGCATCGGACGCGGTATGAAAGCCGGCAAAGAGGCTGTCTTCGGCGCGATTGCCGCCTTGGAGAAACGCATGGCGGAAGATCTCTCCGAGTGGACGGCCGAACAGGACCGCCGCGTCGAACTGATCTTGCGAGCGCTCGAGGACGTCGACGGCTTGGCGTTGCAAGTTGATCCAGACCCCAACGGTTGTCCATTCTCGCGCGCTCGCCTGACGCCCGATGCGACCAAGACAGGTGTCACGGCTGAGCAACTGGCTGCCAGGTTAGCCGCTGGAGATCCCACCGTAGTCGCCCGCGCGCACCATGCCGACGAGGGCTACATCTACCTCGACGCGGTCGAGCTAACCGATGAGGAAATCGCCTTCGCATGCGAGAAAGTTCGCGCCGTGTTGAGCGATCCACGTCGGGATTGACCCGCGGCTCAAGAGATCGTCGCCAACGGCGTGTGGCTACGTTCGCCAGAACGTGGAGGCGGTTCGTTTGATCGAAACTTCACTCGCGACGCGAGCCACAATTACAGCGCGACAGTTTGTCGACGGCGACCGGGCGCACATGACCGGCGGGCGTGTGGCTACGTTCGCCAGAACGTGGAGGCGGTTCGTTTGATCGAAACTTCACTCGCGACGCGAGCCACAACTACAGCGCGACAGGTTGTCGACGGCGACCGGGCGCACATGACCGGCGGGCGTGTCTCGTGTCGGATCGGTGTGACCATCGCAACGCGCTCGGCCACGTGGGATTGGATCGCTCGTCGGCGCAGGCCGCTGTTGGCGGAACGTCGATGATGACGTTAGGCGGAGTGAAGATCCTTGAGCAGCGCGAATTGAACGGCCCAGATTGAGAATGTGAAGAGAAAGATGAAAGCGCTCAGGGACGGATCTACAAAGACTGCGGCAATGATCGCTGGGAGTCCCAACAACGCCAAGAAGCCGAAAGTTAACCGCTGGCGGGTGACCAAAGTCATGGTTTTGAACGGAGCGAGCAAAGTCACCATGACACTTGGGGCCAATAAAATGGCGGCCATCAACACGACGCCGATAGCATCAGTGGGGCCCAGGTATCGCCCAGCCGTGCAGAGGACGGCGACGATGGCCGTTAGCGCCATCAAGTAGCTGGTCGTGTACTTCACCGAACCACATGGCGACCTGGATCACCGGGCGGAGGGCCAACGCGCGTGATCTTGAGAAGGTACTACCGCGAACGCGAAATCGGTCGGGTCGCGTCTAGTTTACCACGGCGGCGATCGGCGGCGCGGTGAAATTGGAACGCAACAGAGAAACGGGGACGCCCAAACCGTGAATTGCCGGCCGTGTTTCCAAATGCTGGTCAATTCGATTCCAACGTGATGAGTGGCTCCAACCAGTTCACGTTGTCGCGAATGTCTAACGGGTCGGCGCCAGTTGGGCGCTGGTCGTGTTGTTGGCGAACAACCAGGATCAACGTCCTTGTGTTGGCGTTGCCCGTTTTGTCTTGCTCAGCCGTCAACTCGAGCTCGCCCGTTTCAAAGACTTTTTTGGAGCCAATCAGAATCGGGCTTTGATAGATCGGCTTGCTCTCGACATCGTTCAGGTGGATCGACGCCCGCGCGCATCCGCCGTCACCGACGGACCCGTCCAACGCGACCAACGTCCGAAACGACTTCGCGGTGCTCGGCAATTCGAAATGCAATTCGTTCTCCGCGTGAACACCCATACCCCAACCGAATTCGCGACCTGCGCTGCGAAGTCGTCCGCCAACAACACTGCTTCCCGATCGCCAGACGAGCCCCGGGCCAAGAGTCGACCGCTGCACGACTCGAATGGGCCTCCATCGTGTGAGTGGAGTTTCATTGGCCGCAAATGATTGACGAATACGGATCTGGGAGAATCGCACCCACAACGGATCGACGCTCCAGGCGGGGTGAATCTTGTGATACCAATTTGCCGCGTTCCCTGTTGGACTTGTCGCTTTGAGTTCCTGCTCCAAGCGTTTCATTTCAACGCTTGTGGACTCAATCAAGTCTGCGACCCGCTGCGCCGATTTGGCCGCCAACTCCTTGTGACGCGCGATCGTTCGTTTGGCGTTTTCTCGTGGCCGTTCGACCATCCCTCTTCTTTGTCGATCAATCCACGCCTCACGCTTTGCCGCCGGCCAATCCGCGATATTCTTTTCCATTCGCTTCATCGTGCTGGCAAATCGCTTCTCAGCTGCTTTGGCGTCTTTGTCAATTGTCGACAACTGCCTTTCTTGCCTGCGTATTGACTGCTTATGACGTTCCGCCGCCAGGTCGCGTCGCTTCTCGATGCGGGAGATCTTATCGAGCAAGTCGTTGCGGTCGCCGTCGCTGTCGCTGGAATGTGCCGTCGCATCGAATGTTGTCTGCGGCGCTGAAGCGTGGAGGCCCTCAATGGTCTCGATCCGAAGCATTGGAGAGTTTCCCCACGAATTCGTCTCGGCCATTGCGACCTGCTGTGGATCGGGAGCCGGCAGATGAATCTCAGCCAATTCGTCGAAACGTAACGACTGCTGACCATCCGCCGTCAAGACTTGAACGCCGTCAGTGAGCCAACGCAAGCTACGAATCGTCAGCTGGTTGCCGCCGACCAGAAAAATCTGGCCGGGCGCAAGCTCTCGTGATCCCCGATTGCGCCAGCAGATGCGCCGCACGAATCTAGCGAGCACTCGTTCATTTGTCCTCGCCGAGTCATTCGGAATCGACCAAGAGTGATGTGTGTCAACAATCAACTGGCGATCGGCGGCATTGGCGGCTGCCGAGCAACCAACCACGCGTCCCGGCAGGCGGTCGCCGTCAACGAATTCGACAAAACCGTCACTGATGATTGGCTGTCTGACGGCGGTAAGTGAACGGTTTTGAAACCAACGAAGTTGCCTGTCGCGGTCGAGGATCGGTACGCCGTCGAGTGTTGGCGTCGCGTCTCGCGCGTTCCAGCCCGAGATCTCTTCACCCGTGACCCGTTGGCCGTCTGAGAAAACGGCAACGTACGATTGCGCGAACGCGGCTCGCGCCAGGCAGACGCAGAACAGAACAAGCGTGAATGTGGCTCGACGACGCATCACTGGATTGTAACAAGACGACCGCTCTTCGCGAGTAAGCCCACAGAGCCAGACGAGGCTGGCAAGCCAGGGAAACAGAGGACACCCAGACGCTAAATTGCCGCGCGGCGAGATTCATCAGCGAGGGAAACAGAGGACACCCAGACGCTAAATTGCCGCGCGGCGAGATTCATCAATTCGCGCGGACGCGTTTGCGCGTTTTGCCGAGTGCGGCGGGTTTTCTCGTGAGATCGGCGCGTGGATTCAGCGCCGACGGCGCACCAATGG
>JASMLW010000206.1 GCA_030748485.1 Pirellulaceae bacterium
CCATACGCGCGCGGACACGCGGGAATGGAACGCGGCGGCGCGGGGCCACGCGGGAATGGAACGTTTGGTTGCCGCCGCCGCGCCTGGTTCACCCGTGCTCAAGCACGGGCCTATTGCCGCCTGCGGCGGATTGGGGCGTAAACGCCCCTCGTCTGTTGGGAGCGCCGACGCGGGGGGCCACGAGATGGATCGTTCCATACGCGCGCGGACACGCGGGAATGGAACGCGGCGGCGCGGGGCTACGCGGGAATGGAACGTTGGTTGCAGCAGCAACGTCTGGTTCACCCGTGCTCAAGCACGGGCCTATTGCCGCCTAGCGGCGGATTGGGGCGTAAACGCCCCTCGTCTGCTGGGAGCGCCGGCGCGGGGAGCCACGATGGATCGTTCCATACGCGCGGGGACACGGGGAATGGAACCGTTGTGGCGCGGGGCGACACGGGATTAGCACGCGGCGCCGCGGGGCTACGCGGGAATGGAACGTTTGGGTTGCAGCAGCAACGCCTGGTTCACCCGTGCTCAAGCACGGGCCTATTGCCGCCTGCGGCGGATTGGGGCGTAAACGCCCCTCGTCTGCTATGACCGCCGGCAATTGCTTATTGGATCGGTGAACAGAAGTCGACACGAATCGGGGGCTATCGCTTCTGACGTCGTTTCTTGGAGAGTCGGGATTTGTACTCCGGACGCTGCCGCCACTCGTCGAACCAAGGACGATAGGCTTCCACATCCATCCAGAAACGGGGCTCGGGATCTCCCGGCAGCAGGCGGCCGGCTGGATAGTCGAGCCCCTCGACGCTGCGGTCGCGGGACGCCAGCCAGTCCTTCATCGCTCGCCGCAAGCGGCGGGCGTCGTCGGGGCGATCCTCCATCAAGTTTGTCGTTTCGCCGATGTCGGCGGCCAAGTCGTACAGCTCGTAACGGTCCTGCTTGGCGAGGTGGAGCAACTTGAGATCATTGTCGATCAGCGCGGCGTTGCCAAAGCAGGCGAATGGGATTGGCTGTTTTCGGGGTCCGCTGTCGGCCTGGAACACGCTGACGAGGCTGGCCCCGTCTTGGGGCTTCAGCAAAACCGAGTCGGGGAGGTCGAGCAGTTCGGCGATCGTGGGAAAGATGTCCATCGAAACGGCCGGGAACTTCGTCACCCGCGGCTCAATCCCAGCCGGCCACTCGATCACCGCCGGCACCCGCAGGCCGCCTTCGTAGAGGCTGCCTTTAAAACCACGCAGGTCGCCGACGGTTGTCGGTTTGATCTTGGGCAACCCGCCGTTGTCGCTGCAATACCAGACGAGTGTGTTGTCGGCGATCTGCAAATCCCGCAGCCCCGCTCGCAATCGTCCGATGCTGCGGTCCATCGCCACCAATTCGCCGTAGTGGTTTTTTGAGTTCTCGTCCAACGAGGCGAACGCCCGCTTGTCGTCATCCGCTGACCTCCACGGGCTGTGCGGCGTGCCGTACCAGACGACGGCGAAGAACGGCTTGTCCCGCTTCGCATGCGCGGCCATGAACCGCAACGATTGCTCGACGACAATCTCGGACGAATCTCCCGCGTGCTCAACAAACTCGCCGCGCCGGCTGAGAATCGGGTCGCGATCGAAGAAGTTGGTGACCGACAGCCACTCATCAAACCCGAACGAGCCGGGGTGGTGAGTATCCGCAGCCAGGATGGGTACGCCCGGCCCCCGCAAACCGTTGAGATGCCATTTACCAAAATGCCCGGTGGCGTAACCGGCTTGGCGCAGCGCCTGAGCAATCGTTCTCTCCTGTTTCCGCAACGCGTATCCATGCGTCATCACTCCCGTGCGTTCATTCGACCGACCGGTGAGAACGCTGGCTCGCGTCGGCGAACAGACGGGAGCGGCGGCGTAGAACCTATCGAACCGCAACCCGTTCGCGGCCATCGCGTCCAGATGGGGAGTCTTGAGAACGGGGTGCTGATAGTAGCCGGTCTGCCCCCAGCCCTGATCGTCCGCCATGACGAGGACAATATTCGGCCGACGCCCGCGCCCCCAACTCAACTCGGCGGGCGCCGCCACCGCGGTCGCCGCGAGGATCAGAATCACGGCCCACGACCAGCGGACATTTGTTCCGCGACCGCTTTGTGAATCTCTTTCACCTCGGAACAGCATGCTCATGTTCTTGATGTTCATGTTCTTGGTGAGTGCTGAAGTTTCCATTCGCCACCCGCGTATCAAGAAGTGAGGTTTGGGGAGCCGTGAGCGAATCAGCGGGCAGCTGGAACGCGTTTTCGGCGGGGAAGCGAGATCGACTCGGCGTAGTCGAGTTCACCGGTGCGGCCGTCAAAGTACTGGAAGACAACTTGCGGGTGGGGGTACGCCACCCACCGCTTGTCGCCCAGTTTTTGCGGCATGTTGAAGACGTTGTTGACCTGGACAACGCAGAAATGCGGATAGAGCCGCTCCAGCCGCGGCAGATCCGGGAGGATATACGTGCTCCAGCGAATATCGCAGGAGCGGGGTCCGAACTTGAACAGGCCCGTGGCCGGCCGATCGCTTTCGTCGAGCTCAGGCACGTGGTTCACGCTGTTGTGCGGCCCGCAGCAGAACTCCCAGATGTTGTCGGTGACCTTGATGGCGAAGCTGTTGTGCAGATCGCCGGTCATCACGAACACGCGTTTGCCGATTTTCTCCCACTCGCGAATCAGCAGCTCGCGTTCGTCAAAGAACCCCGTCCAGGCCTCTTCCTTGTTGGCTGCGTCGAATTCGAATCCGCCGGCTCCGCTGTGCGGGATCATGAACGGCACGGAAGAGACGACGAAGAAGAAGTCGGCCTTGCTCTCCCGCATCGACTTCAGCAGCCATTCGCGTTGCGGTTTTCCGAGCATCGAGACGCCCGGTTTGTCGCGTTCGCGAATGTCGTGCATGTCGCGGTCGCCGCGCGTGTCGAGCAAGAAGAACTCGCAGTTCGAAATGCGAAAGCTCCCATAACTGGGGCGGCCGATCGAGTAGCTGACTTCGTCGTCGACTTTCGCCGGCATGTGCAGTTTGAGAGTGTGTTTATCGACGACGCGAACGATGTCGTAGACGTACGAGTTCTTGTGTCCCTCGTCGTTGTCGTAGCGGATATCGTTGACGCCCGCCTCGGGCGTCCCCCAATGGACGTGCAAGTTGAGCATCCTTTTTAGCGGGAGTTTGGTGAAGTCGGTCCGCGGGTCGACGAGCAGATCGCTGCCGGCTTTCATTTTGCCGCGGCCAAAGTGGATGGCGATCGGATGCTCCATGGGATTAGCCCAGCCCAGATAGTTGTCCCAGGCGTATGTGCCGATGTCGCGGAAGACGGTCCGGCGATGCCGCTTGCCCGCCTCGGAAGACCCCCAGATGTCGTTGACCAATTCGTGGTCGTCGAACGTGAAGAAGCTCGGCACTTGCCGATGCCATTTCGATAACTCGACGCCCCGGCTCAAGTAGAGTTTGTAGTTTTCCCAGACTCCGACGACCGTCGGCATCACTTGGACGGAGAGCGGGTAGTCGTTGACGCCTTGAGCGAGCCGCCAGGCTTCCGGCTTGTGCCGTCGCAGCTCCTCGTAAAGCCAATCGCCGTTCATGATGTGGAAGTTGACTCGCTCCGCCCAATCGCGGTTGAGCACTTCGTAGGTCGGCGTGCGATGGCCGACGCCGTGGAGCGGATTCTGGTTGGCGCACGAGCCGATCTGGAAACGAAAGTTGAACAGTCCGCGGGGGTTGTACTTCGGATCGTGTGTGTCGCGGGGACTGGGCAGCGTGCGAAAGCTGCCGGGCAAACCGTGAGGCCGTTCGTTTACCCAAACCTGGTAGTGGTAGCGAGTGTCCGACCGCAGCTTCACCAGCCGCGCGACTCCCGTGTTGTCTCGCTCAATCAATGTCGTGGCCGGCTCGCTGACCTGGTCGAGGCGGCCGGGGTCCAGACCGTAGCGAACGAGAAACTGACCGGGCTCCGACGTCCGCCCCCAAACGGACACCGAGTTGGAAGCCGGCCGGCCCAACATCGGCCCGTGAGTCAATCGGATGGGGTCGCGATCGGCGGCTCGAGCAGCCGAACAGAGAACGGTTGCAATGGCGAAACAGATGACGAAGTGCGGGGAGGAACGCGTCGGATGTTGAGTCATGGTTGCTCGAACTCAATATGCGAAGGGAAGGGTGAAATCGATGTACAACTCGATGTACAACTCGATGTACAACTCAAGGGACAAAAGAGATTGCGCAAGTCTTGCGTGCGCGTCATCTAGCGTTGTTCGTTTGGTTCCGGAACGCGCCCGGCAGCTGCGGCTGAGGAAACCGACTAACGGTCTGGGACGTAATCTGTTGCAAACCGTCGGGGACTTGCCGCGCCGCGGCGACGCGCTGGCGGAGGAGTTTTGACAAGCGGGCGACCGTGTCGCGCTGAGCGTCGTCGGAAGCGATATTCCGCATCTCGGCCGAGTCGTTCTGGTGGTCGTACAGTTCGTTGCCAAGCTGGCCTTCACTGCCCCACTCGGTGTAGCGGTATCGATCGGTGCGGATGCTGTAGCCATCCGCGAATTGGGTGAGCGCCGACGATCGCGGGCTCGCGTTCGCGTCGCGAAGGGCGGGAGCCAGGCTGACGCCAGCGGCGTACTTGGGCGGTTTGAGGCCGGCCAAGTCGGCCAGCGTCGGATAGAAGTCGACCATCTCGGCGAACGCGCGCGTCGTCTCGCCACGAGCCTTAACGCCCGGCCCGGAAATAATCAGCGGAACTCGCGCGGCGTTTTCGAACAGCGTCGTCTTCTGGTAGTGGCCGTGCTCACCCATGTGATATCCATGGTCCGAAGTGAAGACGACGATCGTGTTCTCGTCCAAACCACAGTCGCTCAGCTTGTCGAGGATCAGTCCGAGTTGAGCGTCGGCGAATGTGATGGAGGCGTAGTACGCGCGGATCGCCTCGCGGGCCAGTTCTTTCTTGAGATTGACTTGGTCTTTTTTGCGAGTCAGCGACAGGCGAGCCGGTTTCGGCAACGTGTCAAAATACCCGTCCGGCACTTGCGGCACGCGAATCTTCGCGGCCGGGTACATGTCGAAGTACTTCTTGGGAGCGACGTAGGGAGTGTGGGGTCGGTAGAGCCCGACGGCCAGAAAGAATCGTCGCTTGGTTTTGGCGTAGCGGTCGAGCAGCCGGATGGCTTCCGCCGCGGCGATGCCGTCGGTCTGCTCAGCGTCCGTTCCATCGGCGGCCAACCAACTGAGCGTCCCGCCGTAGCTTCCCGGGCGGAGACTGAAGATCAGATGCTCGTCGTCCTTGTCGCGGCCGCGGGGATTGATCGTCATGTCCCACGAATAGGGATCGTCGTGCCCGCCCGTGCCCATATGCTTGGGCACGTTGTAGTGGTAGATCTTGCCGATCCGCGTGGCGAAGTAGCCGTTGCGGCGAAACAGCTGCGACATCGACTGCACATTCGGCAGGTGCTGGCGGAGGTAGATCGAATTGCGGCGGATCAACGTCTGGTCGGGGTAGAGGCCGGCCATGAAAGACGCTCGACTCGGCCCGCACAGCGGGTATTGGCAATAAGCGCGATCGAAGCGGACGCCGCGGGCCGCCAAGCGGTCGATCCGCGGAGTCTTGACGAGCGGATGCCCGTAGCAGCCGATGTCGCAATTCAAGTCGTCGCAGATCAGGAACAGTACGTTGGGCTTCTGTTGACAAACAGCAGGCGACACATGGCAGAGCAGCCCCGCCACTGCGATCAAAAAACAAAGGGTCGTTCTCATTTCGGTGTCTCGCGTTCCAGGATGTTCATCTCGTCGGTTTCAGTAATCGCGTCGACTCGACGTGCGCGACTCTCGCGCCGCTAGCCGAGCAGTGCGGGGACAGTCTGTGCTTTCGTGATGACGATATCGGTCAGGCTGCCCAGCCGCCCCTGATGCGGATATGTCAGTTCGCGGTGATTCAACCCCAACGCGGCCAGCAGCGTCGCGTGCAGGTCGTGGACGCTGACGATGTCGTCGACCGCCTTGTATCCGAAGTCGTCGGTCGCACCGTGGCTGTAGCCGCGGCGGAATCCGCCGCCCGCCAGCCACAGCGAATTGGCGTGTTGGTTGTGGTCGCGACCATCCTTGCCCTGAGAAATGGGGAGCCTTCCAAACTCGCCCGCCCACATCACGATTGTGCGATCGAGCAAGCCGCGTTGCTTGAGATCTTGGACGAGCGCGGCGCTCGGTTGGTCGATTCTCGCGCAGTTGCCGCGGAGCGATTTGTCATTGTTGCTGTGCGTGTCCCACGGTTGTCCTTTGAGGAACAATTGGACAAAACGTACGCCCCGCTCGACCAACCGTCTGGCGATCAAGCAGCGGCGGCCGTATTCGGCGGTTGTCGGATTGTCGAGCCCGTAGAGTTGTTGAGTCGCGGCTGTCTCTTGAGACAGGTCGAGCAACTCGGGCACGGCTGTCTGCATGCGGGCGGCCACTTCGAAGTCGGTGATCCGCGCCGCCAATTCGGCGTTGCCCGGGTGCCGCTTCAGCTGATCGCTGTTGAGCGCCTTCAATAGCGCCAACTGACTCGCGCGAGCCGTGTCGGGAACATCGGCCGGCTTCACCAGGTTCGGGACAGGCGACGGGCCCGAGCGAAATGGAACACCCTGGTATTTGGCGGGCAAGTATCCCGACGTCCAGTTGCGGATGTTGTCGACCGGCATACCCTGCGGGTCGGTGAGCACGACGTAGGCAGGCAAATTGCGGTTCGCAGTCCCGAGGCCGTAGATCGTCCACGCGCCCCAAGTCGGGTACCCCGCCTCAAACTTGCCGCTGTGAATCAGCCGCAACGCCGACTCATGGTCGACCGACTCAGTCGTGACGCCGCGGACAAGTGTGATGTCGTCGACGATTCGACCCGTGTGCGGCAGCAACTCACTCAGCGATATCCCCGACTCGCCCCGCCGGGTGAATTTGAAAGGAGAGCCCAATACGTTGCCAGCTTGATTGGGAAAGTGGATGTCCAAGTCGCCTTGGTACGGCTGTCCGTGCCGTTTTGTCAGTTCCGGCTTGTGGTCGAACAGATCCATCTGGCTGGGACCACCGTGTTGAAACAGACAGATCACCGCATCGGCCGACGATCGTTGCGGCTCGGCTGAAGCGGCGGTCGAGAGCAGTTGAGTCAGCGCGGCCGATCCCAACAGACCGGTCGTTCCACCCAGAAACGCGCGGCGGTTCTGAGCGAATTGCTGATCGCCAGTCTGTGGGGTTGCAGCGTGTGTCATCGACGGCTACTCAACGTAAAGAAACAGGTTGCTGGCCAAAACCATTTGGCAGAAGTCGATTCGCGCCAATCGCTCGCGGTTGTCGACCCCGCCGTACTCGGTCGGCTGCCGGCGAAGGAATTCAAGAGACGACTTCAACTCGCCCGGATGCGGCGGTCGAGCCACGGCGACTTCGAAAACGCGCTCTACGAATTCTCTGTCAGCCAAACGCGTCTTCGCTTCGGCGCGGGCGGCCAACGAAGCCGATCGCGCGCGAATGAATGGCGAGTTGAGCAGGTTGAGCGACTGCAACGGCACGGTCGTGCGAGGTCGGCCCGTGCAACTCGCCACAATCGACGGCGCGTCGAAGACTTGGAGCATGTCGAGAATCTGCGTGCGACGCTGTTGCAGGTAAACACTGCGCCGCAATGCGCCGGCGGATTGAGGTTTGACGATCACGCGGGCGTCCGCCGAATACTCGGTGGGTACGTACGGGCCGTGCATGAGCAGATCGAGATCTCCGCTGGCGGCCAGCATGCCGTCGCGCAGCGAATCGGCGTCCAGCCGGCGGAGCGGAAACCGGGAGAGCCGGACATTGTCCGGGTCCGCGCCGCGGGCGGCCGCGGATGTTGCGCTGCGTTGACGGTAAACGCCCGACAGTAGAATTGTTCGATGGAACTGTTTCGGGCTCCAGCCGTCGCGAGCGAAACTGGCCGCCAGGTATTCGAGCAGTTCGGGGTGAGAAGGCGTCGCGCCCGAGTAGCCGAGGTTGTCCGGCGTGCTGACGATCCCGCGGCCGAAATGGTACTGCCACCAACGGTTGACGGTGACACGAGCCAGCATCCCCGCCGCCCGCGACTCGGGCTGCGTCAGCCAAGTGGCGAACGCCAAGCGGCGACCAGTCGAATGAGAACTCCGCGTCGCTCGACTGTCCAGGTCAGCCCGGTTGTCTTCGTCCGACAGCGCCGCCGGCGCACGGGCGTCGACCGGATCGCCGAGCAGCTTGTGTTCACCTCGGACGAGCCGGGGGACTTTGGGCGCGTCGCCCGAGTAGTCGGCGACCAGCGCGATCCGCGGCGGCTCGGGCGGCCGCGCCGATTCGATCTCGGCAATCTCGCTATCCAAGGCGGCGCGGCGCTCTTTGATTTGCTTTTCGATGCGCTGGCGGTCTCCGTCGGCGGCGTCAACACTGCGCTCAATCAAAACGTTGTCGACGGTGAACGAGCGATTGCAGCAATACTCGAAACCGAACCCTCCATCGGGCAGATCGGCGGCGGTCAACAGAGCGACGCCCTGCTCGCGGACTCCGTCGACGACTTGCGAGAGTTCAAACTTGTCGGAGCCGACACGGGTGACGCGGACGCCGTAGTTGCGCCCGGGTTTGTAACCACTCTTGCCGATCCGTCCGCCGCCACGGCTATCCTCGCCGGGGTAGTCGACGTGAATTGCCGCCCCGCCCGCGCTGGCCCCGTCGAGCAGGATGTTTCCGCCAGTCGCGTCACGTTTGTCGTTGAAGTCGCGGAGCGCGATGAAGTAGCCGACGTACGGAGCCGGCGGCGAATCGGCGACCAGATCGAAGGTGGCTTGAATCCAGTCGCCGTCTCGGGCGGGAGTCCAGTCAAACGATCGACGCGTCGAGCACGCGCGGTCGCCGGCGGCTCCCGATTCAATGATCTGCAAACGGTTGTTTTGACTGCGCGCCGCGGGCGCTTGCGCCGAGTCGATGCGCACGGCCGGCGCTCCCGCCGAAGCGTCGTCGGTCGGAGCCTGGTTGCTCCAGTTGGCGGCGATCCGCGGATCGTCGAATCGATCGACAAAGATCACCTCAGCCGGTTCGCGATGGTCTCGCAACCATGCGCGGAACGCTGCGCGACGCGCTGCGATCTGCTTGTCGATCCGCTCCGTCGCCGCCTTCCACGCCGCCATCTCACTCGGCGAAGCGGCTTGAACGGTCCTGTCCTTCGGCTTGATCCACTCGGCCACGTTGAAGGCCGGGTAGATCACGGCTTGCAGATTGTAGTACTCCCGCTGCGTGAACGGCTCGAACTTGTGGTCGTGGCAGCGGGCGCAGCCGACCGAGACGCCGAGCAGCGACGAGCCGATGATGTCGAGCGTACCTTCGAGCACGGCGTATCGATCGCGTCTCACCTCGTCCGGGTTGCCGTCGCTGCTGTCCGTGCCGTCCGGGCTGTTGCGGAGAAAGTGAGTCGCCTCGAGCAACTCGACCATTTCTTGTCTCGGATCGTCTTCGCGATATCCGGCGATCTCGTCGCCCGCCAACTGCTCGCGAATGAACTGATCCCAACGCTTGTTTGCGTTCAGGGACCGAATCACGTAGTCGCGATAACGGAAAGCCAACGGCCGATTGGTGTCCGCTCCGAAATAGCCGTTGCTGTCGGCGTAGCCGGCCGCGTCCAACCAGTACTTGCCCCACCGCTCGCCGAAACGGGGAGAGTTCAAATAGCGGTCGACCATTCGCTCGTACGCGCCGGCGGTCGTGTCGTCCAAGAACGCGCGTCGCTCATCCGGTGTCGGCGGCAAGCCGGTCAGGTCGAAGGCGACGCGTCGCAAGAGTGTGTTGCGGTCGGCCGGCGGCCCAATGCTCAAGCCGATCTCCTCGAGCCGCGCCTGTACGAAACGATCGATAGGCGTCAGCAGATTGGTTCTGTCGGCGACGCGCGGCTCCGCTGGAACAGCGAGTCGCTGGTACGACCAGTGCTCTTCGCCCGCGGCAACCGCCGGCGCGGTCGCCGGCAGGCCCGCAGCGCCGCGCTCGATCCAATCGGCGATCAGCTGTTTGTCGGCTGGCGACAAACGCTGTTTCGGCGGCATCTCGTCGGCCGCGATTCTCTTCCACAACAGACTGCCGTTCAGATCGCCGTCGACGATCGCCGGGCCGCTCTCGCCCCCCCGCCTCACGCCGGGCGGCGTCGCCAAGCTCAACTCGCCTTCCCGCTTCGCCGGTCCATGGCAAACGACGCAGTGTTGCTTGAATAGCGGAGCCACGCGCGACGAAAACTCGCGGCTCGGCCGTTCGTCGTCGGCGCGGATCGGCGCAGCCAACACCATCGTGGCGAGGGCGGTCGACAGACACCAGGTGAGTTGGCGGAGCATGCGAAAACGGCCGCGCGCGAGTTCGGTGTGGTTGAAGAGTTGGGTGGTTGAAGAGTCCGTGGGGCAAGTTACAAAACCGTCGAACGGGAGTGGTTCAACAATCACCATTTGACTGTCACGACTATTTCGACTGTCACGACTATACAGTATGCGAAGCCGGTTTTCCCCCGCGGCGTTCCGTCGCCGATGCTACTTGGCGAGGTCCCGTCGCCAAAGCTCCTCCGCCAATCGCAAATCCTCCAACGCATCGGCTCCATCGATCCGCGAGGGGCGATTCTCCCGCACATCGCTGACGAACGCCCGCGCCTGGTTCTGAAACGACCAACTCCAATCGCAAAGGGGACGGACGATCTGCTGTTCCTGGCCGGCCGTGTACAGTTCCACGCGGGCCGGAGTATTGCGAAGCAGAGCCGGCGGCATCTTGAGCGTCAGCTTGCCGTGATCGAAAAACAGCACGACCTCCTCCTCCCAGTCCCGGCTCGACGAACGACCCGTCTCGAGGCTGGCCAGAAAAGAACCGAACCGCAAGACGCACAACTGACTTTCGCGCGACCCCAGATGCGTGTACTCGACGGTCGGCTGCGAGCCGAACAGGTAACGCAGCAGATTCGTGACGTGCGAGTACGTGTTGATGAACGACCCGTAGTTCTCGCGATGTTGCAGCGGCACCCAGTCGGGTGCGACTCGCGCGTAGTTGTCGGGGTAGCCGGCCCGCTCGCCCGTCTCGATCTGCCCCCCGGCGTTGCAGTACGAATCTCCCATGTAACAGTGCCCCCGCGCGAATCGGATCGGGCCGAGCGCATCGATCAGGGCCGGATCAGCCAGCATGCGGCGGGCCTCGTCGACGCCGGCGTCGTAGCGTTTCATGTAGCCGACGCAGTAGCGAACCCGCTGCTCCGCCGCCGCCGCGACCAAGGCCTCGCCCTCGTCGACCGACACGGCCATCGGCTTCTCCGTCAACACATGTTTTCCCGCGAGTAGGCAGTCGAGCGCCACGGAGTACGTTTGTGATCGCGGCGTGACAACGACAACCGCGTCGACGTCACTGTTCTCGAGCAACTCGCGGTGACTTGCGTAAGTGTGCTCAATGCCGTGACGGCCGGCGACCTGCTCGCGCAACGCCGGCCGCAAGTCCGCCAGCGCCGTGACCTCGCAGCCGCTCAATTGAGCGAAGTTCGCCAGGTGGCCCAGTTGCCCGATATAGCCGGCTCCGATCATTCCGAGCTTTAACTTGTCCATCAAAGTCTGCTCGCCTCTTCGAGGTCGATCACGCGAACTTCGGGGCAGCAAACAACGAAACGACCCCCTCGTCGCAAGTACTCAAGGTTCTTTTGAATGATTGGCGTCGCGTGAATCCACGCCAGGATGAAGACGTAGTCGGGTTGGCGGCGAAGCAACTCATCCGTCGGAACGACCGGGATGCGATCGCCGTTGGTGAACTTGTTCACTTTCTGAAAGTGATCGTCAAAGATGCACTCGATCACGCCGCCCAAATCGAATTGCGCGAGAAGAGTAGGGCCGCTGCGGGCGGCGCCGTAGCCGGCGATCGAGGCGCCGCGGGCGCGCCAGTCGGCGACGAGCTCACTCGTGCTGCGTTGCAATCGTTGCAGTTGATCGCCGAACGCCCGCACGCCCGCCGGTTGGTTCAGCTCGCGCTTCAGCTCCTGTTCGCGAAGTGCGGCAACTGTCGCCGCGATGGGGCGAGGTCCGCCGCTGCGCTGGGCGACGCCGACCAGCGATCCGCCCTGCACGTCGACGCGGTCGACATCGATGATCTCCATTCCGTGTCGCCGCAGAAATTGCTCGAGCGGAATCAGCGAATGATGGCACAGGTGCTCGTGGAAGATTGTTCCCAGCAGAAACTTCTCGACGATGTCCAGCAGATACGAGACCTCGAAGACGAACAAGCCGTCGTCCGCCAGCAGCGCGTGGATGCTGGCCGCCATTTCGGCCATGTCGTCCGTGTGCGCAAACACGTTGAACGCGGTCACGACGGCAGCGGGTCCGCGATCTCGACGGATCCGTTGAGCCAATTCGAGTGAAACGACTTGGGGTATCGTCTCGACGCCCGCCGACATCGCCCGGGCGGCGATCTCCTCCGCCGGGTCGATCCCCAACGCCGTCAGTCCGCGCCGCTGAAAACATCGCAACAGGCTGCCGTCGTTGCTGCCGATGTCCACGGCCATCCCGCGCGACTGCCCAAAACCCGTCACGACGCGCTCCGCCACCTCCTCGAAATGATCCAACGTGCTCTGGTTCTGCGCCGAGTGATACGTGTAACCGCTCCACAGACAACTTGGGTCGATGACATCCAGCAACTGGACGTGGCCGCAGGAACGGCACATGTACAGATCGACCGGGTAGCGCTCGGACGCGGACGTGTCGTCGGGCGAGTCGACGTAACGCTCCGGCAGCAGCGTCGGCCGCAAAGCGGCCACCATCTCGACCTGCTCGCTGTCACAGAGTCGGCACGAGTCGCGGCGGCGCCAATGCGGCCCGCCGACCGGCCACGATGGGCGGCCGCTTTCGTCGGCATCGTGGGAATCGTTCATGGGATTGATCGGATCGCGCGGATGGAAAAACGGCGTTTCATCATAGTCGATGCCGAGGCGTCCGGGCGTCCGGGATATTTTCCAAAAGTTGTCCAAGATTCTCCCCGTTCCATCGAATGTCGCTTGACCGTTTACTACGTCGGTCGTATTATTATACGACAAATGTCATAAACTGATCTAGCGAGCGCGGCGGCCATGAAGAAAAAGAAGAGCAAGAGCAACAAGAAGCTGTCGGCGGGGGAGATGGAGATCATGGGTCTGTTGTGGGAGCACGGCCCGCTGACTCTCTCCGCCGCGCACGAGCAACTGGGCCGCCCGATCGGCTACACGACGATGCAGACTCGGCTGAACCGCTTGGTGGAGAAGGGGTTGGCGTCGCGATCGGAAGATCGGCCCGCTCAATACACGGCCGCCATTTCTCGCCGCGATGTCAGCGCGGATCATCTGGAGTTGCTGGTCGACCGCGTCACGCAGGGCAACATTGTGCCGCTGGTGGCGCATCTGGTGGACGATCGCTCCTTGACGCGTGTGGAAATCAGCGAGCTGAAACGAATCATTCGCGACGCGGAGCGGCGTTTGAAGGAGGGCGATGCGCAATGAACGGTCTGTCTTCCATCGGTTTTGACACATTCGTCCGCAGCAGCATGTTTCTCGCCGCGGCTGCCGTTGCGATGGCGATCGCCTTGCGTTTGCTGCGACCCAAGTCACCGATAGCTCATCGCCTGGCGTGGGCGTCTGTGTTGGTTTGCGGAGTCTTGGTGTTACACATCTCTCTGGAGATTCCGTGGTACGACCCGCCGGCGACTTCCTCCGCCGCGGTTGCCGAGGCATTGCCGGCGTTGCCGGCGGGCCGAACATTGGCGGCGGAGGCGGAGCCCGGCAACGGGCCGGCGCCGACCGTTATTGAGCCGCGGCGGCAAATCGGTTGGCGGACGGTTTTCGCCTCCGTTTGGGTGATCGGCATGGCGATCGCCGTTTCGCTCTCAGCCTTTAGCTACGCGTGCCTATTGTTGAGCGTCCGGCGAGCGACGGCCGCTCCCCATGGTTGGCGAGGGCGGAGTTCACTGCTCAAGAACGTCAGGCCATCCTGCGTCACGAGTTGGCTCACTTCCAACGGGGCGATGTCTGGACATCCTTGGCGGCGCGGTCGATCGCGCTGCCGCATTGGTTCAATCCGTGCGCATGGTGGGCCGTGCGAAAATTCGAAGAGGGCGGCGAGTGGGCGTGCGACGCGAAGTTGCTGTCGGATCCCCACCAGATTCCTTCGTTCGCGCGAGCCATGCTGGCGATGAGCGAACCGGTTCCGAACCGCGTCTGTACTTCCGCAGCGCGAGGTTCTTCGTTGTCAGTGCGTTTGAAACGACTACTCTCCTTCCAATCTCCGGAGGATTCTGTGATGAAACGGGCATTGTTATGTGGCGTGCTGGTCTGTTTGGTTGCTGGCGGAATGTTTCGTGTTCATCTGGTCGCCCGCGCTCAGGAGGAGGAACGGGCTCCGGTGTCGCGGCAACGCACCGAACAGCAGATCGCGGCGTTCACCAAGCGAGTCGCCGGTGGAGATCGGTTGAAGGAATTCAAAGCGGCGCTGGCGACCCCCGCCGGCAAGGTTGTGCTCCGCGACCGCATCTCTTTCTACGAGGAGCAGCTGAGGAACGAGTCGCGGGACGACGCTTTGCCGAGCTATTTTGAAAAGCGCTTCGAATTGACGGACGGCGAGTATCGTTTGCGCGCGGGGCAGGAGCGGTATCGTGAAGAACTCCTTTCGACCGTGTCCGCGTTCAACGAGGACGTTGAGAAGATCGCGGCGGCCCTGCGAGGAGTGTCGCAGGAGATCGACGGAAAGACGGAAGCCGATCGCTTGCTCGTGCGTTTCATGAACCACGAGGCCGCTCCAGCGATGCTCTACATTCAGGAACTGCGGGAGCGGTTGCGCCCGGACGTGGGGTTGGTCGAGAAGTTGCTCGGCCAGATTTTCGTAGCCAATGAGGACGGCAAGTACATTGTGCGGCCCGGTCGCCGCAGCGAGGCCGCCGAATACCTCAAGCAAGTTCAGGTGATCAGGAAATCGGTCAAGCCGATCCGCGCCGAACTGGCCGAGTGGTCGAAAGAGCTCGTCGCCAAGGACGACTTTCACCGTCGCGTGAAGAAGGCGCTGGGTGAGCCGTTGTTCGCGTCGTTCATTGCCGCCGAGCTGATCGGTGAGGGAGGCGGCGACATCTCGCGGAAGATTCAGCAGTTCTTCGACGAGTTGGGCGACATCGCCGTCGACACGGCCGACGGACTGGAGATCGTCGAGGCGGGCGAGCGCGAGGAGATCGAGCGGGCCCTGAAGAAGTACCAACAGACCGTGCGGATCTCGCGGAAACTGTCCAAAGCGCTCAAGTCATTCGCCGCCAAGATCGACGACCAAAGCGAGCTGGAAAAAGGCTGGCGCGACGCGTTGTCCACTGAGTTGGCGATCGTGCGAATCGGCGGCGAATACGAATACGCCGACGCGGACGCCGACGCGATCATTCGCGAACTACTGGGCGAAGTGCTCGAGGACAAGGGCGACAACAAGAAGGCGGTCGCCGCGGGGCGCGCCGAGGAAGTGACGCGGTTCGTGCGAGAGATGTTCCGGCAGTTTCGCTCGGTGCGTTCTCGCGCTCGGTCGATTGATGAGACGGCTGAGAATCTGTCCGACACCGACCTCAGTGCGGCGTTGAAGACGATGGGCGGCAAGTTCGCCGTCCTGCACTCGATCCAACAGGAGCTGAAGGCGAAACAGGTCGACGGCTTCTCGGTCTGGCTGCGGGAGCACTTCGTCGACACGGACAACGGCTGGGCGCTGCGGGACGGAGCCGATCAGATGATCAAAGAATTCCTCGCCGAAGTGAGCGAGGTCAACGCCGAGTTGAAGAAGGACGATTTCTAGACGGCGCCGGTGCGCGAAGCCACAACGTGCGGCTTCGCCGTGTTATCGCCGTGTTATCGGCGTTCTCAAATGGCCGTTACATGTAGAGGTCCGCGGATGCATGCCTTGTTGCTGATGGTGGCCGCTGTGACGAGCGCCGACTCGGTCGACTCGATCCTGGCCGACGAGTGGACGCGCCGCGGCCTGACGCCCGCCGAGGTTTGCTCCGATGAACAGTTTCTCCGCCGAGTGTCGCTGGATTTGATCGGGCGCATCCCGACGGTCGCTGAGCTGCAGGAGTTTCGCCGTCAACCCGACCGGGCGGCCAAAGTCGACGCACTGCTCGCCTCGGACGAGTTTCCGCGGTTTTGGTCGGAGACTTGGACGGCGGCGCTGAACGGCTACTCCAACGCGTTTCAGTCTGATCGCGAGGTGTTGCGGCAGTGGTGGGAGCAGTCCGTCCGCGACGAGACTCCGTACGACGAGCAGGTGACGAAGCTGATCGCCGCCCGTGGCGTATCGGCGTTGGATGGACCGGTGAATTTTCTCGTTCGTTACCCGCAACAGCCGGCGGTGAAGGCGGCGCGACTGTTTCTCGGCGTGCGGCTCGACTGCGCCCGCTGCCACGACCATCCGTTCGATCGCTGGACGAAAGAAGATTTCGAGATGTTCAACCGTTTCTTTTCAGCAACGGAGCGGCGGGAAGTGGCGCAGGGCAACATCCGATTGCTGAACAGGCGAGCTCGGGTTGAACCGCGGGAGCGGCCGCGGTTTCTGACCGGAGCCAGGCCGCGGACAACTCAGTGGCGGGATGAGTTGGCGCTCTTCATGACCAACAGCAAACCGTTCGCGCGGGCTTACGCCAATCGGCTGTGGTACCACTTTCTGGGACGGGGAATCGTCGAACCGGTCGACGACTTCAATCGCGACAACCGGCCGTCGGTCCCAGCGCTCATGACGCATCTCACTGAGGAAGTGCGTCGTCGTCGGTTCGCCTTGAAGCCGATGATCCGACAGATCTGCAACTCGCGCGCCTACCAGCTGTCGTCTCACTCGCCGCGCGCCGGTGAACAAGACGTCGCTGATCTAGAGGAGGTTTTCGCCGTGCGAACTTTGAAGCCGTTGACTCCGGAACAGACGTACGATTCGGTTCGCGCCGCGCTCGGGCTCGCGCGCAACGACGACGAGCGAAGGCGGTTTATTCGACGCGCGGTTGGGCAGTCGCTGGATGAGGACTTCAGCATCACCTGGCAGTATCGCGAGACCGTGCAGAGTCTGATGGCTCGACTCAATATCAACACGCCGGCTCCGACCTCGAGGATCGACGGTCTGTACCTGCGGATTCTCTCGCGGTCGCCGACTGATCGGGAGCGGCGGCTGTGCGCGAAGCAGAGTCCGCGGGACATCGCGTTCGCGTTGGTGAATTCAAACGAGTTCTGTTTCAACCACTAGACATCCTGCCGGCGACACAGCGCGGAGCGACTGCGCGGCCGCCGAGAGAGCTGAGCGAGGAGGTGGGCGATGGCGGTCATTAATCGAAGAATGTGGTTGGGAGGCGCGGTCGGCGGATTCTTCGCCTACGCGCAGCGCAATCAATTGGACGGTGCGTTGCGAGCCGCGCCGCGGGCCGCGGCCAAGCGGTGCGTCGTGTTGTGGATGAACGGCGGGCCCAGCCAAATTGACACGTTTGATCCCAAACCGGGCGATTCAACCGCCGGCGAGTTTCAACCGATCTCGACCGCCGCGCCCGGCGTCGCGATCAGCGAGACGTTGCCGCACTTGGCCAAGCAGATGGATTCACTCGCCGTGATCCGCAACCTGACTTCGTCTGAGGGCGAGCACGAACGGGGGCAATACTACCTGCACACTGGATTTCAATTTGTGCCCGGCTTCCCCCGTCCGGCGCTCGGTTCGGTCGTTTCTCACGAATCGGAGCCGACGGATTTCCCGCGGTTTGTCTCGATCGGGTCGCGCGGTTTCGGTCCAGCTTACATGGGACCCGATCACGCGCCCTTCGCCATCGAGAACCCCGAGCAGGCGCTGCAGTTAATGCGCAGCATCCGCCGGCGGAGTAAACGGCTCTCCCTGTTACAGGACCTCGGCGAAACGTTTGACTCGCGGCGCCCTGTCGCCATGGTGCAGCGGCGGCGATCGATGGTTTCGCGAGTTCAGTCGCTCGTCTCGACGCCCTTCGTCGATGCGTTCGACATCGAGCGAGTTTCGCAGCGGGAACGAAATCGGTACGGCGGCGGACCTAGCGGCCGTGCGTGCCTGATCGCCCGCCGGTTGTTGGAGACGGGAGTGAACTTCGTCGAAGTGCAGCAGGATGGCTGGGACACTCATCAAAACAACTTTCGCCGCACGCGCGAGCTGTGCGAGGCGATCGACCGCCCGTGGGCCGCGCTGATCGAAGATCTGAAGTCGTCCGGCCTCTGGGAAGAGACCATTGTGCTGTGGATGGGCGAGTTCGGGCGGACGCCCAACATCAACGCGCAGCGCGGACGCGATCACTTTCCGCAAGTCACTCCGGCTGTCATCGGCGGCGGCGGACTGCGCGGCGGACTGACGATTGGAAAAACAAGTCGCACCGGGTTGGAAATCGACGGCGCGTCGCATCAAGTCGCCGATCTGTTCGCCACCGTTTTCAAGTCGCTCGGCATCGACCCGGCCGCTCAGTTCACGACGGGGTTTGACAGTCCGACAGCCGCCACCAATAAGGGTGTGGTGATCGACGAGTTGTTTTGAGCCGGGCCGACCTGGCCGCGCTGCGATCCCTGTAGTCGCTACAACCGACGGCGCTGTTGTTCCACTTCGCGAAGTCGCCGCCGCGATCGATCGTGGCCGTTTGCTCCGATCAGATTCGCATTCTAGCTTTGCCCGGGTCGATCCAGGTGTCTGGCGCGACGCGCAATATCGCGCGGCCGCTGGATCGACCGCCGCGTTTCCGCGGCGAAGGACGAGTGGAATGCGAATCTATCATCTCGGCGGCCGCCTGTTCGAATCGGTCACGCACCTGTTGACGTGGGGAAGAGTCGACAGGTTCAAGTCCGAGTTGGTCGAGAAGTTGGGCGTTCGGCCAGGCGATCGAGTGCTGGACTGGGGATGCGGCACGGGAGCGGGCGCGCGAAAAGTGCTCCCCCTGATGAACGGCCGCGGCGAAATCCACGGCGTCGAGATCGCGCCCAACATGCTCAAGTTGGCCGTCGCCCGGTCGCAACCGTCGCCCGATCTGAAGTTCTCGTACACCTTGCGCAACGGGTTCGACTTAACGCTCGCCGAGCCCGCGGACGTCGCACTCGCCTGGCACACCCTCGGTGTCCTCCCGGGCGACTTGTCCGCGCGAGGCGTCGAGGAGATCTGGATGAATCTTCGCTCGGGCGGTCGAGTCTTGGTCACCGACATGTACCTGCCGGAAACCAAAACCAGGTGGGGTGCGATTCGGAAGTCGGTTGCCCGGTTTGTCGCCAGAAACTTCTACCACCAAAACTTCGGAGGCTCGGTCTTGCCGAATCTCGAACGCTATTTCGAAACGGTCGAAATCCTCCATCGGCCCAACCTCATGGCCTATGCGTTTCTCGGTCGCCGCCGCGACGAGCCACTTGAAGCGTTGCGGACGTCGTGAGGACCGAGCGCAGCTCGCTTTGTAGCTACGTTCGCCAGGCGGTTCGTTTGACCGGCAGATCACCCGCGACATTCACCGTCTCAAGACGATCCGCAAATCCTCCACTGCCACGTGAAGCGGCAGTTCTCTCGATCGATTCCAGCGACCATCGGGAGCGGACGAACGAGGACCCCGAGCGGCAACACTCGCTTGTAGCTACGTTCGCCAGAACGTGGAAGCGGTTCG
>JASMLW010000207.1 GCA_030748485.1 Pirellulaceae bacterium
GTCAGTAAGATCATGCGAAATCAGGATTTGATTCTGGTGGCCGGCAAATGCAAAGTCGTGACCCGGTTTCGAAACACGATTGGCCTCCCGGGCCGGCTGGCGATTCGGCTGCAACCCAACCACCCGACTGACGATCCGCGGGCCATCTTCGCCGCCATTCTGGACGGTTTGTGTTACGGCTGCGGCGATGCGGTGATCGGCATCAATCCGGCGACCGACCATGTCGCCAACACCGTCCGTCTGATCGAATTAGTCAATCAACTGATCGAGCAATTTCAAATCCCCACCCAGTCGTGCGTCCTGGCCCATGTGACGACGCAGATGATGGCGATGCGGCAAGGGGCCCCGGTCGATCTGGTTTTTCAATCGATCGCCGGGACCGAGGCGGCCAACCGCAGTTTTGGCGTCGAGCTGGCTCTGCTGGACGAAGCGCAGCAGATGGCTCGCGAGTTGAATCGCGGTGCGCTCGGCGACAACGTCATGTACTTCGAAACGGGACAGGGAGCATGTCTCTCAGCCGATGCGCATCACGGCGTCGATCAACAGACGTTGGAGTCGCGAGCATACGCGGTGGCGCGGCGTTTCGAGCCGCTATTGGTCAATACGGTCGTCGGGTTCATCGGTCCGGAATACCTCTACGACGGTAAGCAGATTACCCGCGCCGGGCTCGAAGATCACTTTTGCGGCAAGTTGTTGGGTGTCCCGATGGGCTGCGATGTCTGCTACACCAACCACGCCGAAGCCGATCAGGACGACATGGACAATCTGCTCGCCCTGCTGGGGATGGCGGGCTGCAATTATTTCATGGGCGTACCCGGCGCGGACGACATCATGCTGAACTATCAGTCGACTTCATTTCACGACGCGCAGTTCTTGCGGCAGACATTGGGACTGCGGCCCGCGCCTGAATTCGAAGAGTGGCTGCTGAAGTGCGGCGTCACGGACAGCGCGGGACAACTACAATCGTTGCCGCGGCAGCACCCGCTAATTCAAGCTGCGGAGTCCGATGGAGCCGATCATGGTTGAGGAACGAGATCGATCGTCTCTGGCGCGTCGCGGAGTTAGCGCCGACACGCATCGCGATCTGCAGTCGGTCACGCCGGCGCGCATCGCGCTCGGCAGATGTGGCGGCAGCGCTCCGACCGATGAGCTACTCAAGTTTTCACTCGCGCATGCGCGAGCGTGCGACGCCGTCAACGAGCCGTTCGACGGGGCCGATCTGGCGGCGCAATTAGCCGAGCAGTTGCGAGATTACGAACTGCCCGTTCTGTGCGGACGGAGTCGCGCTGCATCGCTGGCTGAGTTCCTGAGGCGTCCTGATTTGGGCCGCCGCCTGGCTCCCGACGATCGCTCGGCGCTCGGCGAACAGTTCGCCGGATCGCACGATCTGGTGATCGCCGTCTCGAATGGATTGTCAGCCATCGCTGCGCAGCGACACGCGGCTCCACTCTTGAAACAACTCGTCGGAAAACTGCGCGACGCCGCTTGGAACCTCGCACCGCTGGTGGTTGTGGAGAACGCCCGCGTCGCGATCGAGGACGAGATCGGGGAAATCTCACATAGCCGAATCGCCCTCATCTTGCTCGGAGAACGTCCCGGGCTGGGCTCGCCCGACAGCTTGGGAGCCTACTTTGTTCACGGACCGCGAATCGGCAGGACGGACGCTGACCGCAACTGCGTCTCCAACATCCGGCCCGCCGGACAACCGCCGTCGGCGGCCGCGGAGACGTTGCTCTATCTGCTCAATGAGTCGCGACGCCGCAAGTTGAGCGGCGTGGAATTGAAGGATTCCCGCTCGCTTCCAAATCAACATGCGGGCGACGGAGCACCACCCGCCGCACTCGACCCGCCACTCTAGATGTCCGTGCGCGAGATGTAGACGCATGTCGCCGCCAGCACGAACGCGATAAAGGCGAACGTTGTGAGAATGGGTCGCCAGATTGCCACCGACTGCCGCGACTGGCGTAGATCGGCCACGCCGGGCGGTCCCGCCATGATCGATTGCTGGTCGGTGACGAGGTAGGTCACGACGTCACCCAGCTCGGACGGTTTGGGTAAGACCGTGTACAGCGGATAGATGACAAAGCCGTAGATGGTGGTGAGGACGGTGGCCGGCGGCTCGGTTCGCTCGTCGACAGCAAGCGTTTCGATGTTGCGTCTGGTCAGCCGCCTGCCTTCGGCGACGATCAATTGGTCGCCGTCGATGTGTACGCCAGTCACCCTTCCCCGCACGCGACTGAATCCGCTGGACTGATTGAACAGAAACAGCTTGTTGTTGTGGAACAGCAGCGCGACTTGCTTTCCGTTTGGTGAGGTTTTGAGCGCGAAGGGCTCGCTGTTTCCGGCGGGACGAGCCGCCGATTGCGACTCGAGGTTGGCTGCATCGAGCACACTCACGTTGCCATCCGATTGCGCGACGAGGATGTTGTCACCGCCAAACGCCAGCGCGGCGGGCGTCTCCAGGTCGGGCAAATCTCGCTCGACTGCGCGAATGTACTTTTCTTCCTCTCTCTTCAGAACCTGCAACGTTTTGCCGCTCAGCACGACGATGTCGCCACTGACGGGATTCATCGCCGCCGCGAAAGGTTCAACCAAGTTGAGTGGCGGATCCGGACCCACCGGGTTGTACGGTCCCGTTCCGCCAAACGGCAGCGGCACGCCGAGAACTTCTCGCTTACCTCCGGCCGCGTCCCATTCATAGACGCCTTGTACTCCGACAATGGTCACGACGCCTGCCGGGCTGGAGAACATCCACGAGGCTCCACTGGGCGGTTGCGCGGACGATTGCGTTTTCCAGGCTCCATCGATCCATTTGGCTCGCGTCATGCTCGACCCGCCGAAGGAAAAGCGCCGACCGCCGGGAGAGTTCTGAATGAACAACAACTCTTCATGCTGGGCGTCGTAGATGGGGCCGATGGTGATCGGGCCGCCGAAGGGTCCGCCGCGCCGTCGCGCTGTGGATTGCAGGGCGACTTCCCAACTGTCGGTTCGCCACTCGACAAACTGGCCCGCTTGATTCACGGCGATTTCGGAATCGGCCACCGGAACGATGTCGACGATGTCGAACGGATCCAAAAACGCCGTCTCGATGATCGACTTGGCGCTGCCCACGGTGAAACACAGCGCCCAGAAGAGAATGGTGACGACGACCGCCACAATCGTGTTCTTCCAACGCACGGCGGCCGCGGCCGAGACTGAATAGTAGATGGCGAAGCGAAACAGGAACAGCGGAATACACCACAGCAGCGGTGTGTGCCAAATCCCAAACCGCACTCCGAGTATCAGCCACAGGCCGACGACGAAGTAACCGGCGTTCAACAAGATGAACGCGCAACCGCCGATGAATTTGACCAGGAACAACAGCGGTCGCGAGACTGGCTTGCTGAGCAACAGGTCGATGGCGCCGGCTTCAAACGTGTTGGGAATGATGGGAGCCGTGACGAGAATCGCCACGAACACGGCAATCACGCCGAGCAACGTGTTGACGACTGAGCCGAGAATCGATTTGATGGCCGGTTCGGCCATCGTGCGGTTGATCGGCAGCGGGCCGGCGACAGAGCGACCGAGGTAGGAGATAAACAACTCCTCATCCGGCGCGCCGGCGATCGCGGCGGGGAACCCCGCTTTGAGCAGCGAGCGATTGAGAAACGCGAGGTCTTCGGCCGATGCGTTGTCGACTCCGGCGTCGAGGACTTCGCTGGCCGCCGCGCTCAGCGTGGCGTCGCCCCAGGCCGCTTCGTCGTGCAACTTCGGGTTGGTGAGCAGTTCATTGAGCCCCCCGAGCACGGAGCCGACGACATCGCGTGAGATGCCTCGGCCTTCTCCGGCGACCGCTCCGTCGATCGCTTTGCGAAACTTGGGGCTCGCCAATTCCCAAACCTGTTTTCCGGGCGAGGGGGCGTCCGCTTGCGACTCTTGTTTGATCTGAGAAATCAGCGCACGCCAGTCCCGCACGCTGGTCACGTGCAGCCTGATCGCGCGCTCGTCGCGCAGACCGACGGGAGCCAACGCGCCCAACAGCAAGGTGGAAAACGCCAGCAGGATCCACAAGACTCGCGAGACAAAAGCCTCGTGAAATGAATCCTTGATTACGGTCCAGTAAGGCCTCATGCGGGCGACTCACCTTCTTTGGGAGTGACTTCAATCACCTCGGCGTCGGCCGCCTCATTGCGCTGACGAGCCACGATGTCGAGAAATGCATCTTCCAAACTCGTCCGCTCTCGAGTCATCGAAAGGATGTCGACCCGGGCTGTGCGGAGGGCGTCGATGCAGCGATTGATCGCCTGTTGATCGGCGGCGGCGACCGTAAACGTGTGGCCGCCCTCGGCTGACAGCCAGTTTGTTGGCTGGGCGAAGTCGATTGCGGCTCGGGCGGTCGCCGCTTCACCGCCGACGGCAAACGTGATCTCCTCGGCGTCGCGCTCGGTAATCTCCTCGACAGTGCCGACTCGCTGCAGTTCGCCCTGCACGAGAATGGCGACACGATCACAAACTAACTCGACCTCCTGAAGCAGATGGCTGTTGATGAAGATTGTCTTGCCTTCATCTTTGAGCGACTGCAGCAGCCCGCGCATCTCGCTGCGCCCGACGGGGTCGACGCCGTCGGTCGGTTCGTCCAGGATCAACACGTCGGGGTCGTGAAGCATGGCTTGGGCCAGACCGAGCCTCTGAAGCATGCCCTTGGAGTACTTGCGAACCGATGTCTTTCCCCAATCGGCCAGGCCGACACGACGAAGTAGATCGTCGCGGCGCCGCTTCACTTCACTCGGAGCCAACCCGCTGAGCCCGCCGTAGTAGACGAGCGCCGCGTTGCCGGTCAGGTGGCGAGGTATGCGATGGTTCTCGGGAAGGTAGCCAACTCGGCGGCGTCCGCCTCGGTGGCCGGCGGGGTAACCGAGCAGCGCGGCGTCACCGCCAGTCTTCTTGACCAGCCCCAGCAAAACCTTGATGAACGTCGTCTTGCCCGCGCCGTTGGGGCCCAGCAATCCGAAGATCGAGCCATGCTCCACATTGAAGGAGACTCCCCCCAGCGCTTCAATCTTGCGACTGCGAAACAGACCATCGCGGTACGTCTTGCGGAGCGAGTCCACACAGATGGCGGCGTCATTCATCGCGAAGTGTTCTCGCCGTGACGGAGAGTCGTGACAGTCGCATCGCTGTCGTAATAGTAGAGACCGAAGTGCAGATTCTAATTCGCGTCTCGCGCGTTGGTAACCACTCCGCTATGGATTCTTTTGACCAAAGAGCTCGGCGACTTCGTCGGGCGACAGTGCGCGACCGAAGACGACGACTTCGTCGAGGCGGCCTTCCCAAGAGGAATCGCGATCCGATCGCCCGCCGACGAACAGGGAGCTAAAACCGGCGGGGAAGTCGGCGGAGCTTTCGGTTTCGATCTCCGGCTGGGGGTTGCCGTCCAAGTGAACTCGCACTCGATTTCCCCCGCGGACCATCGCGACGTGTCGCCAGGTCCAGCGGTCGATCGCCGTCTTTCCGACCGCGGCCAGCTTCGTCGAGCCACCGCGCTGAAAGACCAACTTGCCGGCTCGCTGCCCGCCGCCCAGGCCGAGATGTTCGCCGTGCTGTGTCAGACCGTAGTCTCTGCCACGCGAAAAGATCCAGCCGGTGTTTTCGCGGGCGTCGGTCGGCATGCCATTCCAAATCCACGCGGCGACCGTGTACTGATCTTTCAGTCCGCTCAACTCAGCCCGCAGGCGGCCACCGGCGAAGTGGGCCGCGCGATTGACTTCGCCGGCGGGTGCGACGCGGCCCTGTTGCGGCCCGGCCAGGAAAAAGGCTCCGCCCGGTTCGTACTGCGCATGCCGATCGTTGCCTGAGCTATCTCGGGCGAGGGGACCATTCAATTCATCGAGTCGCCAGAACGCGATCGGTTTAGCCGCCAGGATCGCCTTCGTCGTCGTTCCTTGACCCTGTCGGAAATTTCGTCGGGGCGAGCCGGCGACTTGCTCCAATAGCGACAACAACGCCGCCACAATCTTCGGCTCGGCCGCGACTTCCAACCCGGCCGACCGCGCCGACCATGTGTTGTATCCACCCAACAGGTGTTGCTCGGGGGGCGGTATGTAGCCGTCGCCGCCGTTGGCCAACTCAATCACCATCGTCTTTTTTCGCGGGCTCTGCAGCTTGAGTTTTATGCCGGTCAGAGCGTACGTTTCGCAGGGAGTCGTGGCGATGCAGATGTCGCCGATGCGGATCGCCTGAACGACGATCTCCGTCGACTGGCGTTCGTGAAGAATGATCTGCTCGCGAGCGTAGACCTCCGTCTGGTTCCGCGGTTCGCGCTCACCCATCTCCTCGACGATCCGCTGCGCCCACTCGAGCCGTTGTTTGTTGGGCACTCGGTACTTGAGCGTCATGCGGCGCTCGGCCATCTCCAGCGTCGCGTTGGGACGATGCTCAATTTTCCCGTACACTCCGGCGGCGATGCCGGCGAGCCCCGCGGCGTAGTCGGCGATCTTCGGATCGGCTCCGCGCTGTTCGGCGGTCAATTTGTAATCGCGTCGCCAAATGTCTCCACTGCACCCGTGCGACATGAGCGCTACGAATGGAGCCTTGGCGTTCTTGTCGCCGAGTTGCTGTTGCATGTTGCGGCAAAACAGCCCGAAGTAGTCGGCGCTCAGGCCCTTCTCGCCGCTGAAGTAGTGCATCGAGAAATTGGCGAGCAACGCGATGGGACGTCCATCGCGAGACTGAATCGACATCATCGACAGTTGCGGATCAGCCGGTCCGGATTCGCCGGTCACCAAATCCCAATTGCTCCCCGCATGCATGTTGGCGCGAACGGTTTCGTTCCCAAAGGGGTCGGCGACGATGCGGTCGGGGCGTCGAATCCACCGCCGCAGAGCTGTGTACTTGGCGGCGTCGGCGACGCCCCAGCCGACTCGAGCCGGCTCGAGATTGGCCTCCGCCGTGGCCAATGCCTCGGCGATCTTCTCCCTCAAATAAGGCGTGTACGTTGGATCGGCGTTGGTGCCCAGGCAACCCATCGAAGCCGGAGCCGAATGCGTGTGTGTCGCCGATATCAAGATGCGATTCGGTTTCAGGCCCGTTCGTTGAGAAGCCAGTTGCTTGATATCGTCCAGCAACGGCCGCGGGATCATGCAACTGTCGACGACAACCAAGCCCAGTCGTGTCGAACCGTCGTCCAGAACGATCGCCCGAGCAGACAGCCGCGACGCGACTTCGCTCAAAGTCCGACTCAACATGCCGCCATTGACGAGCACGGGCATGCGGATCGGCGTGACATCGACGATCGCAGCTCCCGCGCGGAATTCGGCGGCTCGACCAACGGGAACGAATGCGAATGCCGCGCAGACGGCGATCACTACGACTTGAATTGTGGTCCGCATCTCGGCACCTCGTTGTTTCGGTTGAGTTCACAGAGAGATTGCATTGAGAGTTTGCATTGAGAGATTAGAGCGCATTTCAAAACCGACGTCTTGCCGTACGATGGCCTTGGAAGGCCATCGTACAAAGTTTTGAAACAGCCTCTAGAGATTTCTGTCTGCTGGTCAAAGTCCGTCAGGAAAGCGAGCGCGTTCGTTCGTCGCCGAGTATACCAGTCCTCCACGAGCGCAGCGCTGATGGCCACTATCCAAGCTCGGCGCGTTGTCATGTGGTTGACGTCCGCGCAAAATGGCGACGTTCAGTTTCTCGCGCATTTGCTCGGTGCGCACATTGTCGCACCTCCAACCCTCAGGATCCTTGCTAAATGCTGTATTCAGTCGCTGACCCACTTTGTCGCTCTCGTTCGTCGAGAGGGATCGCCGTTTGTTCACTGCGAGACCCGGATTGGCCGATCCCGGTTTCGAGGTCGTTGCTCACGCATGTGCTGCTCTGCTCTCTGTGGATTTCGTCTCTGTGGATTTCGCCAGCGAGTTTGATGGCGCAAGAGTCGCAGGGTCCGGAGCGCTGGGAGAAGACCATCCAGGCGCTCGAGCAACGCGACCGGACCGATCCGGATCCCGCGGGAGCCATCTTGTTCGTCGGCAGTTCCAGCATTCGGCTGTGGGAGACAATGGCGGAGCAGATGGCTCCCTATCCGACGATTCGCCGCGGCTACGGCGGCGCGAAGTTCGACGATGTCGACCACTACGCGAAACGGCTGATCTACCCTCACCGACCGCGAGCCATCGTCTTTTTCGTCGGCAACGACGTGAGCGGTGCGGAAAACGACAAATCGCCCGAGCAGGTCGTGGCGCTGGTCGATTCGATTGTCGGCAAGATTCGCGCGAAGCATGCGGAGACGCCCATCTTTTTCATCGAGGTGACGCCGACGAATCGCCGCTGGGCCGTGTGGCCCAAGATCCGCGCTGTCAACGCGGCGCTGGCCGAGTACTGTTCTGATAACCATCGCGTGCACCTGATCTCGACAGCTGGACACTTCCTCAACCAAGAAGGCAAGCCGATTGGCGAACTCTTCCGCGACGATCAGCTGCATCTCAACTCCGATGGATACGCCTTGTGGACGAAGATCATCAAACGACGCCTGAACCAGGTGCTCCAAAAGGAGACGAAGTAGTTGTCTCGACCTCGCCGCCGAAAGTCGCATCAGCGGTAGACAGTCATCCACCTGTCGATGCCTTGCCGATGGCGCTGCGATGGGTCCCCCTGACCGCGACGATGGCTTTGATGTGGCTGGCCGACGCGCTGGTCGCGACGGTGATCCGAGTCAACGACGACGTGGTCGCCGCCCCGATGATCGGCGCGTTCTATGCGCAGATTGTAGTCGCGGCGGTGGCCACGGCGTGGGCGCCGTGGAATGCGGCGGCGCGAGTGCTGATTGGAACAGCCTTAATGGCCTACTCGACCGCTTGCCTCTTTGTTGTCGGTCAGCGTGACGGAGGAGGCGACGCGGGCTTCGTTTTTGGAGGAGCCATGATCGGCCAGTGGATCATCTATCAGATCCCACTGTGGATCGCCCGCGTCCAAGGCTGGCGGCTGTCGATGGAGCACCAGGTTGTTGGCGGAACGGACCGTAGCGAATCGCAATTCGGGATCCGCCACATTCTGATTTGGACGGCGATTGTCGGCGTCTTCCTGGCGGTCGTCCGCGCAGTCTCGCCGGCGCTGAGCGAAGTCGAAAGTGTGGGGGGCCGCCAAGAGATATTCCTCTTCACGCTTATGACGCTGGGCAACAGCTTGCTGGTCCTACCGCTGATGTGGGGCGCATTTGTCCGCCGCAACATGCCGCAGTGGTTGGCGGGCGGAATTCTCTGGGCCGGCCTCGTTACAGTCGTGCAGGTCTGGTTGGTTTCGCGAGGCCCGGGCCAGCCGCACTTCATTGTCCTCATCAACATCGTGCAGGTCGTGGCCGCCGGTCTGGTCTTGTTGATGCTCCGTTTGCCCGGCTATCGAATCGGCCACCACTCCCAGTCGCCCGCGTCACCGTTCGACGAGTGAGAGATTTTCCGCTCGCCGCTGACAAACTTTGTCGCTTTGTGGGGAATCTCACAGTCTCGGCGAGGCGGCGTTGTCATCGTATGTGGGAGCAGTTTGAAGCTCTCCTCTCGATCCTTTGCGAGAGCCTGCTACAACTAAGCTCGCACCAATCCTCTTCACAAACCGAATGGATCAACTATGAAGCGTGAGAATCTGACTCGACGAGATTTCAATCAACTCGCGGCCGCCGCTCTGGGTGGCGTCGTGGCGGGCACGATTGTCGGCTGCGGCAGTAAGGACGACGGCGGTGGTTCAACGGGCGGCGGTGGTGCAGCGGCCGGTGGCGCAGCGCAAGAGGTCGCCGTGAACGACTGGACGGGCGACACTCATGTCTGCCGCGGACTCAACGCTTGCCAAGGCAAGGGAGCCGGCGGCGAGAACGCCTGCGCCGGTCAAGGGGCCTGCGCGACGGCGAAAGCGCACAGCTGCCACGAAATGAACGACTGCAAATACCAAGGCGGCTGCGGCTCAACGGTCGGCGCCAACGGTTGCAAAGGCCAAGGTGAGTGCGGAGTTCCGCTCAGCGAAGACTCCTGGAAAAAAGCCCGCGGACTCTTCGAAGAAGCGATGAAGACGGCTTCGAAAGAGTTTGGTGATGCGCCCGCGAAAGCCGGTTAGCTCGACGAACGATTGACGAACGGATTCGGAGCGTGAGGCTCTGGGCTTCACGCTCCGGCTGTTTTTCAACACGCGCTCTCTACGCTGGTTTCCAAAACGACAATCTCATCGGCAGCGGTCCACCATGGCGATTCCACATCGGCTTGGCCACCCCAATCTAGGTTTGGGCGTTGGCCTCCGCACAACTCATTTCGCCCACATCCTCGATCAGCATCCCAGCGTCGATTGGTTCGAGATCATCTCGGAAAACTACATGGACTCGCGGGGCCGGCCGGCCTACGTGCTCGACCAAATCGCCGAGCGGTATCCGATCGTGATGCATGGAGTGTCGATGTCGATCGGCTCCACCGACCCGCTGAACATGGCCTACCTGCGAAAACTGCAGGCGCTGGTTCAGCGCGTCGATGCGCATTGGGTGTCCGATCACTTGTGTTGGACCGGCGTCGCCACGCTCAACTCGCACGATCTGCTCCCGCTGCCGTTGAACGAAGAATCGCTGGCCCACGTCGTCGAACGAATTCGGATCGTGCAGGACATGCTCGAGCGGCCGCTCGTGCTGGAGAACCCCAGCAGCTACGTCACTTTCGCCGATTCGACGATGAGTGAATGGGAGTTCATCCGCCGCATGGCCGAGGAGGCGGATTGCGGATTGCTGCTCGATGTCAACAACGTCTATGTGTCGAGCGTCAACCACGACTTTGATCCGGTGGAGTACATCGAAGCCGTTCCGCACGAGAGAGTCGTACAGATTCATTTGGCCGGTCATACCGATATGGGAACTCACTGCATCGATACGCACGATGGACGCGTCATCGAGAAAGTGTGGCGACTCTACCACCTCGCTCATCAGCGGACCGGCGGTGTGTCGACACTGCTGGAATGGGACGCCAACATTCCACCATTCGAAGAGATGCACGCCGAAGTGCTCAAGGCGCGGCGTTACATGGACGAGCAGTTGGAGGAAGCGGACGAAGAGGCGGCGCCGGAACCGGCCGCCAACCGCTCATCCGTTCCGCACCCGGCGACCTTTGTCAAGTCGGAGGCGGAATGAGCGACTCACGCGACCTGGCCGCGATCCAACGTTGGATGCACACCGTCATCACACACCATGACGGCGTCGCGGGCGGCGTGCTCAGCGAAGCGGCTCGCGAGCAGATCGACGTTTCGTTGGAGAGTGTGGATGCGGTCATCGATCGCTCGCAAAGTCTCACTTCCATCGAACGGCTCGCCGTCTACGGCAATGCGTACTTCGCGCGACTGCTCGATTGTCTGCGCGATGAATACCCGGCGCTGGTGCAAGCGCTCGGAGCCGATACGTTCGACGGTTTTGCGTTCGGCTACTTGGGGTGGCGTCCGCCGCACAGCTACACGCTGGCCGATCTGGGAGCCGACTTCCCCAAGTACCTCGGCGAAACGCGGCCCGGTCGCGAATCGAATGAACTGGATTGGGCGCAGTTCTTTGTCGACTTAGCGACGCTCGAACGCGACTACGCCGAGCTGTTCGATGGCGAGGGACCCGAGAACGCCCAGCTCTTGACGGCCGAGGAAATCTCCGCCGTCGACGCCGATCGTTGGCCGACTGCGCGATTGCGATTGGCCCCCTGGCTGCGCTTCCGCGTCTTCTCGTTTCCGGTCCACGAGTACGCGTCCGCGGTTCGCGTTGAAGGAGCCACTCCGCCTCCACCCGCCGCGACGCCGACATGGTTGGTGCTCACGCGGCGAGATTACGTGGTTCGCCGCACGCCCGTGTCGGAACCGCAATTCGAGTTGCTGCGGTCGCTGCGAGACGGCCAGACCGTCGCCGACGCGATCGCGACAGCCGCCGCAATCGCGCAACCGGACGACGTGGCGGCGTTTGGAGCCGACATTCGCCGCTGGTTTTTCGACTGGTCCGCCGCCGGCTTCTTTCACTCGGTCGACATCGAGTAGGCGCGGCTCGACCGCTTCAACGCACCTCACCCCTTCATCTGCATCATCTGCATGTACAGACGTTGGATGTGTTTCTTGCAGCAGCGACCATCGACCGCCAACGTTTCACAGCGGGCTTCGCTCGATTGGGTCTGGGCCAGCAATTCGCGAATTCGGGTCGGCGACCCGTCGTTGACATCCGCCTCAATCTGCTCGAGGCGAAAACCGAAACACGGGCAAATCGGAGCGGCCGGATCGTGCGGAAAAACGGCGTCGCGCAATTCGTCTACGGTGACGGTCGCCTCGAAGTCATCAAAGTAGATGACCGTGCACCGAGAGTTCTCGCAGAAGCTGGCCGTGTCGCCGAATCGATTCCGAACGTCGGCCGCCACGTGTGTGTCGAGCGGTCCGGTCTTGACGGCGGCGCCCAAACCGCCGCATTGAGGGCAGACGGCTGCCTCGAAGTCGGGCTCGCGGACGAATGCCTTGTTCATGCCTGGCTGGTCAATAGACAATGAGGTCGATTAGGTCACCGGGCCATTGTATGGCGGCCCGCCGCGGTTCACAGCGGCCCCGTTTGCGGCCCAGTTTGCGGCGACGGCGATACGATCGTCGAAACCAACCATCGCCGCCTGGCGAAGGAGTCGGATCAAGCGATCGCCGCGCTGCTGACCGACCTCAAGCAACGCGGGATGCTGAACGACACGCTGGTCATCTGGGGCGGTGAGATGGGGCGGACGCCGACCGTGCAACTCCCCGCCGGCCCGCGGCCGGGGCGCGACCACCACCACGACGGGTTCGCCATTTGGCTGGCCGGCGGCGGCGTCAAAGCGGGCCGCGTCCACGGCTCGACCGACGAGCTTGGTTTGCGAGCGGTCGAAGGTCGGTTGCACGTGCACGATTTGCACGCCACGATTCTCCACCTGTTGGGGTTCGATCACGAGAAACTGACCTACCGATTCGCCGGTCGAGATTTTCGACTGACCAACGTCCACGGACGAGTGGTCCGCGAGATTCTGGCGTGAGATTCTGGCGTGAGATTCTGGCGTGAAAGCGACTGGAGCAGCGAACATCCGTTGCTCACCGGTGCTCTAGTGTTAGATAATGCGCGAGCGCCTGTGGGACTTGGCCGCGACTTCCGCGTTTAGCATATGAAGCTAGGTTAGCTTGCCGCGTTCGTTATTCCCCAGGCGCGTTTTTTTGAGCCAGGAATGAACGAACGACAGCGGGCATACGAGCAAGTTACGCGCGAGGACGTCGTCCTGTTTGTCAACGCGTGCTTCGCCTGCACGGGGCAGCAGGAGTTCTACTGCGATGCCGCTCACCAGCGCGTGGCGATCGACTTTCTGCACGAGTACATGCGAGTCAACTATCGGCGGCTTTACGCCCAGACGCTCGCAACTGGCGTGAATCACTACAACCAGGCGAAGATTATCGTCGACCTGTTGGCGACCGGCCGCGAAACGTCGTTGCAGCAACGACGCGAGGAAGGTCGGATCATCTCCGCCGCGCTGCGGGCGATGCCACCGCAACGAGCGTACCGAGCGCTCCGCGCACTGCAGCGTCGGGGCGTGAACAACCGCCGCTCTCGGGCGGTGATTCGAGATTACATGGCCGCCCGTCCCGAGCCGTCGTTTGACGTCGTCAAGTACCGAAACAAGGTGCGCGGTTTGGCCGCTCATGCGCACTTGCGATTAGACGCCGAGGCGGGCGATTTGTTGTTCGGCCGCGTCGCGGGCCGGCCGTTCGAGACGCCGCTGTTTGAGACGTTTCGTCAAGCGCACTACGCTCGCGATCGCGTTTACGATTTGCCGTTCACGATTGCCGAGGGGCTGGCGGCCCGGCACGGAATCTCGCGCGAGGAGTTCTTGCGCAAGATCCAACCGAAGATGACTCAAACCGAAAAACTCCGCTCGCAACGATCCGCCACGCGCGCCGGTCGGGGCGTCGAGATCGGGATCGACCTCTCCCGATCATCGCTGCTGCAATTGTGCGTCTATCTGCTGTCGTTGCCGGTCGCCGAGCGCGTCGCGCGTCGCGCGGAATTGGAGCCCGCTCTGACCGCTGCTGCGCGGCGCGGTTCTCGCGGCGCGAGTTCTCGATTGGGTCGAGTCGCGGCGGTTCTCGATCGCAGCTACTCGTCTGGCGGTTCCGCCGAGAAACGCAATCGTCCGCTCGCCGTCGCGCTCGCCGCCAGTCAATTGTTCCGCCTCGCGGCCAATGAGTATCGCGCGTTCTGGAGCCCCGCGCCCGAGTCGGGCCGCTCGGCGAAGGATGAAGTGGATGGCTTGACAGTTGAGCCGCGCGGCCAAACCGACCTCGCCACGCCGCTGCTCGACGCCCTCGACTGGCGTCCCGATACGGTGGTGATCGTCTCCGACGGTTTTGAGAACGACCCGCCCGGCGCGGTCTCGCAACTCGTGCGAGTTTTTCGTGAGCGGATTGAACGACGAGACCAGCGCGTGTCGATCGCGCACATGAACCCGGTGTTCGACGCGGCCAACCTCGCGCCGCGCTCTCTCGGCCCAGAGATTCCCACGGTGGGTGTTCGCGACGTCGAAAGTCTGGTGACGTTGTTGAGTTTCGCCAAGTTCTCCGACGGCTCGACGTCGCTCGCCGATCTACAAACTCATCTGGACGACCGCGTGCAACAATTGCTCGCGGCTTTTCCGCCGAGTTGAGAACGATATCCATGAAAACCGCGATTGAATCGATCGAATTGAACGGCCTGCGGCTCGCCCCGGCTCAGTTCTACGGATCGTTGTGTCTGGTCCCCGTCCTGCGCGACGAACCGGCGGTGGACTTTCGACTCGACAAGAGATCGTACGGGGGTGACTGGGCGGTCGTTTCGTTGACTCGCGGACACGAAGATGAAGGGCTGAAGTACTACTCTTACATTCCGCACGCCTTCGTCGCCTCGTGGACGAACGACGGGTCGCCGGTGGCCGAGTTCGGCGTGCGACTGGAGCGCAGCGACGCCAAGAAATCGAAGGGCGGCGCGCAGATGATCAAGCGCATGCTCAGACGCGAAGGCGGCGATCGGTTGAGGTTCCTGCCGCTGCACGTCGCGCTGGAAGGTTACTTGTCTCTGCACTTCGGCGGTCCGGACATGGCGTGGAGCGAGTACTCGCGGCAAGCGATGTCCGCTGGGCTCGATCCGCGTTGCGAGGTGCTGGGATCGGCGACGTTTGTGCCCGGTTTGGATGAGGCTTTGCGGGTGTTTGAGATCCACGACAGCCAGGTCGGTGTGCTTGTCTTTACTTCGGAACTGTTGGCGTCGGCCTTCATTGTGCCGCACCCGGACGATTACCGCGCGCTCCATCGCAGCTTGTTGGCCGACCTGTACGCCGAGTTTCTGTACTACTACGGGATCTACGGACAGGATGTATCGATGCCGTACGAACTGGATGAGAACGGCGTCGGCTCGCTGTCCGACCTGCGGCGGGCCGTCGACGACATGCGCGGGCAATGGGAGTCGCTCTACCAATCCATGGCCGGCCGAGTTTTCGATTGCCCCGTTCGCCAAGAGATGGTCTATCGAGCCGGGCCGTTTTCCGTGAACCGGTTCATCACGGATCTCGATCCCGCGGCGGAGAATCACATCGGCGAGTCGATCACGCGCGCCGACGGCACGCTCGAGTACCTCAAGACGTTTCGTCTCTCCGCCGCGCAGACGCGGCGAGCTTATCTGCTCTCCAAGCTCGCCGAGTGCGGCTGGAACATCACCGCTGCGGCCGCCGAACTCAACCAATCTCACAGCGAGCTGGTCCTGCGAATCAAGAACGCCGGCTTCGGATACCTGCTGCACGATCACGTTATCAAACGCGCCCAAAAGATAAGGTTCGGCCACGGCGACAGAGAATGCTAGCCGCCGACGTTCGCCGTGCTATTCGATCTGTAGTCCGGGCTGCTGATTGATATTGATCAAGAACGTCGCTGTCTCCGCCAAGAACTTCCGCAGGACTTCCTTTGCGTTCTGGTCCGCATCCAAGCTGTCCAGCGCGCGGCCCATGATCTCCATCCAGCGGTCACGCGCTTGCTGAGTGATGGGAAAGGGGGCGTGTCGCCGGCGCAGTGCAGGGTGCCCGCGATTCTCGAGATAGCGCGTGGGACCGCCCGTCCGCAACACGAGGAAGTCACAAAGACGTTCGGCCGCACCTTCCAGGTCGTCGTCGGGGTACATCGGGCCGAGAATGTCGTCGTGCGGAATCTCCTCGTAGAACGCCGCCACCAGACGGGCGATTCCAGCCTCGCCCAACTCGGCGAACACTACATGTAAAGGATCGTCCATCACCGCCTCAAAGAAGTAGTGGACTTCGCCAGAAGTCCGATTCATCGATTCAGAGATTCAATTCATCGATTCAGACGTCCGATTCGTCGATTCAAAATCCAATTCATCGATTCAGAATCCAATTCATCGATTCAAAATCCGATTCATCGATTCAGAAATTCAACTTATCATTTCAGCAGTCCGATTCATCATTTCAGAAGTCCGCATCACACGTCAGAAGTCTGGTTCATATTTTGTGGCGGGATTCTGGCGAATTCCACTACGTGTTGGACGGGAATTCTGGCGAATTCCACTACGTGCTGGACGGGAATTCTGGCGAATTCCACTACGTCTTTTCTGTCGTGCTATGCTATCCGCATGGACTCCAAA
>JASMLW010000208.1 GCA_030748485.1 Pirellulaceae bacterium
CCTGCAGGGCGATCTTCCGCGACAACGGCTGTTCGATAAACAGGATGTGTTGGAACAATCCCAGTTGCTCTTTCTCCAGGCGACGGACGAACGACGCGAACAGGTCCAGATCGTCGTACGCCTCGTTGGCGTCCAATGTCAACGAGGGTTGCGGCGCGGTGGAGACCAGCTCCCAGATTTTCGCCAGCCGTTTGAGATCCGCGTCGACGTCGCCCGAGATCTTGACTTTGAAATAGCGGACCCCCTCGCGGCGAATGTAGTCCTCAATCGTCTCCGGGAGGCCATCGTTGGGGCGCTGCTCGGCGGCTAAGTCGTCCAGTGTGAGTGGGTCGAGCAACCCGATCGTGTGTCGCACAAACACTTGCCACTTCGGGAGGTTTCTCAGAACAGGGCCGCGCTCCAGACGCTCCAGTTCGGGGTGGATCGACGACAGGTCCAGCCCCAGTCGTCGCTCGCCGAGCATCTGGAAAAAGGGCTTCTTATGCAATCGGCAGAATCCGTCGATGATGGCGCGTTCAAAGAGAGCTGAGACATACGTGCACGTCAGCAACTCCTGCCCCTGCTTGCGCCCCTGAGCCATGATCGTTTCATGGCACTTCCGCCACTGTTCAAAGGGTGTTTCGAATTCCGAGTTCTTCAGGTGAATCGATCGGGCCGTCTCGATCAACCTGACCAATTCACGGAGCTTCAACCCTTTTGATCGTCCCGGGCGCTTGTCCAACCAGCGGACCGAAAGGCGGTCGGCCGAGCAGCCGAATACGCGTTCGCCGTCGGCGCCGCTGAGCTTCAACTTGAGATGGCAAAGCGGGCTGGTGACGCGCTCCACCTTTCCGCCCTGCTGCCCCTTCTTACCCAGCGCCGAAGCGAAACGGGCTGGCTTGGTTTCGCGAACGTACAGATCGAGCGATTCGATTTTTGTCATCGTGTCCGACTCGGGGCAGGTCGTTGAGCTGCTGGATTCTCGACCTCCCATCCTAACCAATCCGATCGCCTGAGTGTGTCGGTCCGTTTCCTGCGGCGGCTTCTGGCGAGCCGCTCGATACGGCTGTCCCCCCATCCCTGCATAAAAACGCGAGCGTCGAGTGCTAGCTGCCGCCGGGCGAACCGCGGCAAGCACCGAGCGTGTCAGCGTGTCGCGTGTCCAATCGCAGTCAATCTGCCTTTATCTGCAACTAATGTTTGGTTATCCTCCCGCCACCTACCGGTCTCAAACTCCCATCACACGGATGCGAAATGGCCGAGTTGTTGGAAGTCCTGTTTCGAACCGAGTGCACCAGCACCCACCACAAGCTGGCGTTGGATGCTTTGCGCCACCTGAAGGGAAGCCACGCCGAGGCATGGCGCAACCTGTTTCTCAAGCACTTCGACGTTTACCTGGACGGATCGAAGGCTCCGGACAAGGTTTTCAAGGACTTTTGCAACCACGTCATCCATGTGGGCGACAACTACTGGGGGGGCGCGGTCGGCGAGGCGGAGAAGTGGTACGAAGCGACGGTTCGCGAGTTGAAGAGCAAGAACTGGTCGGAGGCGATCTACTCCGCCGGCGTGCTCAGTCACTACTACACCGATCCCATCCAACCGCTGCATACGGCTCAGTCCGAGCGCGAAGGCAAAGTTCACCGCGCGCTCGAGTGGTCGATTGCCAAGAGCTACGATGAACTCCGCGAGATTCTCGAGCAGGATCTGGGGGGGTACCCCACCGTGCGTGTCCCCGGAGCGGCCAATTGGCTCGAAGAGATGGTGCTGGCGGGGGCCGAGCAGGCGTATCCCCACTACGAGATGCTGATCGACCACTACGATTTGGCGAAGGGCGCGAAGAACCCGCCAGCCGGCCTGGACCAGGAGTCAAAAGACTGCCTCGCCAAGTTGATCGGACACGCCTCGGCCGGTTTCGCCGGCATTCTCGACAAGGCGTTCGATGAAGCGGGCGTCAAGCCGCCGAACGCCGGCACTTCGCTCGTCTCCTATTTGGCTCACCTTACCATTCCCATCGCCTGGGTGCTGCGCAAGCTGACCGACCGCAAAGACCGATCGCAGGTCCGCGCGATCCATGACGAGGTGAAGCGGACCGGCCGCGCTCTGCGCACGCTGCCCGACGACGAGCGTACGGTGCGCGAGTTACACGCCAAGGAGGTGTTGGAGACCCCGTTGGCCGAACTCAACAAACAAGAGGTCGGCGAGACGGGAGGCAAGCACACGCAGGGAGCCTCGCCCCGCGTCCGCCGTCAGAAACCGGGCCGGACCGCGACTCCGAACAAAAGAGACAAGAAGAGAAAACCGAACAGAGATCACGACTCGCTGACGGTGGACCAAAAGAGGGACAAGAAGGCGAACAAGAAGAGGGACAAGAAGGGCGGCCCGCTATCTCGACAAACATCCGCCGTATTGGAGTCACGCGAGAGCCATTCAACTCGCCCCGTCGAACCGGCTCGCGTCGACGCCTCGCACGAAGCGAGCAAACCTCACCTGCGATTCTACCTCGAGTTGGACGACGAGATCGTTGAGGCTCCATCGATCGGCAACAAGACAGCCAAACGGCTCAATGCGATCGGTTTGAGCACCGTCGCCGACTTGCTGGCTGTGGTTCCCACCAAAGCCGTCCAGAGATTGCGGCGCGGGTACATTGACGAGCAGACGATCACACGCTGGCAGGCGGAAGCGACGTTGGTCTGTTGCATTCCCAATCTTCGCGGTCACGATGCTCAGATTCTCGTCGGCTGCGAACTGCGCAGCCCGGAAGAGATCGCGATGTTCGAACCGGCCGAGTTGATGGAGCTGGTGGAGCCGTTTGTTTCGTCGTCGGAAGGCCAGCGAGTGCTCCGCTCCAGTTCGCCTCCCGATGAAGCGGAGGTCGAGTCTTGGATCAACTGGGCCAGCCAAGCCCGCACTCTGGATGCGGCCGCTTGACCGAGCGCGATCAATGGCTACCCGACCGCGGCCGCGCCGGCCTCGACACTTTCCTTGATATCGAAAAAACGATCGAGTCGGGTGGCTTCGAATATCGCTTTCACGAACGGTGTGAGTTGCACCATGACGACGCGGCCGCCTTTTGTGTTGGCGCGGGAGACCAATGTCACCAGATGGCCGATTCCGGCGGATGATATGCGCTGGCAGTCGGAAAGATCGAGGATGATCTTGGCCGGCCCGTCCGAAACGAGCGGGTGGAGCGACTCGTCGAGCGCCGGTTTGAGCGACTCGTCGATCGGACCATGCAGTTCGGCGACGACATAGTCACCTCGGTTACTCACGTTGATTTCCATCCATCTTCTCCCGTTTGGCCCGCCGCTCGTCGGGTTCCGCTGTCAGTTCTCTCGCCAGAATAGCAGGGACTGCGCCGCGCGGGAACGGGCCGTGTGGCGGCCGTGTGGCGGACGATGCACGTCGAGTTGAGCCCGCTACAATGTGCGTGCCGAGATTCTCGGTGAACGGCACGACAGGTCAACCAAGTCAGAGAGGTGGCATTGTGGCCCAATCCTACGAGTCCCTCCCGCTTCCCGACGGCGGCCAACAAGCGGAGATTGCCACATCATTGGTCTTCACCGAAGGACCCGCCGTCGACGCCGCCGGGAATCTCTATTTCTCGGACATCGAGAACAACCGCATCATGAAGCTGGCGGCTGACGGCGAGCGGACCGTCTTCCGCCAACCCAGCCATCGGACGAACGGGCAAACCTTCGATCAACTCGGTCGACTCTACCATTGTGAAGGCTCTGAATTCGGACCCGGAGGCGGTCGGCGAGTGACGCGAACGAATCTGGAGACCGGCGAATACGAAGTGCTCACCGACTCGTACGACGGCCGGCGGTACAACTCGCCAAACGACATTTGCGTCGACGGCGCGGGCCGCATCTACTTTACCGATCCCTGCTACGGCGATCGCTCCATCATGGAAATGGAGAAGGAGGGAGTCTACCGGATCGACGCCGATGGCGGCGTGACGCGGATCATTGAGCAGCCTGACATCGAACGTCCCAACGGGATCGCCGTCACGCAGGATTGCTCGACCCTCTATTTGGTCGACAGTTGTCCGACCGTCGGCGGCAATCGCAAGATCTGGGCGTTTGATCTCGACGGCGAAGGCAATCCATCGAATCAGCGAGTCGTGTTTGATTTCGCTCCCGGCCGCGGTGGCGACGGCATGCGGCTGGACATCGACGGCAACCTCTACGTCGCGGCCGGCATCCGCGCGGCGCGCGGCCCGCACGAAACAACCGATGTGCCGCCAGGCATCTACATGATGACGCCTGCTGGCGAGTTGCTTGGCCGCATCCCGATCGGCGAAGACGTGCTGACCAACCTGGCGTTTGGCGGCGACGACGGCCGCACGATCTACGTGACCGCGGGTAAGACGATCTACCGCGCGCGGACGCCCGCGGCTGGACAAGTCTCCTATCCGACGTGGTCTCAGTGAACGGCGGGCGTGCGGCCTGGCGAGCCTGTTTTCGTCCGCCGCGGCTTAAGCATCACTGCAGGCGCGCCATCGATAGCCGGCGCTGCGCAGCAGGAGAGCGTTGAACAAGGCGACGACAACGATCCCTCCGTTGACGCCGCCGAACTGCAACACGATTCCCCACCACGGGACCCCCATGCCCGATCGATTGACGAGAACGGCGATGATGATGATCTCACAAGTCGACATCGCCGCGGCGAATCCGACACAGGCGGCGATTCGGACCGGGGCGTGGTGTTCTGCAAACGCCGCCCAGAGAATCGGCCCGACGACGAGCGCCACGAACAAACCCAGCACCGCGCCGTAGAGCACGACAACGGCGGCTCCGGCCGGATCGGCCAACGACGCCAGCCCGAGCGCCGCACTGAACAAAAAGGTCCATAACATGATCCGGCCGATCGTCATCCGCGGCCGCGGCGCGTCGCGAATCTCATCGGAAAACCCAATGCAACGGCGCGCCAACCAGCGCACCGGCAGCAGCATGGTCGCCAGCATCACCATGATCGAGACAGCGCCCAGGATCGGGACCCATGGACGCTCGCCAAGTTGCGCGTAAAAGTCAAAATAGACGACCCAGATCAGCAGGCATTGAACGCACGTCACCGCCGCGCAGACCAACTGCCGGCGGATCACGTGGCCATCGCCAAAGGCCGTCCAGAACGCGAGCGTAAAAGCCAGCCCGCCGACTCCGCCAATCACGGCGAAATCGGCGATCCGATTAAAGGCCAAGGTTCCGTTCATCTGTATGCTGAACAGCGCGATGCCGACAAACTGCACCAAGAGAGCCAGTGCAAAGAACAGATACCGCCGTCGTTGTGACATTTGATTCGCCTCCATGCGAACGCGACTTGCTCGCCGCTGTTCGGCTGCGGCCAGATGGAGCGTTCTCTACGCGAACGTCGGCCAATTGGTTCGCTGGGATGTTGTGCGGGCGAGCCGCACCGACGACCGCGTCGCAAGTTCGTGGATTTGGCCCAAGCGTTCTGCAACAATGTTCCCTTCACGAAACACTCTCGCCGAGTGAGAGAATACGGTCAAGATGAATCGTGTCGTCGGACACAGCGGGGTCGTGGATGAAATCGACGTTGTTGACGTGCATCATCATTGCCGCGGGGCTCCAGACCACGATGGTCCGCGCCCAGCAGGCCAGCGGCCGGCCCCCCAAGTGCCAGTGGACGGAGAAGACCATCAACATCGATGGTCTCGTCAACGACGCGGCATGGAAACCTGTTCCACCCGCGCTAGGGTTTTTGTCACCCGGCGGCGGGCGTGTCGAGAACCGGCTGCTGTGGGATCGCGGGAACCTCTACTGGGCGTCGACGCTGCGCGGCTCCAAGCCGCTCACCGGCTCCGAGCGGCGCGACGAAGTTCATCTGCTGATTCGCCCAGATCGCACGAAGCCCGGCTTTTACGAACTCACGATCGGAGCCGACGGCAGCCGGCGACAGCGCTTCTATCCAAAGCGCGGAGCGGAGCCGATCGACGACCTGCCGTTTGAACTTCAGGCGGCCGTCGACGCGAGTCCCGACCGAAACGGTTGGACGGCTGAAGCGAGGCTGTCATGGAAGAGCTTGATGCCGACGGGAGGCAGGCCCGTCGCCGAGGAACTCTGGGACTTCGCGATCGGGCGGACGCACTACGAAAACGATCAACCCGTTCACAGCGGTACGATCGAGTTTCGCGCTCCCCGTGGATTTCGTGACTTGAACGGTTTCACAGCTGTTGCGTTTTCCGCCCCGCGCAAGCGGGCGTCGCTGGTCAGTTTGCCGCCGTTCACGACTTCGCGCGTCGTCGGATCGCCCGAGCCGCTCAAGCCTTATCGAGCTGTCAACGCGTTCCCTCAGTTGAAAATCGACAAGGTGATCTGCGTCCGGCGACTGCCGGGAACTGACAAATTGCTGATCATCGCCGAGGGCGGCGGTTCGCCTTGCAGTTTGTTGACAATCGACGACGATCCGGCGGCCAGCCAGACTGCGCAGTTGTTCAAGCTGCCCGTCATCGCCTACGACATCGCCTTTCACCCCGACTTTCTCAAGAACGGATTGATCTTTGTCGGCGGGCATCGTCGCGACCACGAGTCGAAGAAGCCGCACTGCCAGATTCTCCGCTACCGGCTGCGGCGCGAGCCGCAAGTGACGATCGACGCGGCCTCGGAAAAGGTGATCATCGAGTGGGATTCCAATGGGCACAACGGCGCCGCCGTCACCTTTGGTCTCGACGGTTTGTTTTACATCACCACGGGCGACGGAACGGTTCGCCGCGACATTGATCAAGTCGGCCAACGACTCGACACGCTCCGCGCCAAAGTGCTGCGGATCGATGTCGACAACGTCAGTGACGGCGACTCGTATTCCGTGCCGGATGATAACCCGTTCGTCGACTTTCCCGGAGCGCGGCCGGAAACGTGGTGCTACGGGCTACGCAATCCATGGCGGATCACGACCGATGAAAAAACCGGCGGCGTGTGGGTCGGCAACAATGGTCAGGACGCTTGGGAGCAAATCTACTTGATTCACCGCGGAGCCAACTACGGCTGGTCCGTCTACGAGGGCGGCCAGTTGTTCATTTCTGAACGCCCACTCGGACCGACTCCCGTTTCCAAACCGACATTCGACCACCCGCATTCGGAGGCCCGTTCGTTAACCGGCGGCGTCGTCTACTATGGAGACCGCCTGCCGGAACTGCGGGGGCGGTATCTCTACGGTGACCACTCCACGGGTCGCATCTGGGCGGCCCTGCACGACGGTAAGGAGGTCGTTGAGCATCGTGAGATCGCCGACACTTCTCTGGCGATCACCTGTTTTGAGACGAGCCACCGCGGCGAGATGCTCGTCGTCGACTATCGCCAAGGTGGCGGTATCTATCGACTGCAGAAACGGGAGACGACCAAGCCGAGCGCGCCCTTCCCGCGCCGTTTGACGGAGACGGGCCTTTTCGATTCGGTCGCGGAGCATCGAGTTCAAGCGGGGGTCTTGCCCTACTCGGTACGCGCGCCCGGCTGGCACGACGGAGCCGACGTGGAACGTTTCTTGGCGATTCCCAGCGAGGACGGCGCGCCTCTCAAATTGAAACTGCCGCCGCGTGGAAACGGCGGCTTCGCGCTTCCCGACGGCGCGGTCGCCATGCAGACTCTCTCTCTTCCCGATGGCGATCGCCGTCGCCGAGTCGAGACCAGATTGCTCACCAAGCAACAGGGGGAGTGGGCGGCGTACACGTACCTGTGGAACGAAGATCAGACGGACGCCGTGCTCGCGCCGGCGCTAGGCAGTCGCGTCACCCTTGCGGATCGCGTGTGGCGCGCGCCCAGTCGAGTTGAATGCATGTCGTGCCATTCGCGAGCCAACAATTACTTGCTTGGCTTAACTCCGGCGCAGTTCAACACCGTTCACGACTACGGGGAGTTTCGCGCCGAGCAATACGAAGTGCTGGCCCAAGTCGGCTGGACTTCGATCGATTGGTTGAAAGACGCCCGGCAAGAGTGGCGAGCAAAACTGTCGGCAGCCGGCGTCACTGGTGATCGATTGGACGCGACCCTCAAACGCTTGACGCCCCGCGGCGGACAGCGGCCCGTTCCTCGCTCGACTCTCCTCCACACATCGTCGCGGGCGGGTGACCTATTGGCTGACCCGTGGGATCAATCGGCGTCGCTCGATCGCCGCGCACGCAGTTATCTGCACGCCAACTGCGCCCATTGCCACGTTCTCGATGGCGGCGGCAACTCGCGGTTTGTCGTCAGCTGGGGAACAACCGGTGACGACATGAAGCTGGCGGATGTGAAAGGAATACACGGCGAATTCGGTCTGCCCGACGGATTGCTCGTCAAGCCGGGTGACGCCGAGTCGTCGCTGTTGGCGTACCGTCTTCAGTCACTTGGCGGCGGCCGCATGCCGCGCGTGGGATCGCACGAAGTCGACGCGGCCGGAGTGAGGTTGATCCGAGCGTGGATCGACTCGCTAGGCTCGGCGGATGCGAGCGGCCAACGCCGCGCCGCGACGGCCGTCGAGCTCAAGGACGGCGAGCGGCGCGACAAGCTGATCGTCGAGGAACTCAAATCCACAAACGGCGCCATGCGACTGGCTCGCTTGGTCGATGATGCTCAGGTCGACGAGGGGACACGACGGAAGATCGTGGACGCCGCCTTGCAGCACGAGCGCCCGGGCGTCCGCGACCTGTTCGAACAGTTCATTCCATCGACTCAACGCGTTGAACGGCTCGGCGTGTCGTTCGATCCGCGCCGCGTGCTCGATCTGCTTGGGGACGCGCGTCGCGGGCGTCGACTGTTTCTGCAGGGTGATTCGATTAGCTGCAAGAACTGCCACCGCGTCGAGGAACAAGGGCGGATGGTCGGTCCCAACTTGGACAAGATCGGCAAGCGATTCAAGCGAGCCAAAGTGCTCGAGAGTATTGTCGCCCCCTCGCTGCTCGTGGACGAGAAGTTCGCTGCGTATTCGGCGCTGACTGCCGATGGCCGAGTTGTCGCCGGGCTGATGGTCGAACGCACGGACGAGTTCATCGTGCTGCGCGACCCGACCGGCCGCGATACCAAGATCGCTCAAGAAGATGTCGAGGAAATACGGCGACAGCAGAAGTCATTAATGCCCGATCATCTGATTAAGGATCTGACCGCTCAGCAGGCGGCTGACCTGTTGGCCTACCTGATGGAACTCGAATAGCCGCGGGAATAGCCGCGGGCGGCCCGCGTCGCGCCCGTTGGAGTTGCCCGCGACAGCGCGCGAACCGCGCTGTCGGCGGTTAGAGTTTCCAAATCAACAGCAACGAGTAGTTGATGTCGTTCGGCTGGAGCCCGTTCGGCGTGCTGTCATAGCGATCGGTGATATTGAGCTTGAGGCTTAGATTCGGATCGCAGTCGAGTTGTACTTCCCAGCCGACATTGGAAACGAAGCGGTAGTCGCGGAAGTTAGCCCACTCGGGGAAGTAGTCGAACTTGGCGACGAATTTTTGCCGCTCGGTCATCTGCCATTCATAGTCGGCGCCGAACAGTGCTTCCGGGACCCAACTGTCGTCCGGCCCATCGATCTCGTGCGAGACACCGGCGCCGAACCGCGTCACGAACTTGCTCACATCCGTCTCCCACAACTTGTAGCCGATACCGCCATTGAGCGCGATCCGCATGTCGAACGCTTTGAATTCGTCGTACTCCAAAAACAGTTTGCCGAAGGTAGTCCAGGGCGTGTCGCCGTAAAACCGCTCGATCGAAGCGTTGTAAAGCGCGTTGTGTTGCGTTTCGACGCCGCTATTGGAGATCTTTGCATACTTCAGGTCGGTCGCCATCTCGTACAGATCGGTCGTTCGCTTCAGATCGAATCCCGTCGTCATGCTCAGAGATTCCGAGTTGCCGGCCGCCGCGTTGATGCCGACCTCGATCGACCCTTCCCACTCGACCGGTTGGATCCACTCGGTCGGAGAGAACCAACTGGATGCTCCATCGACCGCCTGATGAGCCAGCTCCGCCGCGTCGCTGCTCGTGTTCAACTCGGCGACTCCGGGAGTGTGCGGCAGCGGTGGAGTGTTCGGTAGTTGCCGAATTGTGACCGTAGGCGTCGCCGAGCGGGAGTCATACTGGGGGACGGCGGGTGGCAGAGGGGGGTAGTAGGGCGCGCCGGGCGGGAGGCGGTTGATCGCACTCTGATGGCCCGGCGCCTGAACGCCTGACTGATTGGCTGTCGAGTTCTCATACGGCGGTAGGAATCCCGCCGCCGGATTGTGGTTGGGATAGGGCTGCCCTACCCCATATCCATCTTGAGCAAATGAGGAACAGACGATCGCCGCGCAGAGCGGAATGACGACGACGAAGGCGCGGAACATGTTGTGCGGTTTGCCGATCATGGAGCGACGGCCCGGTCTCGGGAATCTCACCGTCGAGTGCGGTGATTGCGGTGACGAGCTAACAAGAAAGGAAGCGTGCTTGTATCGCCTAACCACCATCAAATTCAAGGCCGAAACTGACGCACATCGCCTTCAAGTTATCGCTGCGGCGACCTGGGTAGTTTGGGCCGTTGGTCTCTGCTCGCGCGGGAGCGTATTGTCTTCGGTTGGCGTTTCGACTCAAGCTAACAGGAGCTTGGCAATGAAGACTCGGGCTGGTTCGGAGCCAACCATTATAGAGCAACGAAAGCGTAGTGAGTTCGTTCGCTAGTGGGCCACGGGAGCGGCGCTGAGTACTCGGTTCCGGCCGGCTGACTTGGCGTCGAGCAGTGCGATATCCGCATCGTTGGTGATCTGCGTCACCGTCTCGCCGCCGGCGGCGGTGGAGATTCCGAAACTCGCGGTGATCGGAATCTGAACGTTGTCGAACTGAACCTGAAGTTGCTCGATCGCTTCGCGCCGCCTCTCAGCCCAGATGCGAGCTCCCTCCTCGTCTGTGTCTGGCAACAATGCGCAGAACTCTTCGCCTCCATACCGTCCGACGACATCGCTATCGCGGCTCCCTTCGCGAAGCGAGTTGGCCACTTGCCTGAGCGCTTCGTCGCCGGCGAGGTGACCGTGTTGATCGTTGACGTGTTTGAAGTGGTCGACGTCGACCATGACGAGGCTCAGTTGCGTGCGGCTGCGGACCAGCTGTTTGATCTCGTATTCGAACAGCTCGAAAAACGATCGGCGATTCAGCAGATTCGTCAGCGAATCGGTTTTCGCCGCCCACTCGAGTTGATCGATCAAGCGGCGGTTTTCACGGATGATCATGTGCCGGTGAACGGCGGCGCGGGTGCGGGCGGCGATGACTCGCGAGTTGTAGGGTTTGGTGACGTAGTCGTCGGCGCCCGCGTCCAGACCGCGGATGACATCATCTTCGTCAGACAGCGCGGTCACCAAGATGATGGGGATTTGTGCAGTGTCCGGGTCGTCGCGAAGCCGCTCGGTGACAGCCACACCGTCCAGACCGGGCATCATCACATCGAGCAGAATGCAATCGGGATCGCAATCGCGGGCGGCGGTGAGCGCTTCCTTGCCGTTGGTGGCCGGCACGATTTCATATCCTTCGTCTTCGAGACAGAAGGTGAGCAGCTTCACGTTGTCGGGGATGTCGTCAACGACTAAGACGCGCGCCATGGCTTGTCTCCGCTGTGTGGTCCACTAGTTTCCTCATCGTGGCAACGAAGAGGTCTTCATCGATTGGTTTGGTAACGATGTCCGTGACCCCGGCCGCGCGAATTGCCAAGTCCTCTTCCTTGATGGCGTGAGCGGTGGCGGCCAGAATCGGCAACTCGGCGAACTCGGGACGTTGACGGAGCCGACGAGTCGCCTCCTTGCCGTCGATTCCGGGCAGTGAGATATCCATAACGATCGCGTCGACGCGTTCGGCGCGGTCGATCAAACGCTCCAGCGCGTGCTCGGCGGATGTCGATTCGAGGATCTCCCATCCTTCGTCTTCAAGCGTCCAGCGGAACAACTTCATGTTGTCCGCGTTGTCTTCCACGACGAGGATCCGCGTCATTTTGTGATCTCCCGTGGTGTCCGCTCGCTACGGCTAGCGGTCAGGATGGCGATGATCACTTGAGCGGCGCTGTAGGACTCCTTGGAGAACACAAAATCGCTGAGTTCGCCGAGGAATTGAATGTCGGTGCTGGTCAGCGTCTTCGAAGTCAGCACGACGACCGGGAGATCGGCGAATTCAGGGTCCTGCCGAATCGTTCTGAGGAATTGAAAGCCGTCCATCACCGGCATCATGAGGTCCAGGAGGATGGCCGATGGTTTCCCTTCGCCGAGACGTTGGAGCCCTTCTTCGCCGTTCGTCGCCGTGACGACATGGACGTCGTGTTCCCGAAACGCCTGCCCCAACAGCATGGCGATCACCGGGTCATCCTCGACGATCAGCACGCTGTCGATCTTCTGGACGAGAGTTTGTTGCACAACGGAGAGCAGGTCGGCGGCGTCGATCGGTTTCGTCAGATAGCAATGAGCGTGGTTGTCCAGTTCGGCCGCTTCGTCACTGGCCGACGACACGACAACGACCGGAATGGAGCACAACTTCGGATCTTCGGACAGCGTCTCCATCACTTCGTAGCCGCTCTTGCCGGGCATCTTGATGTCCAAGCAGATCAGATCGGGCTCGTACTTCTTCGCCAGTCGCACGGCCGAATCGAAACCGTCGGCCGTCAACACATTGAATCCAGAGTCTTCGAAGGTGAGCCTG
>JASMLW010000209.1 GCA_030748485.1 Pirellulaceae bacterium
CTCACCAACCCGCTCATTCTGCAAGGTACGCCGGGCGGAGCTTTCCTCGACAAGACGATCGTGCCGGTTGACCTGGTGACCTTCCCGCCGGTGATCAACGGAGCGACCGGTTCGCTGAACGCCGGCGATCTGCATCGATACCGGGTGACGTTTATCGACGCGGAGGGCAATGAATCTCCGCCGTCCGTTTCGACGCCGCGAGTTGGACAGGTGAATGTCGATGGCGTGATCGACATCAACAACCTGCCGCCGACGCCGTTCGGATCGGTGTTTATCGGACGCCGGATTTACCGCAGCGACGCGCTCGTTCAAGTGACGACGATCCAGTCGGCTTCGGCTGTGTTGAATGAGATTCAGCACGTCTTGCTGCCGGGACCGCCCAGCGGGTCGACATTCATTCTCGACTTCGCCGGCGTCTCGACTGCGCCGATTTCGGATGGAGCGAGTGACGCCGAAGTGCTGGCTGCGTTGGAGGCCTTGCCGACGATCGCCCCAGGCGATGTCGCCGTGGCTTTGATTCCGGGCGGTTGGTCGGTTGAGTTCACAGGCAAGTTCGCCAATCTCGACGTCGCTGAAATGGTCGGCGACAGCGGGAACTACACGATGATCGCGCAACGCGACGCCTCGGACACGACCTATGAAGACGATGGGACGACGATTGGCGGAATGCTCGACATCGGCGTGACGGCGACTTCCGGTCTGCGGCGAGCTCGCCCGGACGCTCGACTGCGGATTGACGGCGGTACGGTCGTCAAGATGGACCAGGCGCGCATCGAGGTGGGCGTCGGCGCCCAACTACTCGCCGAGGGCGACAGCGGCAACCAGGTCGTGATCACCTCTCGCAGGGACGATCGATTTGGCGGGTTGGGCACGTTCGACACGAACAATGACGACGGCTTTGGAGCTTTGGAAACGGCTCCTGTCGGCGGCGACTGGGGCGGCGTCATCGTGCGTCCCGGCGGCAGCATCAGCCTGGACCACGGATATATCGCATTTGGCGGCGGCATCACCGAATTCGGCGGCAGCTTCGCCGCGGTCAACCCGCTGGAGTTGCATCAGGCCGTTGCGCGAGTCGCCAATTCAACGTTTACTCGCAACGAGATCGGCCAAGGCGGCCAGGCCGGCGGACCCACATCGGACCGGTTCGGTCTCGGCTTCAATGCTCCGGCGGCGATCTTTGTCCGCGGCGGCGCGCCGATCATTTACAACAACCTGATCAACGACAATCTCGACCTGAACGGCGTCGACAACGATCCTCAAACCACCGTTCCCGTGGCGGCGATCAGCATCAACGTCAACGCGTTGAACTCCGACTTGCGAAACGACTTCGGTCGCTCGACCGGACTGATCGATCGGGTCACCAACATTCGCGACAACTTCGGCGCTCTGTTGGCCGAAAACCAGTTGTCCAACAACGGCCTCAACGGCGTCGACGTCCGGGGCGGTATTCTGACCACCGCCGGCGTGTGGGACGACACCGACATTGTGCATATCGTTCGACAGAACATCGATGTCGTCGATCGGCACACCGAGGGCGGGTTGTTGTTGAAGAGTTCGCCGCAGGAGAGCTTGGTCGTCAAAGTGGCCGGGGCCGGCTTCACCGCCAACGGCCGCCGGCTGGAAACGAGCGACCGCATCGGCGGCGCGCTGCACATTCTGGGACAACCGGGATTCCCGATCATCATCACTTCGCTGGCCGATGACACGGTCGGAGCCGGCTTCGATCCGAGCGGCGATCCGCAAGTCGATTCGAACAATGACGGCGGCGCGACCGCGCCCGTCCCCGGCGATTGGCGAAGCATTCGCATCGATGAGTACGCTCACGATCGCAACGTCGAGTTGGTGCTCGAGCAAGAGTCGGTCGACCTGGTCGCTCCCGGCATTAACTCAACGACGAACACCGCTCAAGTGCTCGGCTCACTCGCCCCTGATTTGAAGTCGGGTGACGACGAACTGCGATTGGGATTCGTGGTGCGTGGATTCTTCAACGACGTCAACGACCTGGATGTCTACAGCTTCACGGCCCAGCCGGGCACGGAGGTCTTTTTCGATCTCGATAGGACCAGCTTCGGGCTCGACACGGTCGTCGAATTGCTCGACGCCGACGGACAGATCGTGGCTCAGTCCGACAACTCGTACGCCGAGATGATCGGTCAGTTGGGCGTCTATGAAAACAACCCGATCAACGCCGATCTGATCGACGCCAACAATCTGCGCAAGTCGGTCTATCCAGTCGACGACTTGGGAACCTTGAATCCGCTCGACGGCGGCTTCCGCATCGTGCTGCCGGGGACGCCGAATCCGCCGAGCCCGCCGACGTATCACGTGCGGCTCCGCAGCAGCAACTTGATGACGGGCGACGACCAGGGCGAGTTGCAGGATCCGGCCCGTCTGCTCGACGGTCACACCGATGGCGTATACGAGTTGCAGATTCGCTTGCAGGAGCAGAACGAGTACCCGGGTTCTTCGGTCAAGTTCGCCGACATTCGCTATGCGACCAACGGCGTGGAGATCTTCGGGCAACCGAGTCATTCGCCGTTGACGGGCGACGCGATCGAAATCCTCAACGCGGGTCAAACCGACGATACGAACAACCAGCGCTCGGTGCAGGCCGACGCGCTGGGCAACATTCTCGCGACTCCGCAGGGCAGCTTGGCGTTCTCCGGTGTGCTCGGCGTACCCGATCGACCCGGCTTCGCCGGTCACCCAGGGTTTGACGATGTCGACTTCTTCCGCTTCGAGGTGAACTACGAGGAAGTCGAGAGCATCTTCGATTCGAACAACCCGGCGAACCCGGAATTGAACAACCCCAACCGCAGCGTGTCGTTGGTGTTCGACTTGGATTACGGCGACCAGGTTTCGACCGTCGACACGATCTTGACGGTGTACGACGAAGACGGCGTACTGATCATGACCAGCGACGACTCGAACGTCGCTCCCGATCGCTCGGCGCCATTGAATGGAGCCGATCTCGATGACCTCAACCGCGGTTCGGTCGGCGAGTTGGATCCGTTTATCGGCCCCGTGGTGTTCCCGGAGGGAACGTTCTTTGTCGCTGTCCACTCGAAGGCTCGAGTTCCGAATGTTTTGGGACAGTACTTCTTTGAGAACCCGCGGACGATTCTCACGCGGAGCGAACCGATCACGTCGATCGAGCGGATTGCCGATGAGCACTTCGACGCGGGCGGCGCGGGCGGCACGGTCATTGTCGATCACGATGACAACAGCGGCGTGGACATCGACCGCATCATTCCGGCGCAGGACAGCGTTCTGCAGACGAATCGCGATTTCGACAGCGGCGTCGAAGCGCAAGCGGCCAATCGCGTCGACTTGAAAGTCAGCGGCGTCGCGACTCCGCCCAAGATCGACATCCTGGACGACGAGTCGATCGTGCCTTGGAATCTCGGCGACGTCTCGCTGTACGTGGCCGAGGACATCGTTGGGACGAATACGATCGGCATCCGAATCTCCGATCCGTTTACAGGCCAGGTGGAAGTCCCTGTTGGCACATTGGCGAACGACGTCGGTGACATTGCTTTCAACGGAATTCAATTGCACGCGTTCACGACGGAACAACGGGACGGCGAGGTGATTGGCAATGTTCGAGATTCGCTGGGCGGCCGTTTCCTCGATATCGATTGGGGCAATGCGCAGATCATCAGCACTCAAGACGACGGCATTGACACGTACATCCGGGACGTCGATGGCAATGTTCAACTCTCTCACCCCTTCCAGGGCGCTCGGATCGGCTGGGGCATGGACTTTGAGGCGATGGCGTTTGGCCCGGGCGGCTTATACGCCATCGGCAGCCGGCTATTCCCGAACGGAGATTTTGAGAATCCGCCCGATCCGGAAGACACCCGCAACGTTCTTTACCGCTTCAGAACCGACGGAGTCGCGCAAAGCTGGGACGTCCCGGACCGGACTGGCGACGCCCGCGTACTGGGAGCCGGTACGGAGATTGTCGAGCGAGGCATTCTCGAAGTCGACGACATCAAGGTGAGCGCCAATGGCGAAGTCAATGCATTCGGCACCAGCGGCGCGATTGCCGAAATCACCGGCATGACATTTATCGGTGGTACTCTCTATGCAGTGACAGACTTTGGTGAGCTCTATACAGTTTCGAACTATCTCGCCGCTCGCAATTCGGATGTGACATTCGTCGGTTACGTTGAAGACGAGTTCGGCGTGCCGATTCCGTTCACCAGTTTGGACGCGGCTCCGGGCGGCGTGGAAGAAGGAGCGTACGGCGGGATGCTCTTTGGCGCTACCCAGACCGGAGACGCGTACGCCTTCTTCCCCGATCGAGTCGCCGAAGCGTTCGAGCCGGTCGGCGGATTCGAACTCGAACCGATCTTCTTCAACGGCGCCCGCACGATCGACATCAGCGACGAGGATTCGGTCGTCGGGATCTCTTTCTCGCCGCTGCAAACCAACCTCTGGCGCGAAACGGGCGCCCGCGGCACGGATGTGGGCCACGGAGTCAACCCGCTCTTTGACGACAGTCGCTTGCCCGCGGGCGGAGCCACCAGCCTGTACTTTGGTACGCTCAACTTCCCCGGCGGTACGCACGGCGTGGTCGAATCGAACACGTTCGATCTCAGTCCCTATTCAGAAGACGACCTACCCTACCTCTACTTCAACTATTACTTGGAAACAGAAGACGCCGACGATCAGTCGGAGTTGTTCACCGATTCATTCCGCACGTTCGTCACGGATGATACGGGCGAGTGGGAGTTGCTGGCGACCAACAACGAAGAACCCGAAGTCACCCACCCGATGTTCGATGTTCAGAATCTCTGGGACGTCAACATGCAGGGACAGGTCTCGATTGCCGACAATATACGGCATGGCGTCAACAACAACTCGGCGACCTTCGACGGTTGGCGGCAAGCTCGCATCAACCTCGGGCCCTACGCCGGGCGCGACAACGTGCGGCTGCGATTTGAATTCCAATCGTCCGGCGATTCGAACATCGGCGACGCTCTCACTACGGGTGAAGAGTTCCGCGCGATCGACGGCTCAAAACTGCGCGACGGGCAATCGATCGAATTGCAGCACTACGACGGCGCCGGCGTGATCTTCGACAGCACTCGATACGAAGTCGACCTCGGCTTCACGCTGGTCGCCCCTAGTGGGTCCAAGATCGTTGACGGCGATATCTTCACCATCGACGGTGTGACGTACGAGTTTGACGATGACGACCTGAACGGCAACCCGTTCGATCTGGACGGCACGCTCGACAACGTCGGTGACGGCGTCAGCATTGGCGCCCACATCCTCGTGCCGTTTACAACGCGAATGAGCGCGGAAGAAGTCGCCGAGAAGATGCAGATCGCGATCGAAGGCGGCGAGTTGATGGCGGGGACGGTCGTTTCGAACTTCGTCGCCCCGACTTTCCACGACCTGAACGCCAGCGACACGGGCTTCAATCACAACGCCAACGACACGATCTATTCCGCGCGGCGAACGCCAGTTTATTTTGGGGAATACGAGTTCACGGCCGACGGTCTGATCGGCAACAACCCGAACAATAATGTTGTCAAGACGGATGCGAATGACGTAGATCTGTACAAAGTCCGCATCAACGAGCGCAGCCAATTCGATGTTTCAGTGACCACGACGACAGCCTCGCCCGTCATACTCCGCCTGTTCGATTCCGACGGCGTCGAACTGACCACGGGCTCGACATTCCTCGACATCAGCTACGACCCGAGCAGTCCAGTCATCACCGGTCTGCCCGTGCCGCAAACGAATGATCCGCCCGGGACCTTGCCGCGCATCGGCAACGGCACCTCCCCAGGCGTGCCGTTCCCCAATGGGGATCCAGGATCGTTTGCGGAAGAAGGTTTCTATTACATCGGCGTTTCGTCGGGCTTCAACTTTGGCTACGACCCGCTGCGCGAGGGCACGGGCGTCGCCGGCGCCAACAACGTCGACTACGAGTTGACGATCAACGTATCCAATCCCGACGCTCCCCGAATGGACCCGTCCCCGCTCGAGGGATTGCCTGTCACCGCGCGAGTCCACGGCGACGACCGCTTGGCGATCGAGCATCCGTACACCTTCATCAATACGCACCGCGACGGCAACCGAATCAACGTGCCCTACGCCCGCACGTTGTCGAGTTCGATTACCGGCGCGCCGAATACGCCGTTCGCGAGGTTTATCGAAGGCGCTCCGGGCGTCGACATCGCCAATGGCAACGAGTCGATCGTCGTACACGCTGGCATGTCGCCGCAGCTGGTCGCCGAAGCGTTCCAACACGCGTTGGCCGACGACCGCGGCAACGGTCATCACCACACCTACAAGACGGTTGACGAAACGGTCAAGCTAATCTCGCATACACTGTCGGCCAATGACTTTGGACCGACTGGGAATACCCCCGGCGCGCTCGGAATCAATCGCATCGGGCACACCGGAACGTTCGCCAACCATCTGATGCCGGGCGACAACATCGATTTCGCCAACAACTACGGCGCTCCCATCGATCGGTTCTTCCATCGTGAGCGAACTCAGGAGAACGTGTTCGAGGGCGTCTACATCGACGACATCATCGTCGGTTTCGCCGAGCGCGGTGAGACGATCACGGGCCTGTCGATCGGGCAGCGAATCAATCTGGACACCGACTTCGTGACGAATCCGGAAGTCGATGCGGACGCCGTGTTGGATGGAGCCTACCAGGTCGAAATCCGGCGAGCCGCCGATTACAACATCGCCACGCATCCGACATTCACGTCGGCGCTGAACATCGCCGGCGTCAACTATGCGTCGTTTGACACCAACGCGCGGCTCGAGGAAGCCGTCCGCCTTGTCGTGCCCGCCGGTAATCAGTTGGCGGACCGGCAGATCTTCACGCTCAGCGACGGGCTCAACACGTTGACGTTTGAGTTCAATGATCTTGATCTGCTGGTTGTTGATCCCAACGAAGGCGGAGTCGCGCCCGGACACGTAGAAATTGGATTTCGCGACTACTTCACGGCCAATGAAATGGCGGAGAACGTCCGCGCGGCCGTCAACAGCCCACAGACGCAGGCCGTTCTCAACATCACCGCCGCGCTGTCGGATGGAATTGTTACCGGCGGCGGAAGCAGTAGTTCGCTCGTCGATCTATTCGGACCCGCTGTGCTCGGCAACATTCCCGACAACGTCAACCTCGGCTTCTATGATCCGTTTGACTTCGGCGACATCACCACCGAGGTCTCCGGCGTTCGCCAGCGAGTCGAATACCGCGACGGCAGCTTCCACAATCAGAATTTTGAAGTCAACGTGACAGGCGATCGCAACGTCGATCGCCCCCAAGGCCAGATCATCGTCTCGTCCAACCGAATCGCTCACTCGCAAGAGTACGGCATTCGAGTTGATGCGGGCCAGCGCGACGGCAACGCCGACACGCAAAACGGCGTTTCGAACAATCCGCACGCCGGTCCGGTGCGAAACCTCAAGGAATTGAACCCGCAGGCGCTGGTCCCCGGCCCCACGCTGGTCAACAACTTGATCTTCGACAGCAGCTTGGGCGGCATCTGGTTCAGCGGCGACGCCGCACTTGCCGCCACACAACAGGCTCCGGTGCCGGTTGGCCGGATCGTCAACAATACGATTTTCGGCGGCGGCCAAACGGGTGTTGGTATCGAGGTGTCGGAAAACGCCGCACCCTCGTTGCTGAACAACGTGCTGGCAGGTCTGAACACGGGAATCAGCGTCGACGCCTCCTCCTCGTCGCCGTTCACGATCCTCAGCGGCACCGTCTTCGCAAACAACCAGACGAATTCGACCAGCACTCTGGGGCTCGGCGACTTCGCGGTCGACATGGGCGGCGCATTGACCGCCCTCGATCAGCTGTTTGTCAACGTCACGATCGACAACTTCTATCTCGCGCCGGGCGCTCCCGCGGTCGACAGCGCGGTGAACCAGATGAACGATCGCGACGAGCTGATTCGAGTTCGCGATCCGCTCGGCATCCCCGCCTCGCCCGTGCTCGCACCGAGCACTGATTTGACGGGACAACTGCGCGTCACCGATGCCTTGAATCCGACCCCGACCGGTCAACCAAAAGACCGGGGAGCCTTGGATCGCGCCGACTTCGTCGGACCCACCGCGTTGCTCATCAAGGCCCGCGACAATGACGCCGAGGGATTGGATGTCGATCCTTCCGAAACAGTCGTAGTGCGGCCCGATGGCGCTATTACACACTTTGAAGTTCAGCTCAACGATGGATTCGGTGAAGCCAATCCGCTGGGCGGCATCGGCGTCGACGACACGACGATGTCGGCCGAGAGCGTCACGGTGACTCGCGACGGCGTCTTCCTGCAAGAGGGCATCGACTACTCATTCAGCTACAACGAGACGAGCAACATTATCCGGCTGACCTCGTTGGCCGGATTGTGGGAGCCCGATCGCGTTTACGTCATCACCTTGAACAACCGCGACCGATTCGTCGTGACTGCTCCCAGCGGCGGCGCGGTCAGCGATGGCGATCAATTCGAGATCGAGAAACAGATCGATCCGAACGATCCGCTGAAGATCCTCAAGCAGGTCTTCGAGTACGACAGTGGATACACGATGCAGGTGCCGTCTCCGCTGACGATCGAAGTCCCCGTGCAGGGTGGCGGACCCGGCGGAGTTGGCGACGGCCAGACATTCGAACTGACCGATCCGAATTCACCCGCCCTGCCGATCGTTTTCGAATTTAATCTGCAAGGAACGCAACTGCTCGATCCGCTGCACGAAGAGATTACGTTCAATATCACCGACACGCACGATCAGATCGCCGATGCGATCGTGGCGAAGTTGGCCGCCGTCGGCATGGGGCTCGCCCCGTCCGCGCTGGGTGACGGAACTGTTCACGTGGCGACCGGCACCAAGCACACTTTGGACGTCTCCAACAGCAATCTGCAGGTGTTCGGCAACGCCGACGCCGTTTCTGACGGTGGGTTTTTCTCGATCGATGGAAACAGCTTCCCACTGACCGAATTTGAGTTTGACGATGACGGCGCTGTGGCTCCTGGCCGAGTTTCCGTTAAGTTCTCGATCGCCAGCACTCGCGAAGACATCGCCAACGCGATCGGCAAAGCGATCATCGGCCAGAGCATCGGTCTCAATCCGACCAACTTCGGTGGCGGCAACTTGCATATTGGCGGACTCGCTAACGATCACGTCGTCGACGTAATCGGAACGAACCTCGCGCTCTCGGGGGCGCCTGGCGTCACCACCGGATTGCGTATCGAACTGCCCGCGGTCGGCGGAGACGTCGGCGGCATCACGGACACGCTCTTCACGATTCGCAACATCGTGACGTCGCAACTGGTGACGTTCGAATTCGACAGTGACGGGATCAACCAGCCCGGCAATGTCATCATCAACTACAACCTCGGCGCCACGCCGAGCACGGCGGAGGAAATCGCCACCAACTTGGTGACGGCTTTGACAACCGCCAACATCGGCCTCAACCCAGTCGATCTCGGCGGCGGTGTTGTCGACATTGGCGGCGAGATTGAGCACGACCTGAATCCGCTGGCCAGTGGATTCACCGTCACCGGTTTGCCCGGCGGCGCCGTTCCCGTAATGTTCGAGCCGAGCGACACGTTCACAGCCGACTCGATGGCGCTGTCGATCGTTCGGGCGATCAATCAAACGGTTCTCCCAGACGTGCAAGCTTCGCTGCGCGGCGGACCGACGCTGTTCGTCGAAGGAGCCACGACGGTCGACATGATCAGCAACTTCTTCCTGGTCGGTGTGAAGGACTTGGCGGAGAACGATCTGCGGCCGAATCAGGCTTCGCAGGAGACTCGCTTCACCCTCTTGCTCGGAGACAATCGACTCGACTTCGGCGATTCACCCGATGCGTCAATTGGACCGCAGTTCCGCTTCCCGACCACTCTAGCGGATGACGGCGCCCGCCATGTCATCTTCAGCGACAACCCGTTGTTCCTCGGCCAACGAGCCGATTCGGACGCGGACGGGGTGCCCAAGTTTGACGCTGACGGAGACGATATCGATGGCGACGGTTTCCCCGTCCAATTGTCGGGCTCCGCTCAGTTGTCGCTTTCGGACGTGGCCACGCCGGCCGACTTGATGGTCGCCCCGACCTTCTCGATCACCGTTCCCGCCGACGGCGGCACGGGAATCAACGACGGTGAACAGTTCACGATCAGCGACGGAGCCCAAACGGTCATCTTCGAGTTTGACCGGACTGGCGACGGTTTGATCAACGGCGGCAACATCGGGATTCCTTACCAGCTTGGATCGACTTCATCGAATTTGATCAGCGGCATGATCGAGGCGATCATTTCGACGAGTCTCGGCCTGTTCCCCAAATCTCTCGGCGACGGCGTTCTGCACCTTGGCAGCAGCCAGAACCATACGATGGCTCTCAACGGATCGGGCATTCTGCCGCCGACGTTGACTCAGGCTGGTCAAGCCGCCGGTGTTGCGGATGGCGAGACGTTCACGATCACGACAGGCGCTGGGCCGTTCGTCTTCGAATTCGACAACGACCTGAACTTCGCTCTGGAAAACACGATCATCCCGATCACGCCAGCCGACACGCATGAAGAGCTGGCTGACAAGATCGTAACTGCTCTGCTCACTCCCGATCTCGGCATTACGCCTGTGCACGTAGGCAATGGCGTCATCAACCTCAGCGGCAACGATGAAGCCCCTGGCGGCGACGGCGTCCAATTCCTCGGAGCCCTGAACTCATTCCTGCTCACACCGGTCAACGTGACCGCATCCGGTCCAGGTCAACTCGACGCTTGGGTCGACTTCAACCGCGATGGCCGCTGGGACGAGTCGGAGCAAGTGTTCAGCAGCGAGCCGCTCGATCCAGGCCTCAACCAGCTATTCATCCAGACGCCGCTGACGGCGGTCACGGGCGACACCTACGCCCGCTTCCGCTACAGCCAACTCGGCGGCTTGGCTCCCTTCGGATTGGCCGCGTCAGGCGAGGTGGAAGATTACAAAGTGACGATCGTTCCCGGCCGCCCGCCCGTGGCTGTCGACGACCCGATCGCCGGCCGCAGTTACGAGATCGACGAAGATCAACCGTTGATCGTCACGGCTGTGGACGGGCTGACCGAACCCCAAGGAGCCGGCAACGACTCCGATCCGGACTCTGATCCGCTCGTAGTCTTCAATCCAAACACGGTAATCCGCACCAATAGCGGAGCCAATGTGGTGATCCAAGCCGACGGCTCGTTCATCTACGATCCGACTGTGTCGGCGGAGATTCAACGGTTGGCCTTCAACGACGGCCCCGGCGGACCCATCCTTCCTGAGACGCTTGTCGACACGTTCACTTACCAAGCTTTCGATGGCTTCCTGTTCTCGAACCTGGCAACCGTGTCGATCACCGTCGAAGGGCGGAACGACATTCCGGTCGCGAACAATGTGGAAATCTTGAACGCTTTCGAGGACGGCCCCAACGTCGCCGCGTTCTTCGATCCATTCGACATCGACAACGACGACATGTTCAGCACGATCGCGTCGATGAACACGCTCAAGTTCGCCGTCGTCAACGACTTGGCGCCGGGCGACGGTGTGATCGTGAACAAGAACGATACGTCGCTTGTCGACAATGGTCAGTTCGTCTTCTCGCCGAACCCCAATGTCGACTTCCAATCTCTGTCCGCAGGCGACACGACGACGGTCGAATTCACCTATCGAGCGATCGATTCGCACGGAGCGGTCAGCGATCAATTCGGTCAACTGGCGACAGTCAGCGTCACGGTCACCGGTATCAACGACGCGCCGATCGCCAACGATGTCCTCACCGAGCTAGTTGCCCCGGTGCTCGAGGATCAAGGCTTCGCGTCGACGTTCGACTTCGACGCGTCCGACGCCGACGCCGAGGAAGCCCTCGACGGTTCGTCGCTCGTCTACACGATCTTGACGACGCCGGGCGAAGGTTCGGTTCAAATCAACGGCACGAACGGCCACATGTTCGACTTCGATCCGGGAACGGACTTCCAAGATCTCTCGGAAGGTCAGACTCGCGACGTCTCGTTCACCTACATCGCCACCGATCAACGCGGAGCAGTCAGCAACGCGGCGACCGTGACCGTCACCGTGACGGGTGTGAACGACAACCCGCTCGCCCTCGACGATCCCGATGCGAACACGTTCATTCACGACCCGAACGACTTCGTGACGACCGAAGATGTCTCACTGCTGTTCAACCCGGACTCGTCGCTGTTGAAGAACGACATCGACATCGACATCGACACGCTGCAGATCAATGATGGAGCAGCGGTGGTGAATCCTGTCGTCGACGCCACTCCGCTGGTGATTTCATCCGCTTTGGGCGCTGAGGTGACGCTGTTGAACGACGGGCGTTTCATGTACGATCCGCGCGTTTCACCGACCATCCAAGCTCTGCTGGACGCTGAGCAACTGGTGCCGGACGACACATTCACCTACCACGCTACCGATGGCATCGCGGTTTCCAACGAAGCGACGGTGACGATTCAGGTTAGCGGATTGAACGACGCTCCGATCGCGGAAGACGTTGGCGACCAACTGGCGATCGACGGTGTGACTCCCGACCTGGGCGACATCATCAACGCGACCGAGGACGATCCGACGTTGATCACCGCTAACTTCCGCGGCGACGATCCGGACGCCGACGACGACAGTTCGACGTTGACGTTCTCGATCATTCCCGGCACGGGCCCGGCGCCCGGCAAGGGCTTCGCGCTGGACAACGGCAACGGCACGTTCACCTTCAGCACGCGACCTAATATCGACTTCCAGGACTTGGGCCCCGGCGACGTGGACATCGTGACGTTCAACTTCCGAGCGATCGATCGCCACGGCGTTTCCAGTCCTCCCGGCACGGTGTCGATCACGGTGACCGGCGTCAACGACGCTCCGGTGGCCGACGACGACCTGGGAGCGCTCAACGAAGTCGGCACGTCGATCTTCATCGATGTGCTCAGCAACGACAACGATGTCGACAGCCTCATCGATCCGACGACGATCCAGATCACTCAGGCGCCGACCATCGGTTCGATCGTCAATATTTCGGCCGCCGGCGTGATCGAGTACCAGTCGAGCGTACTCGGCACCGACACCTTCAAGTACACCGTGAGAGACGACGAACTCAACGCAGTTCAGTTGACTTCAAATGAAGCAACCGTCTCGATCGTAAACACGAACTTCCCGATTGCGAATGATGACGACGCGGCTGACGGAGCCACGACGTTCGTCGGCGTGCCGAAGACCTTCAGCGTGATTGCCAACGACACGGACTTCGACGGCACGATCGATCCGACGACCGTTCAGATCGTCTCGCAGCCATCCAATGGTACGGTCAGCGTTAACCCGACGACGGGCGACGTCACCTACACTCCGTCGATCGGCTTCCAAGGCCCCACCGACACGTTCACTTACAACGTGAAGGACAATGTTGGAGCGTTGTCGAACACGGCGACCGTGACGATGACTGTCGCCGCCAACGCGACGCCGCACCAGAATCCGATTACTCCGGCGGATATCAACAACGATTCGTTTGTGCGAGCCAGCGATCTGCTGTCTCTGCTGACCGAAATGTTGACTCACGGCACGAGCGTGGTTCTGCCGCTGGACGCCAGCGCCCCGTTCCTCACTCCCGCCTCGCCCGGCATCGGCGTGAAGTTGTACCGCGACCCGTCCGGCAACAACATCATGCAACTGTCGGATGCGTTGGTCGTCGCCGACGTGTTGACTCAGAACAACGGGTCCGCCGAAGGCGAGGGAGAAGGAGCCGCTTCAATTCTGGTCGGACCGCCAATGGTCGCCACATCCCCGGCTCCGGTCGCAGATCGTTCAGCCGCTGTCAACCAACTGCTCGCCGATATCAACCGGCCGCAAACCGCCAAGTCGAAGTCCCGTGAAGTCGACGCGACGATGTTCCCGTCCGGCGATGATTCAGTCACGCCATTCGACGACGACTACCGCTTGAGCGGAGTTGCAGAAGAGCTGACGGCGGACTTGCTCGACGGAACCCAAGACGAGTCGGCGGTCGACGCGATCATCCAAGCCGTTTTCGGTGACGAATAGTCGGTAGTGAGTTTCTCCCAACTCGCTAACACGAGTCGAGGGAGGTCGGGTCAAACCGGCCTCCCTTGTTTCTTTTCGCGCGCCTCGCCCCGCCGCCTCAATACAGGGTCGCCGCCGCCCGATCGTCTCAAAAAAAAGAGGACAATCGTAGATCTGGATATCGGCGTGGTGTCGTGTTAGTCTGGCCGCAGTTGAGTTCCAAATCACCAGGAGATACGACAATGAAGAGAGGTGTTTTGGCGGTTCTTGCCGCTTTCGTACTGAGCCTGATGGCGGTTCCGGCGAGAGCGGAGCTGAAGGCGGGCGACGCGGCCCCGGCGTTTGAGCTCAAGGGGTCGGATGGTAAGACTTACAAGCTTTCCGACTTTAAGGGGAAGCGCGCCGTTGTGGTGGCTTGGTACCCGAAAGCATTTACCGGCGGCTGAACGAAGGAATGCATTTCGCTCCGTGAGAGCGGCAACGACCTTCGCAAATTCAATGCGGCCTACTTCACCGCCAGTTGTGACACGGTTGAAAAGAACACAGCGTTCGCAAAGGAGTTGAAACTCGACTACCCGATCCTCAGCGATCCGGGAAAAGCCGTTGCGAAAGCGTACGAAGTGGTCAACGAAAAGCGGCCAGTCCCCTATCGCTGGACGTTCTATATCGGCAAAGACGGGAAGATTTTGCACATCGACAAATCCGTCAAAGCGGGCAGCCACGGCGCCGACATCGCCGCCAAGCTGAAGGAACTAGGTGTCGAGAAGAAGAAGTAGTCGACATCGGAATCAGCCAAACACGAGAACGGCGCTCCCGGTGAGCGCCGTTCTTTCTTGATGGTCGGATGAACGACAACTGTTGGGCGCGTCGCGTCGCTCGGATAACATCAGGGTCGCCGCGCCGACGCTCCCAACATCCGAAACATCGTCAGTTCGTAATCGCAACATCGACGCCAGAGAAGGAAAACTGTGAGTACAAAAATCGACTGGTCGTATCACCGCCCTGGCTGAACCAGCTGCAAAAGAGCGCAAGAGTTTCTTGCCACAGCCGAAGTGGAAACGAAAGAAGAAGTCAACGCAAAGAAGACCAAGATGCCGACGGCCGACTCGTTGCGACTGTTGCGAGAGGCGTCGCAACTGTACATCGCCAAAGGCAAGAAGGTCGTGCACTACGATCTGACGGAAGAGTCGCCTGACGATGAGACGCTAGCCAAGTTGGCGATTGGGCGAAGCGGCAATCTGCGGGCTCCCACGTTGCGAATCGGCGACACGATTATCGTCGGCTTTCACCAGGAGACGTACGACGACCTGTTGGGTTAGCAGGGATCTCGATCGCGCGCCGGTTCATTGCAGTAGGTCTGTCAGCACGCGGCCGTGCACGTCTGTCAGACTCTGGTCGCGACCGCCGTGACGGAACGTGAGTTTTTCGTGATCGACGCCCAACTGGTGCAGGATGGTGGCGTGGATGTCGTGGATGTCGACTTGGTCGAGGACGACTGAGTTGCCGTAGTCATCTGTTTCGCCAAAGGCGGTTCCGCGGCGAAATCCCCCGCCGGCCATGAAGATCGAATAGCCGTTGACGTGGTGATCGCGGCCGCACGACTCGGTCACCTTAGGCGTATGTGGCGTGCGGCCCATTTCGCCGGCCCAAACGACGATCGTCTCTTCCAGCAACCCGCGTTGCTTGAGGTCGACGATCAGGGCGGCGACCGACTGCTCTGTAACGCGAGCGTTTTTTTCGTGGTTGGTTTTGATCAGTGAATGCTGATCCCAGGGGGAGTTGTTCCCGTCAAAGCTCGGGCAGGTGATCTCGACGAATCTGACGCCGGCTTCAATCAGACGGCGAGCGCGCAGCGCCTGCGTCGCGTAGAGTTTCTGGTGCTCGTCCTTCGAGTCGACGCCGTACAGTTTGAGGACGTGATCCGGCTCGTCGCTGAGGTCGGCGATTCGGGGGACGGTCGACTGCATGCGAAATGCGGTTTCATAGTTGGCGATCGCTCCTTCGATCGCACTGGCGTTGCCTACTTGTTTCGCGAATTCGCCATCTTGCTCGGCAAGCAGAGCCAGTTTGCGGCGCTGAAGGCTCCGCGGGTCGGACGGCGCGATATTGTCGACCGCTTCGCCCGCTGGCCGCAGCATGGTGGCTTGGTGGGAAGTGGGCAGAAACGAACTGCCGAAGTTTTCCAAACCGCCGTTGGGAACCCAGTCGTTGTTGAGTACGACGTAGCCGGGCAGGTTTTCATTCTCCGTTCCCAATCCAAAGGAGATCCATGCGCCGATGCTGGGGGCCTGACCGAGAATGCGGCCGGTGTGGAGAAGCAGGTTCTGTTGACCGTGGAGCGGTAGTTCGCCAAGCATCGAGCGGACGACGCAGATCTCGTCAGCCACTCCGGCGATCCGGGGAAACAGATCGCTTACCCACAGCCCACTCTCACCCCGGCGTTGGAACTTCCAGGGCGAACCCAACCAGACGCGGCCCGCGGTTGACTGCGATCGCTTGGAAACGGCTCCCTCGCCAATCGCTCGCCCCTGATGCTGTTCCAGCATCGGCTTGTAGTCGAACGTATCGACGTGGCTCGGTCCGCCGTCCATAAAGCAAAAGACGACGTTGCGAGCGCGCGGCGCGATCGCCGCGGCGGCAACCTGCTCGGCTCGAGCGCTCCCTTCAGCCATCAACCCGCTCAACGCCAACCAACCAAACCCGGCGGACGATTGGCGGAGGAAGTCGCGCCGCGAGCAACTGTGGCGAACGCTCATCGGTGCGTGCTCAAATCGCTTGCTCATGAAATCACCGGTAATAGATGAACTCTTTGATGTTGAAAAACGCGTGAGCCAATTCGCTCCAGGCGTTCTTGTCCGCCATCAGATCCGAGTCGTTGGAGAAACTCTGCGCGGCCGCCGTCCATCTCTCGAGTTCAGCTTCCCGCGGCGGGCGACCTAACGATCGCACGAACATCGCCCGCACCCGCTCCTGAGGAGTCTTGCTCGGATCGCGCGACAGCCGTTCGCCCCAATCGGCAGACAGTTTTACAACTAGGGGATCGTTGAGCAACGCCAAAGCCTGCGTCGGCCCATTGGTGATGTCGCGCCGGCCCGTCGGTAGTTTGAGGTCCGGTAGATTGAAGCAGACCAGGAACTTCGGCGGATCCATGATCGACATTTTCATATAGATCGAGCGCCGGCCGTGACTGTCGAGCGGCCCGGAGAATAACCGTTTTTTGCTGTCCTCCACGGTCCTCGGCGGGTCGATCGGCCGGCCGTAGAGTTCGCGGTTGAGGCTGCCGGAGACGGCCAACATGTTGTCGCGGATCTCCTCCGCTTCGAGCCGGCGGGTCGGATAGTGGTGGAGCAGCCGATTCTGTGGATCGATGTCCCAGGCGGCTCGCGTCGTTGTCGTCGACTGGAGAAACGTCTGACTGAGGGCCAGCCGGCGGACGAGTCGTTTGGTTGACCAGTTTTCCTCCATGAACTTGATCGCCAGCCAATCGAGCAATTGCGGGTGCGATGGTCGATCCCCCAGCCTGCCGAAGTCGCTGGGCGTGGCGACAATCCCCGCCCCCAACATCCAATGCCATACTCGATTGACAAAGACGCGAGCTGTTTGCGGGTTGCGATTGCCGCCGAGATACTCGGCCAACTCCAAGCGACCACTGCCGCGGCTCTTGCCCACGCCATGCTGATCGGCGAACACTTGCAGGAAGTCGCGGTGGATGGCAGCCCCCTCGTCATGTACGTTGCCACGCACATTGAGGCGATAGTCGACCGGCCGCAACGACCGTTCGTCCATGCTGTTGACGGTGCGCGGGAATCCGATCCGCGATTCGACTTCACGGTATTGCCGAGATAGCTCAGCCAGTTCCGTCGAATCAGCGGCGCGATTGGGGAGGAGTTGTTGCGACAACAGCCAGTTCAGCAATTGGACGTCGCTCGCAGTCGCCTTGTCGTTCGCCCAACGATCGAGAGTCGATTGGCACCAGCGCTCGATTCGTGTCCAGGCCATGTTCATCGAAGTGGGCGGGGACTCGCTGAACAGCGGTTGATAAACGTCCAAGGTATCGGCCGGCGCCCCGGCGTCGTCGTGTCGCACAACGCCGGTCAAGCTGAACCAGCTGCGCTTGTCGAAGCCGTCGTCGTCGTCCGGCAGTTTAGTCGAGGCCGCTTTGGCCAGGCCGGTGCGAGGCGGGAAGTTCGGGTTCAGCGACGAGGTGACGATCTCAGTCAAGACTCGTGTCACGCCGTGTTTCCGACCGCTGTCTGCGATCGACAACCACTTGGCGGCCCGGCTCTGGGGATCGAGAAAGGTGACTGCCTCCGATTGAAAAGCGTTCTGGGGGACGACCAGATAGCCCGCCCATTCGCCGCCACGCAAGTTGAGTCCGATGAATTTTCCGGCCAGCTCATCTTGCGGCGGTAGGCGGATCGCACCGGGGAGCTTTGAGGAGAGCGCGGACGTATGGTAGCCGCGGTGCAACAACTCGCGGACGATCTCGTCCCCGGCAAGCGAAACCAAGACCGTCCCGTGGCGGACGTATCCGTTCGCCACGCCCGCTCCTTCGGCCAGCCAGTTCGGCGGCAACCCCGGCTCGGCGAAGTCCGTGACAAGCTGAAACTTCTCGTTCCCCTTGAGGCGGGCTGAACGAGTCTGCTTCCAGGCGTCGGCCATTTCTTTCCAGGCCGGTCCAATGGACTTGTCGTCCGCTGTTGCCAGCGGCTTCAAGACGTGGCTGATCTGCTCGATCTTGGCGGCGTCGATGGCCGGCCGGTTTTCGCTGGACCATTTCTTCACTGCCGCCAGCAGGTCGACGTCCTCTTCGCGCCAACGCTTCGTCAGCGACCGTTGGATCTGTCTCCGCAGACGCTTGAGTTCCGCGATTTCCGCCGCGAACTTGCCGTCCACGTCAATGACTCGCGACGTCCAGCGCGGCGACATGAACACGCCCGCCATCGCGTAGTAATCGGCTTGCGATACGGCGTCCAACTTATGGTCGTGGCAGCGGGCGCAGGCCGCCGTCGTCGCCAGGAACGCTTTCGAGAAAGCGTCGATCTTGTTGTTGATCATCTCCTGATGCACGCCGTTGAATTCGAGACTGCCGCCGTGTCGATGTTCACCCAAGTGGTAGAACATCGGCCCGATCAAGCTCTCGTTCACCTGTTGCTCAGCATCCGTTCGCGGGTGCGGCAGCAGGTCGCCCGCCACCTGCTCGCGGATCATCTGGTCGAACCCGACGTCGTTGTTGAATGCGCGGATCAGATAGTCTCGATACTCCCACGATCCCTTGGCGGGGTTATCCCATTCGTAGCCGTAGGTGTCGGTGTAGCGGACGACGTCCATCCACCGGCGGGCGAAGCGTTCGCCGTAGTGAGGGGACGCGAGCAGTTCGTCGACCAGTTGCGCAAGAGCCGCGTCCGGGTCGCGGGCGAAGGCCTGCGGGAATGACTCAACCCTCTCGGGCGAAGGCGGCAATCCGGTGAGTACGAACGACAGTCGGCGCAGCAGTGTGGTTCCGTCGGCGGGGGGCGCGGGGCGCAAGCCGGCTGCTGTGAGCCTTCGCCAAACGAATCGGTCGATCGGTTCGCGCGACCAGGACGAGTCGCTCACCGCCGGCGGCGCGGCGAGTTGGGGCGGCTGCAGGCTCCACCATTTGCGGCGCTCGCGCAGTTGGATCTTCCACGCCGCGGCCGCGGCCGCCGCCGGTGTCGGTCGTGTCTCGCGCGGGTCGACTGCGCCGCGGCGGATCCAACGTTCAAAGTCGGCGATCACTTGTTGGGGGAGCTTGCCGGCCGGCGGCATCTCCAAGGATTCGTAGCGGAGCGCTTCCAATAGCAAACTCTCCGCGGGCTTTCCGGGCGTCACCGCCGGACCCGTCTCGCCGCCCTTCAATAACCCGTCGCGAAAATCGACGAGTAGATCGGCCTTCAGCTTGACCGATGCGGTCGAATGACATTCGTAGCAGTGCTCGACCAGCAGGGGGCGAATGCGAGTCTCGAAGAACGCGACATCAGCGGCAGCCGGATCGGCCCCCAGCGAGCACAACACCAGGTTGAGCAACAACAGATTCATGTGCTCAATTATGCCAAAAACCCAACGAGCTCGCCGCCGATTTCAGTGCTTCAACGGTGCAGTTCCAGTGCTCTCGACGCTCCGTCCGCACGGTGCAGCCATCAATCTCCCCCCCGTGTTGAGCGGTAGAGTATCATGAGCGGAATCACCTGGTCGCAAACTCGCGGCGACGGAGGTGGTCAAAACTGCCGCAGCGGGGGCGTAGGCAGTTCGGGAGTCGAAATGTTCCGATGGCGATTCAGCCTGCGGGCGCTTCTCATATCGTGCAGTTTCGCGTGTGTTGCGGCATGGCAGTGGACCAGGCCATTCGAACAGACGGCTGATTTGCAACGACTCCCTCGGTTCGACGGCGACCCGCTTCTCCCACACATCTTCCTCAACGGTGATCCTTTCGATTTGCCTCCCCCGGACCTCCAAGAGATCCGAACGGTTCGGCGGCAAATCAACGCCGCGCCGATTCGTCACGGGCCAACACGAATCTACGCTGAGGATGGCGATTTGTTGGTGTTTGAGTCATGGAGAAATGGAATCAGGCACGGCGTCTATCATTGCCGCGACATACGCGGTGAACTGGTCGCCATCGGAAGCTATGTGAGAGGACGGCAGCACGGCGATTGGGTGGTTCATAACAACGGAATGGAAACACGGCAGCTTTTTGATCGGGGAGAACGTGTGGGCTGGTGGACAGAAGGGCCCATAGGTTGGAATGGCCCGGCGACCAAAGCGAGTCTTCACGCTGATGATCGGCTTGTGCAGGAGCGCCGGCAATTCGGCGAAGAGGTGCTCGTCACACGGTATGGGGAGGGAGGCGAAAGGCGGTGTGAGTCGCCGCGTTTTACTGAACGGCTATCGAACGCGTCGTCATTCGTTCACGACTTGCTGCGTTGGCGATTGCGTCTCTCAAAAGACCAAAACAGGCTTGTGCAGGTTCTGGGCGCGCTAGAGCGCCACCCCAACTACGTTTCCGTCGATGATGCGGCGCTCATCCGACCCGATCAGTGGGGCGAGAGGCTCGTTTTTCTGGATGATGCGAACTCGCAGTCGACTCTTCATGTGCTGTTCAAGATCCTGAGTAAGTACGACCTGGTTTGTGACTATCGATTTGAACGATTGGTGATCACGACTCGAGATGAAGCCGCCAGTTGGAGGGACGAGACGGGAGTCGATCTCTTGGATCCGCCGCCAGACTCCGCTTGGGCGCGGCATCTCGACGCGGGGATCGGAGTCGAGTACTTCAAAGTGAACACTACTTGGGCGCGAGCGAGAGAGAGCGAGACGTGCAAGATTCGCCTGCACCCAAGCCTGCTCATGACGACCGAACAGCCGCTGGAAGTCGCCATCTGTGTAGAGCGTATTCCCTTTCGCGCATTCCTGCACAGACTGCTCGGCCGACAAGCGATGACTTGCAAGCTCAGCGGTGATACGTTGTTCGTCAAGCCAGTCGCCGAAGAATGGTGGTTAGACGACAGGCCGTAAGGGGGAGCCGTTCCGGGCGTCTTCTCCGCAACATCTTTCGATCGAGAATCGCCCGTCATCAACAATTGGGCATCGGAGCGGATATCATGGAGCCTCCGTTCAACTTGTCCAAATGACACTCCCCTTGAGCCGTTGAGACGCGATCGATGACGAAACCCCCGCTCCGCCCCATGCATTTTGTTCACTTCGCAACGGCCATCATCGCAGCCGTTCTTGTCGCGACGAGTCCCTGTGCTCCGCTCACCGCGCAAGAGGACGATGACGACGAACTGCGGTTGGGACTGGTCGGCGGCTACAAAAGCGACCGGGGCGAACTGGCTCGCGTCGACCGCACTTTGGCGTTTCACTGGGGGGGCGATCTGCCCGATGCTCGGCTGCGAGAGGGCCCCTTTGAAGTCGTCTGGCGGGGGTACTTGATGTCGCAGACGAAGGGCGACTACCGGCTGCACGCATTCGCGCAAGGGCAAGTCGAAGTGACTCTTGCCGGGAAGAAGATGATTCACAAGGGAGCGTTGACGCCGCAGTGGCTTGAGTCAGAAGCTTTAAACCTGGAATTCGATTGGCACCCGATCGAGATTCGTTTTCAGCAAACGGCGGCGACGGCTCAATTCGCCCTCTATTGGTCCGGGCCCAAGTTTGCGATCGAGCCGATTAGCGCGCGGTTTCTTTTTCACGAGCCCGACGAATCTCCGCGCGAGCTATTCGAGGAGGGGCGCGAGATCGTGCACGCGTTTCGCTGCGGAGCCTGCCACCAGCTCGACGATTCCGTCATCGCCGGCCCGTCGCTAACTGCGCTGCGCGGCAACCTTCGCCGCCCATGGCTGGTGGATAGGCTGAGTCAGCATGCCGCCGCCGCGGCCACGGACGCATCGCGGCGGATGCCCGACTTTGATTTGAGCGCGGAACAAGCGGGACAAATCGCCGACTTTCTGTTGTCGAAGCAGCCTCGGCCGCGTTCCCCGGCCGCGAAAAAACAGTCGGGCAAACAGCCAAAGGGCAAAAAAGAAAAACTCCTGCCGGCGGCCGCCCATCGCGGTGAGCAGACCTTTCTCACGGTCGGCTGTCTGGCGTGTCATCACCGCGGCGAACTTGGCCGCAGCGGGCTCTACGGTGGCGGCGACTTGACAAAAATCGCCGCCAAGCGACCGCCGGCGTTCTTCTCCAATTGGCTGCTCGACCCGACCGCGTTGAACGCCCACCGCCGCATGCCCGTTTTTGAATTGTCCGAACAAGAGCGGATCGATCTGGCCGCCTACCTGAGTGATGGGGGGCGAGAACTCAAAGCTCCTCCAGCGGCCAACAATCCTTCCGCGCGAGCCGGAGAGAAACTGGTGGCCGATTTGCGCTGCGCCGCCTGCCACGAGATTACCGGCGTGAAAAGGCCCACGCGCCTGCCGCTCAAGTCGAATCGCGGCGGCGATTGCCTCAGCGGTCCCGACAAGCTGCGACCCGGATACCGTTTCGATCGGGCGAGCGCCGGGGCAGTCCGTGAATTCCTGGCGGCCGCGCAGCATCTAGATGCGCTCAATGATCACACGGCGCGAGCGCGGATGTTGCGCGAGCGGAATTGTCTGGCGTGCCACGCGAACGGTGTGAGTTCAGGGTTGGCTCCGCAGCTCAATGAGGTCGTCAGAAGCCACCCCCAGCTGGCAGCCCAGCAACCGGCGATGAAGCCGCCGTCACTGATCAGCGTCGGCGACAAACTGTTTGACGCCGCGCTGCGCGAGACGATTCGGCGTCAAGCCGTCCATCGACCGTGGTTGGCCGTGAGGATGCCGAAGTTTGACTTAGCCGACGAGCAGGTCGACGAGCTGGTGAGCCATTTTGTGGAGCAAGATCGAATTCCGGATCACCGTACTAAACCGCGGCCTCCCACGCCTCGCGTCAATCTCGACGCAGCCAGTGGGCGGCTAGTGACGCCCGACGGATTTGGGTGTACGAGTTGTCATCAAGTTGGCAAGGTTCAACCTCCCAAGGCTCCGCTGAACGCAAAAGGGCCGGACCTCGCTCAATTGGGAAAACGAATTCGCTACTCCTGGTTTGACCGCTGGGTGCGCAATCCGATTCGCATCGTGCCGCGCATGGAGATGCCGTCCGTGCAGATTCCCGTCCAGGGAGTGCTCGACAATCGACTCGACGATCAGTTGGCCGCCGTCTGGCTGGCCTTAAACGACCCCGGGTTTCGGCCGCCCGAACCCAACGCGGTTCGCGTGGTCCGCCGTCGCAATCAAGTCGACGCGGGCGAGTCGGCCGCCGTTTTGACGGACGTCATTCAGTTCAATGACAAACAGTGGATCAAGCCGCTCCTGGTCGGTCTGCCGAACCGCCACAACGTCTTGTTCGATTTGGAGACGGGCCGTTTGTCCGGCTGGTGGATTGGCGACACGGCGCGGCAACGAACCAAAGGAAAGACCTGGTTTTGGGAGGCGGGTGGAAAGGATCTGCTAGGACAAGAGCTCGGTCCCGAAGTTCGCATTCGCATCGGCGGCAAAGATTTCGAGCCGCACGTCGCCGGGCAATTCATTACAGAGCCGGACTCCTGGCGACATAATCACGGGCAGCTGACCGAACAGCACCGACTGCACCTCGCCCTCCCGGACGGAGAGCGGGCGGTGCGCGTGAAGCAGCAGCTGACGCCGATCTGGGCGAAGGCCGGAGCTTCCTTGAGTGGTTGGCGGCGACGGCTCGAGTTTGACGGAGCGCCCGCGGACGCCGAAGTGTTAGTCCGCATCGCGCAAAGTGAGCGCGCGACGATTGACGTGCGAAACCGACGAGTTGTGATCGATGAGGAAAACTCGCTTGAAGTCCGCGCGGCGCGAGGGAAACTACAGAGCGATGGAGTTGTTGTCGCCGAGACTCAAGGTGATGCGCAGGTGGTTGAGCTGATGTACCTGGCGGGTATTTCAGTCGACCAGTTCTTGAACAAGCCGCCGCCGCGACCGGAAACGCGAGTCGTGCCTCTCAAAGTGACGCCCGGGTTTGACGCCCAGCGATTGCCGCTAGTGAACGACATCATGCCCACCGCATTGGCGTGGCGGCCCGACGGTGTGCTCGCCGTCGCCTCGCTCAAGGGGCGGGTCTGGTTGGCGCTCGACACCGACGGCGACGGACTCGAAGATCAAATGGCCCAGTTCGGTGACGAATTGGCGGCCCCCTTTGGAATTCACGCTCGTTCCAACAAAGTCCTCGACGTCGCCACCAAGTACGGCGTCGCCCGGCTGACGGACGACGACGGCGACGGCCGCGCCGAGCAGACACAGCTGGTTGCTTCGGGTTGGGGCCACACAGCCGATTACCACGATTGGGCGATCGGACTGCCCCCGGACGGCGACGGCGGATACTACCTTTCCCTCGCCTGCCAACAGGACAAACGATCCCAGGCCGCAGCGCGGCTGCGAGGAACTGTCGTTCGACTGCATCCGCGAACGCCAACTGACGATGATCCGCGGCTGTTCGAAACGAAACTCGTCAGCGGCGGCCACCGATTTCCCGTGGGGATCGCCCGCAATCGATCGGGCCAACTGTTCGTCTCGGACAACCAAGGCAACTTCAATCCGTTTAACGAACTGAACCATGTCCGGCCGGGCCTCCGGTTCGGTTTTATTAACGCGGCGGAACGCGATCCGGGTTTCAATCCACCGTTGACCGAACCCGCCATCAACATCCCTCACCCGTGGACTCGAAGCGTGAACGGGATCTGTTTCTTAGAGACTCCCGACGCGTTGCGGCGCGGAGAGCAGGTGTCGGTCTTCGGTCCCTTCGAAGGACACTTGATCGGTTGCGAGTACGATTCTCGCCGCCTGATCCGAATGAGCTTGCAGGAAGTGCGCGGACAGCTGCAAGGAGCTTCCTACCCGTTCAGCCTCTATCACCCTCAAGATGGCCAGACGTTTCTGGGGCCTCTGACCTGCGCCGTGTCGCCCCGCGGCGATCTGTATATCGGATCGATTCGCGACAGCGGCTGGGGTGGAGCCAACAACATCGGGACGATCGTTCGGCTGCGGCCACAACTCAAACACATGCCAGCGGGAATTGCGGAAGTGAAGGCGATTGGCGACGGTTTTGAAGTCTCCTTTACGCGGCCCGTCGATCGCCAGCTCGGCGGCGATGCGAATAACTATTCAGTGATTTCGTATACGCGAATCTCCACGCCCGCCTACGGCGGTCCCGACAAAGATCGTCGCACCGAGCGCATCGAGAATGTCGCCCTCAGCGCCGATGGACTGCGGGCGACTGTGACGCTCACCAAGTGGCGCGAGGGATTCGTCTACGAGATTCGCGCGAAGAGCCTGACGAAGAGCGGCTCCTTATTCCATCCCGCCGAAGCTTTCTATTCGCTTAACAAGGCTCCGTGAAGAAACCTCAAGGTGCGGCGACACCCTGATTCAGCGCTTGCAGCACCGCTGCGCGGAGGACGTCGGGCCGCAGTGGCTTCTCCAGCACTCCGGTCACGACCCGCCGGTCCTGAGCCAGTTGGACATGGGGCTCCCACGAGTAGCTGGTGACCAGCATGCGGATCGCGGACGGGCGTTCTTGAGAAGCTCGCAGCAAGACCTCGAGTCCATTCATGTTGGGCATCCGGTAGTCGCTGATGACAATATCGATGGGATTGTCTCTGACCAATTGCAGCGCTTCGCTGCCCGCCGACGCGGGAAAGACGTCGAAGTCGTCGGCCAACTGCCGGCGGAAGACCTCGAGCACCATCAGATCGTCGTCGACCACCAGGATTTTTGGACGCTTGGGCGGAGTGAAGGCGTCCAATGCGAATTGCGTGTGGATGCGGCCCCAGGAAGTGGCGAAGGCGACACCCACGATCGGGTAGTCCGGGAAGTCAATGAGTCGAGTGCGGCCAATCAGAATCTCGGGCAGCGACATGTTGACCTCTTGCTTCGCCAATCTCGCCTTGGCGGCGCCGAAGATGATATTGGCGAGCTCGCCGACCGTGTCGGCTATCTCATTCGCCGAGGGCTCCTCGACCTCTTGAAGATTGCGAGCCACCCAGGCCGCCAACGATCGATCGAGCGTGAACACGCAAAGCCCGTTCACCGATCCGCTGAAAGTCACGAGCGACGAGACTTCGCCGAGGGGGTGGGGCGTTTCACAAAGAAAGACATTCTCACGCTCGACCGCCAGTCCGAGCATGTTGTCAAAAGTTGATACGGCTGCGCCGGCGACAGCGTTTAGCTGTTCTACGTTCATCCTCAGCACCTGCCCCTTCGAGCGCGAGGTGCGCCACTCAAAAACTCTACTCCGCCATTGGTTCCGTGCTGGCTGTTGGTCTTGCTTCCGGCTGTGGATTGCCGCGATCAAAGCCATGCGACTGCGGCGATTGGGATAACCGTCGTAGGCCGGACCAAGCGCAGCGCCATTCCGGCAAGCGGCGGACGCGGTGGCGCGGGGTAACGCGAGAATGGAGCCTTGGTTGCAGCTGGAACGCCTGGTTCACCCGTGCTCAAGCACGGGCCTATGCCGCCTGCGGCGGATGGGGGCGTAAACGCCCCTGGTCGTGTGCGGCGGCCAAGGCGCCAAGATCATCGACAAGCGTGTCGTAGGACGGGTCTCCAGGCCCGTCGAATGGAAGCTCCCGGGGTGGCTGTCGAATCGGGTTGGAGCCCCCCGACGGGAGCGAAGACGAGGCGGCGCGGCTCGTGAGGTGGGACGCGATGGCGCGGGGCGACGCGAGAATGGAGCGTTGGATGCAGCAGCAGCGCCTGGTTCACCCGCCCTCAAGGGCGGGCCTATGCCGCCTGCGGCGGATGGGGGCGTAAACGCCCCTGGTCGTGCGCGGCGAGGGTGGAACGCGATGGCGCGGGGCGACGCGGGTGTGGAACGCGGTGGCGCGGGGCGACGTGAGAGTGGAGCGATGGCGCGGAGCCACGTGAGAATGGGACGCGATGGCGCGGGGCGACGCGAA
>JASMLW010000210.1 GCA_030748485.1 Pirellulaceae bacterium
ACAGTCAAGCTGGTTCCGGCCAGCTCGGCGGCTCGTCGGTCACTGGATTAGCCGATACCCAACTATGCGTTATGCGCATGTTATGCGCACCCGAACAGCTACGGCTCTATGCGTTCCCACAAAACACCGTCTTTGCCGTTCGACGAAAATCGAATTTCGGCGATTTTGGCGTTCATGCTTTGAAGGGTAGATCGCAAATCGCTGTTGATGTCGAGGGGGTTGTCAATCTTGGCGAGCCATTGGGAAGCCTCGAATGCGTCCAGAACCGCCTCTGCATTTTCAGCGTTCTTTCGGTATGTGGCGATCTTTGCGCCATCCAGCCACAATTCCCTGCGATCTGAGTCCCACCTGGGCAGTTCCGCGTTTGTCTTATTGTGGTTGGTCGTTGCTGAGTTCGCTTCAATCTCGATTCCCGCCACGAGGTAGTCAGAGTCGATTGGTTCAACGTCCATGAACTCGTCGGACATTAACCAAGCCAAACGCGGCCAGGGGCAATCGAGATCCTCAGCGGTGAATGTGTGTTTGACGGCTTCGCTGTCGTCGAGGATTAACTTGATGCCGCCCTCCGTGTCCCACATTTGCCAGAACGACTGATATCGGGTCTTGGCCAGTTCGTAAGTAAGGCGATGAAATGATGTCGACGACTTGCCCGCGTGGCGAGGAATGGGATCTGACGGCCGACGTGTGAATGCTCCCAGTTCCGGCCGCAGTTGGGCTACCGCGTGGCGGAATGATTCTAGGAATCGGTCAGTTGTCGCGAGCGCGATTGCGGTGGAATGTTCGCGTTTGCCGCCTTTGGTGATGCCCTGTCGAAAGAACCACTCGGCCGCGATGTCGCAGTTGATTCGTCCAGCCTCAACTGGCAGACCCAATTCGACGCAAGTTTGAATGTCCTCGACTGGGAATCCCGTCGCCTCAGCGATTCCTTCGACGTCAAACCATGGCTCTTCGCGTCCACAGAGCAAACCAAGGTAGCCGAATTCATCCGCCGAAAAACGAAGAGACCCCAACCAGCCAGCCAAGTCGCGCGCCGCGTGCGTCGCTTCGATCGTCATCGCCATTCCTTTCGATGCGGGCGACCCAACCAGGGGCACGGCGAATAGCGTTCCGTTTCCCTGGTGAGTCTTCGGCGGTGATCAAGCCGCCTACCCTTGCTCGCATTTTCACGCCGCCAGCGCACGCGTCAAATTGAAAAACGTCACGCGGTGTACAAGCGGGGTACAAACAAAAATCCGCCGCCGCAACTGCTTGCCGTTTCCATCTTTGCAACGACGACCCGAGGACTGAAAATCCTGGTGTCGGCGGTTCGACCCCGCCCTGACCACTCACTTTTCGCGCGCCGATTCTCGCTCGCAGGAGCCCCGCCTCTAGACCGTACTCGCCGGTGCGGCGTTCCCAGCGCGCACCTCGTTCTGTTTCTTGCAATCCCGGTTTCGTCAAATAAGCTTGCTGGTCCATTTGGGGGACTCGAGGCCGGCATGATGGACGACGAAACGGTCGGGCCGATCGAAGAGACCGTCTTCATCGAGAAGCTTCGCAGCGGCGAGATCAAACCCGCCTGGATGGTCGGCGGTCCACAAGCGACCGGCGGCCAGTGGACTAAGGCCCACTGCCTCTCGGCCTCTCGTTTCAATGCTGGCCGCGTTCGCTGCTGTACGTTGTCGACCGCGCCTCGCCGCGAACGCGGAACTGGATCAATCCGCCGTCGCCACATCAGCGGCCACCTTCGATCCAACTCCAGCAGCCGCTCGTTCGGTGTCTGGCCTCAACCGGGCGCGTGCGTCAGCAAGTGAATCGATGATCGCCTTGAAGCTGCAAAGCGAAATGACCTCATGAATGTGGTCAAAGACTTCGAACGCGAGCCGTTTCCCGCTTGTCCCTTCCACCGCCTTCCTGAAGTCATCACCCCGCCCAGTTGGCGGGGCCTTCATCGGCAACCTCCCCTCCTCGTTGCGGCGAAATCCTCCACCTCGAAAACGGCGACCGCCAGTAGCTGCGGAAACTGTGTGCTTGAAAGGACTTCCGTTCGATTCGGCTGCTTGACAACCGATTGTGACGTCAGTTACGATCAACAATTCCGATTCAATCGCTGGATCCGCCTCTCTCTTGCTACTCAGCGCTAACATTCGCCTGCCTTTCCTTATGGGCGGCGGGGGTTCGGCGTCCGGCTGTAAAAACTCGTCATCCTAGCGACCACTACTGGACGGACTGTGAGCTCAACTACTCCTAACTTCCGCCGCCCAGACCTCACGGTCTCTTCTTACGATCGCGTCTCCAGCATGCTGATCGCTTTGCTGATCGTGATCGGTTTCTTTGTCACATTGATGTTCTTGTTGTGGCTGACGACCGTTTTCTTTTGGCGCACCAAAGACATCGCGGTCGAGTGGCTGGAGGAGCCGGCGGGTCGCGGCGAGCACGCCAAAGGTTACGAGCGCGATTTGGAAGAGCCTGGTGAAGAGGAGCTCGAAGAACTGATCGAGCCGCAGCTCGCCACGTCGCTGGAGGCGGTCACCGACGTCCTCTCAACTCAAAAAGCCGCGCTCGATTCGCTCACGACGGACGCCGAACAGTCCGGCAAAGGAAAGGGCAAAGGCGACAGCCGGCAGGCTGGGCCGGGCGGGGAAGGAATGAACATCATTCCCCGCTGGGAGCGCTGGCAGATCAAATATCAAACGACCAGCCGCGCCATTTACGCGAAGCAATTGGATTTCTTCCAAATCGAATTGGCGGCGGCGGGAGGCAAGCCGGTCGTCGACTACGCGTCGAGTTTCACGCGCGGCGTGAGGAAGCGACAGGCCCCTGGCGACAAAGACGATCGGCTCTACTTCTCCTGGAAAACAGGCAAACTGAAGCAGTTCGATCGGGCGCTGTTGGACTCCAACGGAATCAGTACGCGAAACCGGGTCGTACTGCAGTTCTATCCCAAAATTGTCGAGAACCAACTCGCCCTGCTCGAACGCGACAACGCGAAGGGGCGACACATCACCGAGTACAAGCGGACCGTGTTCGGCGTTCGCAACAAGGGCAGCGGATACGAGTACTACGTGATTTCGCAAGACTTCCGCCCGCGGCCGAAATCGTAGCCGGTCCGACCGGCGAATTAATCTGTAACCTGTCAATCGAATGACACTTCTTTATTGAGCACCAGCGAATGGACCTTAGTAGCCTGACGAGTATCGTCGCAACTGTGATTTACGTAGTTCTTGCTTTGATCGCCCTCTGGGGCGCTTTCTGCGTCGTGATGGTTTGGACTCGAGTTAGCCAGCAACGGTTCAACACAGAGAACCAGCAGATTGAGTTCCTGGAAGCGATCGAGGAGCCGTTGTTGGACGGGGATTTCGACGCGGCCAGTGAAATGTGCGCCGGGGACCGCCGAGCCGTGTCTCAACTGGCCCTGCTGGCGATCGCCAACCGCGAGGTGGGTTTCGCCAAAGTCAAACAGATGGTGCTCGACCGCTTCCAGCGCGACGTGTTGGCTGATCTCGAGTTTCGGCTCAGCTGGGTCAACACGGTGATCAAGAGCGCGCCGATGGTCGGACTGCTCGGTACGGTCATCGGTATGATGGGCGCGTTCGCCAAGTTGTCCGTCGGCGGAGCGGATGTGAAGCCGGACGCCTTAGCGGAAGACATCTCCGTCGCGCTGATCACGACCGCCAGCGGCTTAGCGATCGCCATTCCGCTGGTGATGTGCATCACGGTCATCAACGTGCGGATTCGTAAGATGGAGGATCTCTCCGCTTCAGGACTCTCCCGCTTCCTAGAATCGTTCCGCAACGCCGCCGCCAAGTCTTAAGCGACTTCCAGCACTCGAGTATTTCCGATGGCAACAGCCCCCGACAACTCACAAGATGCGACGATCCCGTCACGTCGAAAGAACCTCGACGACGCCGAGATGGACATCACGCCGATGATCGACATCACCTTCCTGCTGCTGATCTTCTTCCTGGTGGCGTCGAGGATGGACACCCCTTCCCCGCCCGACTTGCCCATTGCCAAGAACGGCGGGTCCACCGGCACTCGAAACGCCATCGTGATCTCGCTGAAAGTGAACGGAAAAGGGGACGCTCTCATCTACAAGGGAGCCGGCGAAGGCGGCGAACTCAAATCAAAGGACCACGGCGCCCAAGAGGCTGAACTGGTTGACTACATCGAGGGCGAAGTCCGCAAGGACGCCTCTCGCAACAAGGTGCTCATCCTGGGCGAGAAGAAAGTGAGGCAGCGCGACATGGATCGCGTTGCCCGAGCGATCGGCAAGGTGACGGCGGTGGGTGAACTTCACGTCGGCGTAATGAAGGTGAACTAGCTGTGGCCGTTTACACATTTTCCTGCCCCAACTGCGATTCCGAGCGTCGAGTCAACGAGGCGCTCGCCGGTCACAAGGTCCGCTGCCCCGATTGCGGCGAGATGGTGGACGTGCCGCAGGTCGCGGACATGAACGGCGCCGGCGACGTCGTCGCTCTCGAGTCGACCGAACCCGAGCCGGCGGCTCCCCCCGCCACGCCGCCCCCCGCGCCCAAGCTGGACCTCTCCTCGGTGATGGGCGATGCGGCCGAAGAGTATCGTTCCAGCGACGACGGCGACGACGGCGATGATGGCGGAGTGGAAGAGGTCGACTTCAACCGAGAGAAGCCGGACGAGGGCGACATGGACATGACACCCATGGTCGACGTCACCTTTCTGCTGTTGATCTTCTTCATGGTGACCGCCGCGTTTAGCCTGCAAAAGGCCATTCAGGTTCCCAAACCCGAACAGACGAACGAGCCCAGTACTCAGGTCATGGAAGACGATGAGCTGCCCGAGGATCAGATCATCGTCATCGTCGATCAATTCAACACGTTTCGCGTGCAGACCGCCGAGCTGGAGGAGGAAGCTCCCAGCAAACACGACTTGCTGCGAAAACTGCGGCGAGCTCGCGACTCGGCGCCGCCTGGAAGCGTACCCAACAAACTACTCGTCAAAGCGCACGGAGACGCCTTTCACGAGCGCGTCGTGATGGCGCTCGACGCGGGCGTCGAAGTCGGAATGGAACAGGTCCAAGTCATGACCGTGGAAGAGGACCTCTAACCACACGCCCAAACGGGTCAGGCGGCGACCTCCTCACTCGAAGCGATCACCGGCAGGACAGCGACAGCAGAACGCAGCGATG
>JASMLW010000211.1 GCA_030748485.1 Pirellulaceae bacterium
GGGATTCAACCCGCATTCGACGGCCTCGGAAGGCCATCGTACATGGAAGTCGCGCCAAGGGACGTTCCAGTTAATGCCGCGGGGCGCATTGGAAGTCGCGCTGAGCACGAATCTGGCGGATTCTTTTGGACCGACCCGCATTCGACGGCCTCGGAAAGCCATCGTACAGTCCACTTACTGCAGCGCGGCGCTTCGGCAGGCCATCGTACTCAATGTACGCGCTGGCCTGGTTGAGCTCCGCTGTCAGGGCTCAGCAGGAAGACATCTTCGCCGCCGGGGCCGGAGGCCGCGACCATGCCTTCGCTCAAACCGAACTTCATTTTTCGCGGAGCCAGGTTGGCGACCAACACGACTAATCGCCCAACCAACTCTTGTGGTTCGTAGGCGGCTTTGATTCCCGCGAAGACCGTGCGGCGCTCTTCGCCGCCGAGGCTGAGCGTCAACTTGAGCAGTTTGCGAGCTGCGGGGAGGTCTTCCGCTGAAACGACGCGGGCGACACGCAGATCGACCTTGACGAAATCATCGATCGTGCACTCGTCGGCCAACGGCTCGTCGATCAACGGCTGTGGACTGTCGTCGAACTGGGCCGCTTGTTCGAGTGCTGCTTCCTGTGCCGCCTCTTCCTTCGTTTCATCGATCATGGCTTCGACATCCTTCGTTTCGACTCGTTTCATCATGTGTTGGAACTTGGCGACCGGCGTGCCGACGAGTGGCGTGCGGACATCGTCCCAGTTCTGAATGGGAACGCCCAGCAGTTCGTCTGTTTGCCCGCGCAGCGCGGGCAGCACGGGCGTCAGGTAGATCGCGATTTGGCGGAACAAGTTGAGGGCGATCGTGCATACGTCCTGCATCTCGTCGACGCGGCTCTCGTCTTTCCGCAAGTTCCAAGGTTCCGCGTTTTCGACAAACGCGTTCGCCTGATCGGCGAGTGCGAGAATGGCGCGGATGGCTTTGCTGTACTCGCCCGACTCGTACAGGTTGGCAATCTCGTCCGACTGAGCTGCGGCGTCTGCAAACAGACCGCCATCGTCCGGATACTCTGGCGAGAGCCCCAGCTGCTGGACAAACCGAGACGATCGGCTCGCCAGGTTGACGACTTTGTTCACCAGGTTCGTGTTGACCCGAGTCACAAATTCATCCAGGTTCAGATCGAGGTCTTCGACGCGTGAGTTCAACTTCGACGCCAGATAGTAGCGGAAGTACGACGGGTCGAGATGCTTGAGGTAAGTGGCCGCGTTGACCGCGGTCCCCTTCCGCTTAGCCATCTTTTCCCCATTCACGGTCAGAAAGCCATGAATGTGAACGGTCGTGGGTAAGGACAATCCGGCCGTCTTCAGCATGGCCGGCCAGAACAGCGTGTGGAAATAGGCGATGTCCTTGCCGATGAAGTGATGAATCTCAACTTCGTCGCTGCGCCACCAATCATCGAGCTGTTGGTTGTTCCGATCGCACCATTGTTGCGTGGACGCGATGTAGCCAATCGGCGCGTCGAACCAGACATACCAGAAGTTGCCCGGGGCGTCGGAAATCTCAAAACCAAAGTAGGGAGCCGGCCGCGAAATGTCCCAGTCGCGGAGCGGATCGCAGAGGAAGTGGCCCTTCAGGTAGTTGGCGATTTCAGTTGGCAGGTGGCCGGGCGTCTGTGTCCATTCGTCGAGAAAGTCGTGCAAGCGCTCCACCTGCACGAACAGCTGCTCCGTCTCCCGCACCTCGGGCGTCGCGCCCGTCAGCGCACTCACCGGGTCGATCAAATCGGTTGGACGGTAGGTGTGCCCGCACTTCTCGCAGTTGTCGCCGAACTGATCGGGCTCTCGGCACTTGGGGCACGTCCCCTTCACGAACCGATCGGCGAGAAAGATTCCGGCTTCGACGTCAAACAACTGCTCAATCGTCTGCGAGACGATCAAATCGGCGTCGCGGAGCGCCTGCCAGATCTGACCGCAAAGCACGCGGTTCTCTTCGCTGTTGGTGCTGCCGTAGTTGTCGAACTCGACAAAGAACCCGGCGAAATCGCGTTGGTGCCGCGAGCTCATCTCGTCGATCAGTTCGACTTCCGACCGCTGCTCCTTCCGAGCTCGCATCATGATCGGCGTGCCGTGTGTGTCGTCAGCGCAGAGGTAGATGCATTCGCGTCCCCGGAGTTTCTGGAATCGCACCCAGATGTCTGTCTGGATGTACTCCATCAAATGGCCGATGTGGATATCGCCATTGGCATAGGGGAGCGCGGCTGTGACGAGGATGCGTTTTGCCGTCATGGGCGGCGGGTCTCCGTGGCCGCTCCGTGTGGCGACCTGTATCAGTGATCAATTCAGTGAGAGACGTTGGATCAGTGAGCGCGAACGAAATGGCGGCAAGGGCCGAGGCATTGTAATGCAGCGGCCTCAAACGCGGCACCAGTCGCGTCTTGACGCCAACTGCTCTCCGCTTGGTGATCCGCGCGAGATCGGCGGTTCAACGATCAGCGACACTCCAAGCTGTGTCGAGGTTCCGTAGTTTCCGCATTTGGCACGCCAACTGCTATCGATTTGAGTTCTAACCGGACCTGCGGTGAAACTGTGCCTGCGACGCCCGCGCCGCAGATTGGTCTTGTAAGAATTACAAAACCGGACCACATTGTTCAGTGCGCACCGACCAAGCGACCCGGGGAAGGCGAGCTGGAAGCCGCTGACTGGGTCACCAAACGGGTTTTCCCCGACATCCATGGAGGGATTTAGATGGTCACGCTCAACGCGCTCATCTTCACGACTGCTATTCTCGGCGGCGCCCCAGCCCAAGACGCCCCAGCCCAAAATACAGTGCTGCTGCATTTCACAGCCAAGTGGTGCAAGCCCTGCCAATTGCTGGAGCCGACCATTCGTCGCATCTCCAATGAGGGTTACCCGCTTCGCAGTGTCGACATCGATCAACGGCCCGATTTGGCGAAGCGTTTCAACGTCGGCCCAGTACCGACCTTCGTGCTGGTCACCAACGGACAGGAAGTCAGTCGAGCCGAGGGCGCGCGGAACTACCGTGAACTGGTCGATCTCATGGGTGGATCTCGCGTCCTGCCCCAGTCGCCCGCAGGAATCAAAACGACCATTGTCCGCGGGCAGTCCCCGGCGACTGGTGCTTCCGCCAGCCGGACCGGACTCGAGTTTTCCAAGCGAGAAACGGCCGCCGTGGCGGCTCTGACACCCGCGGCAGTCCGCCGCCGCGCCATGGCGGCTACCGTGCGACTGCGAGTCGACGACGGAGACGCATTTTCCTACGGCACGGGGACGATTGTCGATGTCCATCAAGGCGAAGCACTGATACTGACGTGCGGTCACATCTTTCGAGACTCGCGCGGCAAGGGCGCGATCGAAGTCGATGTCTTCGCCGGCGGCGCAATGCGGAAGGTCCGCGGCCAGTTGATCACCTACGAACCCGACTACCGGGACATTGGATTCGTCAGCTTTCGCTCACCCGTTCCCCTTCAACCCGCCCCGGTCGCCGCTCAGCCGAACGCGGCTCAACCCGGCGCCGCAGCCTTCAGTATCGGCTGCGATCGAGGCGCCGATCCGTCCATCCGTGAGACGCGTGTCACGACGATCAATCGATTCCAGGGCGCGCCGAACATCGAGACGAGTGGGGCCCCCGTTCTCGGTCGCAGCGGCGGGGGTCTGTTCAACAACAACGGCGAACTGATCGGCGTCTGCAAGCTGGCTGTTCCCAGCGACGACGAAGGGATCTACTCATCGCTCCCGTCCATTCACTGGCATCTCGACAAACTCAACCTGGCACATGTCTATCAGCGATCGATTGCTCAGCCCGTTGAATCGACGGCTCCACCGATGTTCGCCGGGACACGCGCCGACGACAGGCGAAGTGAGCCGCAATCGCGGCAGCAAAGGCTGGGCGGAATTCGAGACGTGGTCGCCGACTCGTCCGAGCTGCCGAGGACTCGACCTGCTATCGACGGGGCCATCTCGTCCGCGCTGTCGGCGGCGGGAGACGCCGAAGTGATTTGCATCATTCGTCGTCGTAATGATCCGCAAGGTCGCAGCCGCATTGTGCGAGTCGACCAGGCCTCTCCCGAGTTGCTCGCTGAGATCGCCCGCGCGGCGCAAGCGCGCTCTCCGTCAGCGTCGCTCGATCGAGCCAGTCGGCCGTTGGAGACGGCTGGCCGATTCGATATGCCCCCGGTCGTACGAGCCCAGTCGGGCGCAGAATCGTTAAAGCCGTAAGAAACGATCGGCGAACGACGGAACCGATCGATTCTGTTCGACCTACACTTTCCTGATGGTCTGCGCGCATTGAGCGCAGTCGAATACGGAATGGTCGATGGACGACGGTACGAAGAAGAATCGAAGCTCCAGACGCGGAGACCGTCGCACGGTTGCCGCGGCAATCGTTGTCACCGCCACCTCGTTGGCGGGTGTGGTTGCGCTGAAGTCGAGCAATCGGTCGAGTCGCGAAGAGACGACGGTGGTCGCCCAGGAGTCGGTGACCGTCGAGCAGGCCGATTTGTCTCGACCCAAATCGTCGACGCCGACACGGCGGACGCTCAACGCGGCTCGCATGCTGGACGAACTGACCGGCAACATGGACCGCGTTCCGCACTACACAGCGCCGCCACGAGGTTCGATTGTCCGCCGAGAACCGTTCGTCGGTTACGTACTGGCGATCGCCGTCACCAACCTGATTCTGGGTTTCGTCACCGCCTGCAGATTTGGATTCCGGCCCCGGCCGCTCGTGCTCGCCAAACACAAACTCACGCTCTACCTGGCCGACAAACAGTGGGCGAGCGAGTTGGCCGGCCAGCGGTTTTCACTCAACCAATGGTCACGAGTCAGCGCCGACGACGAGTCGCCGGAGGAAGAAGACTTCCTAGATGACGCCGACGAGGAAGAAGCGGAGAGCGACGGGCCCGAGATTGCGGACGGTGCGACGGACACCGTGAATGAGGAGCAGCCCGTCTAGTAGGTCCAGCCCGCCCGCCGGGCGCGACTTCGTCGCGACTGCCGACGTTCCAACGCTCGGTACGATGGCCTTCCGAGGCGCCTTCCGAGGCCGTCGAATGCGGGTTAGCCCCGGTGCTTACCTCTCGATTCGTGCTCAGCGCCTTGTCAAATCGTCCCGGTGAAGCAAGTGGAACGTCCGTTCTCGACGGCCTTGGAAGGCCATCGTACGGCACCTTCCGAAGCCGTCGAATGCGGGTTAGCCCTTAGAACCGCCGAGGGATTCGTGCTCAGCGGGGCTTCCAAATCGCGGCGCTGAACTACGTTTCAATCTCAAAGATCGCCTCGACCTCCACCGAGATGTTCCCGGGGAGCGATCCCATGCCGACCGCGCTGCGGGCTCCGATGCCGTTGTCATTCCCAAACACTTCAGCCATCAAGTCGCTGAAGCCGTTGATGACGGCCGGGTGTTGTTGGAAGTCGGCGGCGGCGTTGACCATGCCCAACGTCTTGACGATTCGCTTGACGCGATCGAGGCTGCCGAGTTGAGTCTGTAGGGTGGCCAGTATCGCCAGTCCCGTCTGGCGGGCGGCGTCGTAGCCGGCCTGCTGGTCGACTTCCGAGCCGACGCGTCCGGTCATCATTGTGTCATCCGTCTTGAGCGGACCGTGCCCCGAAACGTACGCCATGTCGCCGGCGATGATGATCGGTTTGTAGACGCCCTGCGGTTTGGGCGCTTGAGGCAATTGGAGGTTGAGATCGGCTACCCTCTGGTCCGCACTCATGACTCACTCCTGATTCGCTGGTTGGGATCGCCGAAGAACGATCTATTTGATTGGTGAAAAACGGAAGATGCGCCCGCCGCCCAGTTGAGTTGTGAAGTAGACCTCACCCTGTTCGTCTTCGCCGAACGTCAAGACGGGCAAGTTGTCCGATCTCAGAGAATAATTTCCCAGCAGACGCCGGTTCGCCACATCGTAATGCAGCGCCCAGATTTTGCCGCTCACATAGTCGGCGTACAAGTACTTGCCGACGAGGTCGGCGACGCGCTTGCCGCGGTAGACATGGCAGCCGGTAATCGACTTGCCGATCGCATGGTGGTACTCCCAAATGGGTTCGATCAGATCAGCGCGCGGACCGGAACCATTGTGAAACCGATGTTTGCCCTCGCGGAGATTCCACCCGTAGTTGCCACCTTTGACGATGATGTCGATCTCCTCCCAAAAATCCTGGCCGACGTCGCCGGCCCAACAGACGCCCGTCTGGCGGTCGAATGACAATCGCCAGATGTTGCGGAGGCCATAGGCGTAGATTTCCGGCTTCGCTCCTTTCCGTTTCACGAACGGATTGTCCGGCGGGATCGCGTAGTTTTTGCCTTCGTCGCGTTTGTCGACGTCAATCCTCAAGATGGAGCCCAGCCAATTCCCCAAGTCCTGGCCGGCCTTGAGCGGATCGTTGGCTTTGCCGCCATCACCCAAACCGATATAGAGATATCCATCGGGACCGAACGCCAGTGTGCCGCCGTTGTGATTCCAGAACGGTTGCTTGATCCGCAACAGCTCCTGCTCCGAATCGGGGTCGGCTCGCCGCGGGTTGTTCGGCGACAAACGGAATCGCGAAACGACCGACGTGTGCGGCGCATCGGTGGTCGTGTAATAGACGAAGACCTCACCCGTCTGCTTGAAGTTGGGGTGAAACGCCATCCCCAGAAACCCCTCCTCATTCTCCGCCTCCTTGTAAACGACGCGCTCCTTGATATCGAGGAACACTTCAGTTGAGGCAGCGTCCTGACGGTTCGCAAAGGAATGGACCACACCCAACTGTGAAGCCACAAAGACCCTGTTCGATCCATCGCCGGCATGGGTTAACACGACCGGCCGAGCGATCCGCAACTTGGTGAAGGCCGGTTCGGCTTTCACGGGCAACGGAGTGGTTTCCACCTCCTCCGCCCCGGCTGCATTCGCGATCAACGCCAGCAAAATGAGTAGTCGGGCTCGATTCAACTCCGCTCTCCTTCGATTCCATGGGGGTGGGCCAGGTGAACCTGTCGCCAGTGCTATCGCGCTCGATCAGCATCGCCCCAACGTTCGACTTGAATTGATGAACGACGACGACGCGCCGTGTACGTCGTCGCCGTTTCGTGCTCGCCGGCTGACGCCAGGCGGACTGGCTCGCCCAAGCGTTGCCGCAGTCCGATGTGCGACTACTCGATGATGCCGAGCAACTCGATCTCGAAGACCAGCACTTCGTGAGGCCCGATGGAGTTACCTGCTCCCCGCGCGCCGTACGCCAATTCTGACGGAATCACCAAACGCCATTTTGAGCCAACGGGCATCAGCTGCAGAGCTTCGGTCCAGCCAGGGATGACGCGGCCGACCGGGAATTCAGCCGGCTCACCGCGTTTGTACGAACTGTCGAACTCTTTGCCGGTGATCAGCGTGCCGCGATAATTGGTGCGCACCGTATCGGACTTCGTCGGTTTCGGGCCCGTGCCCTTCTTGATCACTTCGTACTGCAATCCCGTCTTCGTGACGACAACCCCCTTCTTCTTCTTGTTGTTCGCCAGGTAGTCGGCTCCCTTCTTCTTGGTCGCCGCTACGGACAAATCCTGCAATTTGCCAATGGCGTCGCGAATCTCCGCATCCGTCAGCTCGACTTTCTTGTCGCCCAACGCGTCGCGAATACCCTTCGCCAACGATTCCACATCGAGATCCAATTGGTCACGTTGAATCGAACGACCAATGTTGACGCCGATCGCATAGCTGGCTTCCTTGCGAACCGCCGCCGGGTCAACCTTGTCAGTCTTCTTCTCGTCTTTTTCGTCTTGAGCAAACGCGACGGTGCCGAGGCAGAGGATCGCCAGCAATGCGCGTCGGAGGATGGAAGTGTTCATGTTTGCCTTTAAGGGAGTGGAGCGAAAACGGGAATGCGAAGTTGCGGGGAGAGAACTGCAGGCCCAAGAGTTGTCGCCCGCGGAAACTCGGAGCTCTCTTTCGGCCGGATGGGTGACGCCAGCGAGTGAATGATGGTGATGCGGTCGCGAGTGCAAAAGAAAGTCGAGGCGTCGTTGGCTGCAGCTCGCCGCAATCTTGATTGCGACAGTATACCAATCGCGCACGGCGCGGGGGCCTTTTTCCAAACAAACGTGGAAAAACCCGACTCAGACGGTGGGGGATTGCGGACGACTTTGCGAAGTGGTGAATCGATTCCACGCTCTGGCGAGCGTAGCCACAAATGCGAGCGCAGCCACACGTAGCTACCGTCGCCAGACGGTGGGATATCGCAGGTGACTTTGCGAAGTGGTGAATCGATTCCACGCTCTGGCGAGCGTAGCCACAAAAGCGCCCGCGGCCACAAGTGGCGCTGCGGGACATCCCCGACACGTGCTACCATGCGAGATTCTCGAACGAAAGATTGACACCCCTCGAAGATGTCCACCACTCAGACTGCTCCTACCGGCAAACTATCCTCCCCGCTCGCCGCCCTTCTACTACGGCTGGATCATGCTTGCCATTGCCATGATGGCGGCGATGGCGACCAGCCCCGGTCAAACCTACGGCGTGGCCGTTTTTAATCCATCGCTTCGCGAGACTCTGCAACTTAGCGAGAGCCAGCTCAGCTTCGCCTACTTGCTCGGTACGCTGTTGGCCTGTTTGCCGCAGACCATCTTCGGCTCCTTGATGGACCGTTACGGGAATCAACGGGTGATGGTGTTCGCCGTGATCGGTTTCGCCGCCGCGTGCGTTTTCATGTCGACCGTACAGAACTGGGCGATGCTGGTCGCAGCTTTCTTGCTGCTGCGGATGTTGGGTCAGGGATTACTTTCCTTGACGGCTAACAACACCATCGCCATGTGGTTTCAAAGTCGGCTCGGCGCCGCCAGTGCAATTGCCTGTTTGGGCGGTGCGTTTTCCATCGCCACCGTTCCCGGGCTCACGCTGTGGTCCATCGGTGAAATTGGCTGGAGGTGGACGTACGCCGCGTCGGGGATCCTGATCTGCGCCGTCCTGCTCCCCCTGCTGTTGCTGGTTTATCGCAATCGGCCCGAGGACGTGGCGCAGGCGATGGACGGCGGCCGCCGAAGCGATCGGCAGCCGACGGGCGACGAACTCGACGACATAAACTTGACGTTGGGCGAAGCCGCCCAGACCCGCGCATTCTGGATCCTGCTCACACTCACATCGCTGTGGTCGCTCGTCGGCACTGGCATCATGTTCTCCATACTCCCGATCTTCACGAGCCGAGGTCTGGCGGAAACCGACGCCAGCCGGTTCTTCGTACTGTTCGCCTACTCGTTGGGAGCCATGCAGATCGTCGGCGGTATTTTGGCTGATCGGGTCCGCTTGAACGTGCTCTACTTCGTCGCCATGGTCGGGTCGACCAGCGCTCTGCTGGTGCTGACACTCATGGACTCAACGCAAATGGCGCAGGCGTTCTCGCTCATGTTCGGAGCCAGCCAAGGGCTGTTTGTCGTCGTCGGCCAGACTATTTGGCCACGCTTCTTCGGAAGAACTCACCTCGGCAAGATCCGCGGAGCAATGTGGACGACCGCGGTCGCCGCCAGCAGCATCGGCCCTTTTGTGCTCGGGGGATGCCGCGATCTGACAGGCAGCTACTCAGTCGCCCTGTGGGCGTTCGTAGCAATCTACGGAGTGCTGTCGATCGCCGCCCTCGGAATCACGCAGCCGCGGCGAGTCCGTTGTCTGAGTGACTAAGAACGGCGAATGACGATCAAGAAATGGCAAACGCCCGCGTCAAATGGCGCGGGCGTTCGGGTGTGCGAAAAACTGACGATTCAATTAGGAATCTGGAACAGTTCCGGAGGAACCGATCGAACATCGGCTCCTCAGCGCGACGTGTTCGGTGGACCCAACATGACGCCCCCCCTTGTGGATCGCGGTTGTCAACGACACCTGCTTTCTAGCAAAACGCCTTTCGATCTGGCAACGCGATTTTCCCGAAATCTCACTCCCCCGCCGACAATCGACCCAGTTCAGTTCGCGTGCTGCCGAACAGGAGAGATTTGACGGCGATTCGCCCAGGTTTCGCAGTGAATTCTCACCGGATACATGAGACGCGGCCCGATTTGAGAGAAGTGCTAGCTTGACGGGGACTCGTCTTCCGGACCGTAACGCCCCCGAAACTCGTCAGCTGGATACTTCTCCCGGTTCTTGACCATCTTCGCGGCCAGCGAGTCGCTGATGTCAATCCGCATCTCGTTGGCCAAAGCCAGTGCGTAGCAGACAACATCCGCCAGCTCTTCAGCCACAGCGTCCCTTTTCTTCTCGTCGTCAGCGACTTCGCGCGAAGCGGAGACCGTCAGCCATTGGAAGTGCTCCATCAGTTCGGCCGCTTCGATCGCCAACGCCATGCTGATGTTCTTGGGCGCGTGGAATTGCTCCCAATCCCGTTGGCTGACGAACTCATCAACCACGTCGCGGAGCTGTTGAATTGTAGTGCTGTTGTCGGACAAGGAATCCTCCGATCGCATTCGATCTAACGGCTAACGGCCCAGCGACAGGTTCATGTCACTGAGCGCGGCGGCGATTGCCGCCAGCAGCTCGTCCACGTCGGCGGGGAAGACGTGACCGATCGTGCCGATGCGGAAGGTGGCCGCCAGACTCACCTTTCCCGGATAGATGACGAATCTCCGCGCCTTCAGCTCATCGTAGAAACGAGCAAATGTGAAACGCTCGTCGACGGGTTCATAGAACGCCGTGATGATCGGAGATTGGTCGGCCGCATCGATCAAGCAGTCGAATCCCATGTCGACCATCCCCTCACGGAGCCGCCGTTGATTTTCGCAATAGCGCTGATGGCGGGCCGCCACTCCTCCTTCATCGACGAGTTCGATCATTGCCTGGTCGAAGGCGCGAACGACGTGTGTAGGCGATGTATATCGCCACTTGCCGTTCTTCTCTTCCATTTCTCGCCATTGATCGTAGAGATCCAAGCTGAGCGACCGCGCTCGCCCCTCGCAGGCGGCCAGCGGATCGCGCCGCGCGACGGCGAAACCGAACCCCGGCGCGCCTTGAATGCACTTGTTGGCGGATGAGATCAAATAGTCGACATTCCATTCGGCCATGTCGAGCGGCACACCTCCGAACGAAGACATGGCGTCGAGGATATAGGTTTTTCCAAACTCCTGACAGATTCGCCCCACCTCCGCCGCCGGGTTCAGCAAGCCGGTCGTCGTTTCGCAATGGACCATCGCCAGATGCGTAATCGTCGCGTCGCGACGGAACGCGGTCTCGATCTCTTGGAGCGGCGCTGTCTGAGTTTCGTCGACATTCAACACCACCCGTTCGACACCGAGCCGTTCGGCGATCGAGGCGATGCGTCTCCCGTAGGCTCCATTGTCGACGACCAGCAGTTTTCCATCCGCCGGGATCGTCGACCCCACAACCGACTCGACGACGAAAGTTCCGCTGCCCTGCATCAACGTTGTCGTATAACCGTCCGCTGGGGTCGCCAGCGCGGTGAGCCGCCGCCGAATGCTCGACACCAGTGAGTTGTATTCGTCATCCCAGGTGCAGTAATCGCGCAGCATGGCGCGTCGAACTGTCCGCGAAGTGGTCAACGGTCCGGGCGTCAACAACAGGTAGGGAATATCGTCGTCCATCAGGTTCCCACAGTTGAGACGTCGGGCAGTTGGTCGAGTGCGGCGGGGAGATCAGCGACCGTGTCGATGACCAGATGAGCTCCCGCGGCCAGCAGTTTCCGGCGGGCGTTTATTAGCAGGGCTGCTCGCCCCGCTTCGTCCAGCGCAGCCAGCTCCTCCTCCGTGCGGCCCACTTCGCTACTCGACGCGGCTACGCCGATCGACCAGGCGCCCGCGTTTAACCCCTCGTGAATATCCGGAACGGTGTCGCCCACCTTGACGACTCGAGTCGCCGGAAACACATTCGTCGCCTCCATGATGCGTTGGATCATCCAGGGAGCTGGTCGTCCGTGCGGGACATCTTCCGAGCAGTAGTTGTGCTGTGGCTTGTAGCCCTGCTCGGCCGCGGCGTCGTAAACAAGTTGCGCGGCCGCGCGGAAATAGCCGGTCGTCGTGCCAATCTGAATCCCGCGTTTTTCCAGTTGCTCAACCGTCGCCAGCAACCCCGGAATCAACTGGCTGTGGTCGGTGACCACTTCCAGCTGCAAGGGAGTGAAGTGGTTGCGGTAGATCTCTTCGACATCCTCCTCGGTCCAGTCGGCTCCGCGTTTTGTTCGCCACTGGTCGGCTGCGGAATCCAACTGCAACAGAGCGCGGATGTGATCGCGTTTGTGCAGACCCATCGGACCGCGGGCAGCGGCCGGCGACAACTCGACCCCGAACCGCCCCAGCGACTCGACGAACGCCGCCACCGGCGCGAAACAACCGAAATCGACAGTTGTGCCGGCCCAATCAAAAACCACCAAACCTATCTCGGGCATCGCATTACTCATCAAAGGGGTTTCGAGCGAGTCCGTTCAAAGTGTGACCGACGCGGCGGCGAGCAGCGACTCGCGAAAGTCGCTCCAGGGCGGAGTTTCTCGATTCGGATCCTTGGCTCGATCATCCCAGCGACGCACTTGCACCGCTTCCGGCCAAAACCGATGAGACTCGAAGTGCTGGACTTGATCGTCATCGAACACGCCGCCCTGCAGCGCCAGACTCTTCTGCGACGCCGCGGACAAGTCCGACAGGTAGCCCGTTTCGGTCGCGCAGAGATAGCGTTTGGCGTCGACGTGCAATTGCACGGCCTCGGCGACGAGCGGGGAAAAATGGCGCGCGACAAATCGTTCACCGAGCGCCTCGTGGCGGTCATCGATTCCTTGGTCGGCGATATCTTCCGGCAGATTGTGGAGCAGGTGCCCGATGTCGTGCAGGATGGCGGCGGTGATCAACTCGTCGGACGCTCCGGCCTGCTGCGCTAGCTCGCCAGCCTGCAGAGCGTGTTGAGTTTGCGTGACCGCTTCCCCGATGTAGGACGCGTCGCCACGCCGATGAAACAGGTCGACAATCCAATCGACGACTCGGCTCGGATCATCGTCTCGGCGCGGTTCAGTTGAGTCATTGGAGGTCATTTGTAAGCGATCGCGGATAGGAGGGAAGCCTCATTGACGATTTAGCAGAGCGGGCCAACAATGCAGCCTTCCCAAAAGTGGCGGCGCCACACAAAGCGAGCTACTGCTCGGTTGTCGTTCGTCCGCTCCCGTTGGTCGCTGGATTCGACCGAAGACAAACTCGAAAATATCAACGCCAAAACTGTGGGCCGCCGCGGCGGTGGAAATCGCTGCGGTCGTCATTTAACCGTGCCGCCGGTCCCCTCGCAAGTTGCATGAATCTGTTGCATGAACCTGATCCAGAAAAATGACCCCGAGGTTTGGGGAGCCATCGCAAAAGAGATCGACCGCCAAAGCAGTGGTCTCGAACTCATCGCGAGCGAAAACTACACCAGCGCCACCGTCATGCAGGCGGCCGGCAGCGTGCTGACCAACAAGTACGCCGAGGGCTATCCGGGTCGCCGGTACTACGGCGGCTGCGAACACGTCGACGTCGTTGAGCGGATCGCGCGGGAGAGAGCGCTTGAGCTGTTCGGCGGCGAGCACGCCAACGTGCAGCCTCACTCCGGTTCCCAAGCCAACCAAGCCGTCTACCTCACAACGCTCGATCCGGGCGATACGGTCCTCGGGCTCGATCTGGCTCACGGCGGACATTTGACGCACGGCATGAGGCTCAATATCTCCGGGAAACTCTACTCATTCCACAGCTACGGCGTGACGCCCGATACTCACCGCATCGACTTCGACCAAGTCGCTCAACTGGCGCGGGAGCACAAGCCGAAGTTGATCGTCGCGGGAGCCAGCGCGTACCCGCGCGAGATTCCCCACGGACAGTTCAAAGAGATCGCTGACGAAGTGGGGGCCAGACTGTTCGTCGATATGGCTCACTACGCCGGTTTGGTCGCCGCCGGGTTGCATGACAATCCCACGGAGGTCGCCGACTTCGTCTCCACGACAACTCACAAGACGCTGCGCGGTCCCCGCGCCGGTATGGTGATCTGCCGCGAGGAGCACGCCAAGAATCTCGATCGCAGCGTCTTTCCCGGATTGCAGGGCGGGCCGTTGATGCACGTCATCGCCGGCAAGGCCATCTGCTTTGGCGAGGCGCTGGCCGACGATTTCAAAGCTTACGGCAGAGCGATCATCGACAACGCCAAAGTGCTGGCCGACGTCTTGTCCAGCGGGGGATTGTCGCTTGTCAGCGGCGGCACCGACAACCATCTGATGCTCGTTGACGTCACCGCGTTGGGTATCGGTGGGAAGTTGGCCGAGGAGGCGCTGGATAAGTGCGGGATCACGGTCAACAAAAACATGATTCCCTACGATGAGCGGAAGCCGATGGATCCGTCGGGCGTACGTATCGGCGTCCCCGCCGTCACCACCCGCGGCATGGGTCCCGATCAGATGAAGTCGATCGGCGAATGGATCCTCGCCGCGCTCCGAGCGGCCGAAGACGAGGGTGCTCTTGAGCGAATTCGTGGCGAAGTCGCCGAAATGTGCAGCCAATTCCCCGTTCCCGCCGCGGAGCTCGATTCGTAAAATCTCCTCAGGCGAATACGCGAGCGAGATAGCGAGATGTAGAGGAACAGTCCGGGATGTCGAGTCGAATTCTGATTGCCGACGACAATCAATCCAACCGCGAGTTACTGGACGCGTATCTGGCCGGCGTCGATTGCGATGTCGAATTTGCGCTCGACGGTCAGGATACGCTCGACAAGGTCGCGTCGTTTCAGCCGCACCTGATTCTGCTCGACGTGATGATGCCGAAGCTCAGTGGGTTCGAGGTCTGCAAACAGCTGAAGAGCGATACCGCGACCAGCCACATCCTGATTCTGATGGTGACGGCGCTCAACGAGCCGGGCGACATCGATCGCGCGGTCGAGGCCCGGACGGACGACTTTCTCTCCAAGCCGGTCGTTCGCTCCGAACTAAAGAAACGCGTGCAGACGCTGCTGCACGTTAAAGGTCTCAAAGATGAGAACGAGCGGTTAAGGCAATACATCCAGCGGATGGAGGACCAGTCGGGTCCCACCGACGATGACCCCGAGTCGGACTCCGACGGGGAGGACAACGGTTCTGACCCGGCGGACGAGAACGAGAACGATAGCTAGCTCGGCCGGGCGAAATGGGATGGTCCGGCAAGTCGGCGGCGAGCGGCGGATACATTTGCCTAGGCCCAATCCCGGTCTGGCGGTATCTTGGAGAAGGATCCTTTTGCCGCGAGGTGTTTCAATGCGTTCCCTGTTGGTCACGATACCGATTGTTGTTGTCCTTATCGGGGCGCCGTTGGCGGCGCGGGACGACAAACCCGACGACAACGCGAAGCTGAAAGCGCGGATTGCCGAGTTGATTGTGCGGTTGGGGGACGACGAGTTCGCCCGCCGCGAGGAGGCTCAGGCGGAGTTGGCGAAGATCGGCGTCTCGGCCTTCGACGCGCTGCAAGAAGCGATGCTGAATGACGATGTCGAGATCGCGATGCGGGCGCGGTACCTGGTGCTCAGCATGAGGATCGACTGGACGGTCGACACGGACGTCCCCGACTTGCAGCGCGTGATGAAGAACTACGGTTCGTTCAGCGAGGTTGATCGGACCGCGCGAATGGATCGGGTGGCCGCCCTGCCCCATGCGGAAGGACTGGTCGGGCTGTGCCGCATTGTCTGTTTCGACTCTTCTCCCGTGCTCGCCAAGCGGGCGGCTTTGCGAATCATCCGAGTGGGCGTCGAAGAGCAGCTGGCCGCGGCGACGGCCAAGTTGTTGCGAGAAGGCGTGGCGGTCAGCGAACGCGAAGCGGCCGCCTGGGTCCGCGCCTACGCCAAGTCGCTCGACGATCCCCGCGGCTCGCTCGACGATTGGAAGCGGATCGTCCGCAACGAGCAGCGCACATTCGACCGCTTCCCCGAGCGGACATCGGCTAGCACGGTGCTGGAGTTGCTTCGCTGGCGCGTCGATCTATTGCGCAAGCACGGCGAGACGGCGGCCGCCGCGGACGCGGTCCAGCAGCTCGTCGCGCTCGTCGAAGAGCGACGCGAGTCGGTGCTTGAGAATGTGGACTGGTTGATGGCGCGAGGAATGCACGATGTCGTCGACCAAGTTGCCGAACGATTTCCCCAACTGTTCGACAAGTTCGTCGTGTTGCAATACCGCATCGCCGAAAACGCGTCTCAGCGCGGCGACAATTCGGAAGCGGAGAGGATCGCCGCTGAGGCGCTGCAGACGAGACTCGAGAACTGGGAGGAGCATCTGGAGGCCGCCGTTCAGCTGCAAGAACGGGGGCGTTACAAATGGTGCGAAAGTGAGTATCGACGAATCATCAAGGACACCGACGAGAAGACGACGAACCACCTCCGCGCGCGGCTGATGCTGTCCGAACTGTTGCACGACGGTCAGCGGGACTTGGCGGCGG